>DASSSH010000001.1:0-6392 GCA_035708525.1 Candidatus Methylomirabilota bacterium
GGCGCTGGCGCGGGAGGCCATCGAGTTCGACGCCTCGGGCGCCATCGCGAGGGTGAGGGCGCCCCGGGTCCTGATCGACGAGTGCGTCGCGCTGGGCGTGCCGTTCATGACCAACGGTTGCCCGGACCGGGCGGGCAAGCTCGCCTGCAACCGGCCCTTCGGCAGCTACCGGCCGGGCGAAGCCTTCCGCGATTACCCTTTCCAGCCCACGGACGAGGACATCGCGATCATCCGGCAGGAAGGGCGCTTCGGGGAGATGGTCGGGTGAGCGCTCCCGTCCGTCTCCTGGACCTGGGCCCGGTGACCCCGCTCCGCTCCCAGGCCCTCTACCACGCCCTCGCCGAGGGCATGGGGGAGGACTCGCCGGACACGATCGCGCTCTGCCGGCCGGCGGCCCCCTACTTCTGCGTCGGCTACCACCAGGTGCCGCGGGAGGAACTGGATCTCGACTGGTGCCGTGACAACGGCTACCCAGTCCTGCAGCGGCGCATCGGAGGCGGCACGGTCTTCCTCGACCCGAGCCAGCTCTTCTACCAGTGCGTCTTCCACCGCCGGCGCGCTCCGCTGATGGTGGAGGCGATCTACCGGCGCTATCTGATGCCGGCCGTCGAGGCGCTGCGGGCCCTCGGGCTGCCGGCCGCGCTCGAGGGGGTGAACGAAATCGAGGTGGGCGGCCGCCGTATCGCCGGCACCGGCGGGGGGCAGATCGGCGAGGCCGTGGTGGTGACCGGGAATATCCTCTTCGACTTCGACTACGCCGCGATGGCCCGCGCGTGGCGCGTCCCGTCCGAGGGGTTTCGACGCCTGGCGGCCGACGGGCTGCGCTGTTACGTCACCACTCTGAAGCGGGAGCTGCCCGGTGTCCCCACCGCCGGTGAGGTGAGCCGGCTCCTGGCCGACAAGTACGCGGAGGCGCTCGATTTCCCTCTGGTTCCGGGCGCCCTCACCACGCGGGAGGAAGAAGCCATCGCGAGGGCCGAGGAGGGCATGGCCGCTCCCGTTCGCGTGAGCACCGGTAGGGCCGCCGGGCGGTCCGGCCGTGGCCTCAAGATCGCCCGGGGCGTGTACGTCCGTGAGGAGGAGGCCTCCACACCGGCCGGGCCTGTCCGGCTGACCCTCCGTGTCCGGGGCGGGGTGATCGACGACCTCATCCTCGCTGGCCCGGTCTGTTCCCGGCCCCGGGTGGCCGAGGCCGCTCGGAGAGCTGGGGCCGGAGGAGAGACGGTGCCGCGAGAGCCCCTCCCCCGCGCCGGGGGAGGGACCGGCGGAGAGGGATCACAGGCGCGTTCCGCCTCCTGAGGATCCATGGAGAAAGCCGGCCGGCGAATCAACCTCGAAAGAGTCTTTCCCTTTCTCGAGTGGAGGCGCCTCATCACGCCTCACACGCTGTCCCGCGACCTCGTCGCCGGCCTCGTCGTGGCGCTGGTGCTCATTCCACAATCCCTGGCCTACGCGCAGCTCGCCGGGGTTCCCGTCTACTTCGGGCTCTACGCCTCGATGCTCCCGGTGGCCGTCGGCGCGCTCTTCGGATCGTCCCGTCAGCTGGCGACAGGACCCGTGGCGATGACGTCCCTGCTGACCGCCGCGAGCATCACTCCGCTGGCCGATCCAGGCACGCCGCAATTCATCGCGTACGCGATCCTGCTGGCCCTGCTGTCAGGAGCCGCGCAGCTGATCCTGGGATGTCTGCGCATGGGCGTATTCGTGAACTTCTTGTCCCATCCCGTCCTGGTCGGCTTCACGAACGCCGCGGCCATCGTCATCGCCCTCTCGCAGCTGAGCGCCTTCCTGGCGGTCCCCATGGGGAAGAGCGGCCATTTCCTCGAGGACCTGTGGTCCCTGTTCGGGCGCGTCTCTCACCTGCACTGGATCACGGCGGGCATGGGCCTGTCGGCCCTCGCCCTGATGTGGCTGCTGAAGCAGACGGCGCCCAGGCTTCCCGGCGTCCTGATCGCCGTCGTGCTGAGCACGACGGTCAGCTATCTCGTCGGGTATGCCGAATTGGGAGGCGGGGTCGTCGGGCACATTCCGCAGCGGCTGCCCCGCCTGACCGTGCCGCGCCCTGAATGGCGAGCCGGCATCCAGCTGCTTCCCGCCGCCCTCGTCATCGCCCTGATCAGCTTCATGGAGGCCATGGCCAGCGCCAGGGTGATCGCCACGAGAACACGCGTTCCGCTCAACATCAATCAAGAGCTGGTCGGCCAGGGACTGGCCAAGATCGCGGGCGCCCTCAGCCAGTCCTTCCCGGTCAGCGGCTCCTTTTCCCGCTCCGCCCTGAACCTGGCCATGGGCGCGCAGACCGGAGCCTCCGCGCTCTTCACGGCGCTCTTCGTGCTGCTCACCCTGCTGTTTCTCACGCCGCTGCTCTACCACCTGCCGCTGTCGGTCCTGGCGGCCATCATCACCATGGCCGTCCTCCCCCTCGTGAACGCCAGGGGCATGCGGGACGCTTGGCGGGCCCGGCCGGATGACGGCATGGCGGCGGTGACGACCTTCGTGGCGACCCTCATGTTTGCCCCGTACATCCAGACCGGCATCTTGGCCGGGATCGTCCTGTCGCTGGTCTTTTTTCTCTACCGCAGCATGACGCCGCGGGTGGTGGTCTTGGGGCGAGACAAGGACGGGACGCTGCGGAATGCCGCGCGTTTCAACCTGCCCCCCCTGCATCCGAAGATCGCGGCCATCCGATTCGATGGGCAGCTGTACTTCGCCAACGTGTCCTATTTCGAGGATTTCATCCTGAGATTGGTGAGCGAGGCACCGGCGGTGCGGTTCATCCTGGTGGTGTCGGATGGCATCAATGGATTGGATGCCTCAGGGGTCGAGATGTTGCGCCATCTCATTGATCGGTTGGCCGAAAACGGCATCACGCTGGTCTTCAGCGGAGTGAAGAAGCAGGTCCGCGACGTCATGGAGCGAACGGGGCTGGACGGGAAGATCGGCCCGGAGAACATCTTCCGGCTGGTCAGCACGGAGAAGATGGCGCTGGAGGCGATCGGCGCAAGGCTCGAGGCGGAGGCGGTCGGGCTGGAGCCCGGCGGGGCGCCCGGCCGGCGGGCCGTCTCGTGACCAGCGCCGACCCCGAGGGAGGCCGGTGAGGGGCCACTGGGTGGCGGTCCTGCCGTTCGTGCGGTGGTTCCCCATGGACGGGACCACCGTGCGTGCCGATTTCGTGGCCGGGATCACGGTGGCGCTGGTGCTGGTTCCACAGTCCCTGGCCTACGCTCAGCTGGCGGGCCTGCCGGCTTACCACGGCCTGTACGCCGCATTCGTGCCGGTGGTGGTGGCGGCCCTCTGGGGCTCCTCCAGCCAGCTCGCCACCGGGCCCGTCGCCATGCTGTCGCTGCTGACCGGCTCGGTCTTGGCGCCCCTCGCCGCCGTCGGCTCGGCGCAGTTCGCGGGCCTGGCGATCCTCCTGGCGCTGCTGGTCGGCGTCCTCGAGTTGATTTTGGGGGTATGCCGGCTCGGCGCCGTCGTCAATTTCCTCTCCCATCCGGTGATCGTGGGCTTCACCAACGCCGCGGCGGTCATCATCGTGCTCTCCCAGGCGAGCAAGCTGCTCGGCGTATCGATGGGGCGCAGCGAGCGGTTCTTCCTGGATGTCTGGGGCGTTGCTCAGCAGATCGGCGACACCCACGTCCCGACGCTGATCATGGGAGGATCGGCCATCGCGCTGATGTGGCTGCTGAGGCGATACGCCCCGAAGGCGCCCGGCGTGCTCATCGTCGTGGCCCTCGCGACGAGCGCGAGCTGGTACGTGGGGTTCGGGCACAATCGCAGCGAGCCCATTGACCGCCTGGTCGATGCGGATGTGAGGGGCATCGCCCTGGAGTTCGACCGCGAGGAGGCGCGAGTCAGCGAGCTGAGAAAGCGAATCGCTGACCGCGCAGCGCAGCTCAGACAACTGGAGAGCGCCAGGGCCGGTGACGGCCAGCACGTGATCGCGCTCAGGTATCAGCTCGAACTCCTCAGGCTCGAAGTGAAGGACGCCGAGAAGGAAAACCGGATCCGCCAGCGCGCCCTGCGGAAATTCGTGCTCGCCCGTGTTCCCGGTGACGCCGCCGGGGGCGACACGTATCACGCCTGGGGGCGCGGCCCGAAGGGCGCCGAAGCGGACGGCCGGCGGTGGCGAATCAGCGGAATCAGCGACGGCCGCGTGAAGCTGGTCGGCGGAGGCGAAATCGTCGGCGACATTCCGAGAGGCCTGCCGAGCGCGGTGCTGCCGAGGCTCGACTGGGAGGCAGTGCAGCTGCTGTGGTCGAGCACGCTCGTGATCACGATGGTTGGATTCATGGAGGCGGTGTCGATCGGCAAGGCCATGGCCATCAAGACCGGAGAGCGCGTGGAGCCCAACCGGGAGCTGGTCGGTCAGGGGCTCGCCAACATCCTCGGGAGCTTCACGCAGTCCTACCCGGTCAGCGGCTCGTTCTCCCGCTCCGCGGTGAATCTTGGCGCCGGCGCGAGAACCGGCATGTCTTCGGTCTTCGCCGCGCTCGTGGTGCTGCTCACGCTGCTCTTCCTGACACCGCTGTTGTATCACCTCCCACAGGCCGTGCTGTCGGCCGTGATCGTGATGGCGGTGGTCGGGCTGGTCAACATCCAAGGGATGACGCACGCGTGGCGCGCGCACGCCCACGACGGCATCGCGGCGTGGGTCACGCTCCTCGCCACGCTGGCGCTTGCCCCACATCTCGACAGCGGCATTCTGGTCGGCGCCGGCCTGGGGCTCGTCCTCTACCTCTACCGCCGGATGAAGCCCCGGGTGGCGGTCCTCGGTCGCCATCCTGACGGCACGCTGCGGGACGCCACGCTCCATCACCTCCCGACCGGGGAGCATGTCGCGGCCGTGCGATTCGACGGATCGCTGTACTTCGCGAACGTGTCGTATTTCGAGGACGCGATTCTCGAGGCGGCGGCCCATGCGCCGAAGGCGAAGCACATTCTGGTCGTGGGTGACGGCATCAACGAGCTCGACGCCTCCGGCGACGAGGTCATCCGCCACCTGGTCAGGCGGCTCGCAGAAAAGGGCGTGACCATGGTGTTCAGCGGCCTAAAGGCCCAGGTACTGACGGTCATGGAGCGGACCGGGCTGGCCGAGGACATCGGCGCGCGGAACCTCTTCCGGACGGAAGCGGCGGCGCTCGAGGCCATCTATGGGGAGATCCCGGACCAGTCGGTTGACGCCCCGTTTCGGCCGAAGCCGCGCCAGGGCTTGCAGCCGTAGGTTGGTTCCCGGACGAGGATAAGCAGAAATCCCTTGTGTGACGAGTGGTTATGCTTCGGCCCGCGTCGGGAAGGTACGCACAATTACTTATGCCTTTGAGAGAGATTATTTATTTGCCTTGCAGCGGGTCCGGTGTCATCCTGCCCGCGATGGCGCCGCGGATCGCCTGATAGGCTCTACGTGAACCTGCATCACCTGCGGATCTTCTACACGGTGGCGCAGCGTCGGAGCATCACGGCGGCTGCGGGGGATCTGCTGCTGAGCCAGCCGGCCGTGAGCCTGCAGATCAAGGCCCTGGAGAAGGAGCTGGGCCTGGCCCTGTTCCAGCGGGGCGGGTCCAGGCTCAGCCTGACGCAGGCGGGAGAAGTCCTCTATCGGTCAGCCGTCTCCATCCTGCACGCCAAGGACGAGGCCGAGCGGGCGATCACCGAGCTGCGCGACGGGACCAAAGGGCGGATCATCCTCGGCGCGGGGACAACCGGCGGGATGTACGTGCTGCCGCGGATCGTGCAGGCCTACAAGGCCCTCTGGCCCGACACCGAGATCCTCTTCCACGTGGGCACCACGGACCAGATCCTCGAGAAGCTGCTGCAGAACGTGCTGGACATGGGGCTGGTGGGAGGGCCCGTCGAGGACCGGCGCTTCGTCGTCGAGCCCGTCTGCAGCGACGAGCTGGTGCTCATCGCCGCCCCGTCCCATCCCATCGTCGCCCTCGGCCGGGTGACGCTCGGGGATCTGGACGGAGTCCCGTTCATCGTGCCGGAGACGGGGTCGCGGACCCGCCTGCTGGTGGAGCGGAAGCTGCGTGAGGCTGGCGTGCCGCTCCGGATCGCCATGCAGCTACCGGGCACCGAGGGGGTGAAGCGGGCGGTGGAGGCGGGTCTCGGGGTGGGGATGGTCTCGCGCTACTCGGTGGAGAGCGAGTGCCAGACCGGGGTGCTCCGGCCCGTGCCGCTGCAGGGGTGGCGGCTGACGCGGCCCATGAACTTGGTCTACCGGGCGCAGAAATACTTCTCCCCGGTCGGCGAGCGCTTCCGCGAGTTCGCCAAGTCCTACGGCCAGGCGCACCTCGAGCCGCTCGCGACTGGGGGGAAGCGGGGCGAGGCGGCCGGCACCCCTCGAAAGAGCCACGGAATCGCCCCAGGCGTGATCGGCGGGGTGGGGACCA
>DASSSH010000002.1:0-3553 GCA_035708525.1 Candidatus Methylomirabilota bacterium
ACAACGTGTGGCTCCACAAGTACATCGCCTTCGTGCTCTCCGGCGCCTTCGCTGGCGTGGCCGGCGTGCTCTGGGCGTACTACAACGGCTTCGTCGGCCCCACCGACGTGCAGCTCGTCACCTCGGTGGAGTCGCTGCTCATGGTGGCGCTGGGTGGCCCGGGCACACTGGCCGGGCCGGTGCTGGGAGCCGCTGTTATCGTATTCCTCAAGAACTTCGTCAGCGTCTATACCAAACGCTGGCTCCTCATCCTGGGAGCCGTCTACATCGGCGTCATCCTCTTCGCGCCCGAGGGCATCATGGGCGCGGTGCGGGGCCGCCGGCGCTAAAGGAGAGACCGCCATGGCTCACCGTCTGCTCGCTCTCGCCTTCGCCGCCCTCGTCGCCGCCGCGTTCCTCGCGCCGGGGCCGGCCGCCGCCCAAGGCGGCCCGATCAAGATCGGGCTCCTCTCGCCGCTGACGGGGTTCGCCTCCGCCATCGGCAAGGACATGCTCAATGGCACCGAGCTCTACCTCGACGAGATCGGCCGGCAGGCCGCGGGGCGGAAGATCGAGCTGATCGTCGAGGACACTGAAGGCGTGACCGCGACGGCGGTCACCAAGGCGCGCAAGCTAGTGGACCAGGACCACATCCATCTCCTCACCGGCGGGCTCCTGGCCTCGACGGGCTACGCGCTGCACCCATACGCCGACTCCGTGAAGATCCCCACCACCTATCCCGTCATGTCCTCCGACGATCTGACCCAGCGCAAGCCGGCCCGCTGGGTGGTGCGACTCGGGTGGAACAGCAGCCAGTCGACCCACGCGTTCGGCGAGTGGGTGGCCAAGAATCTCAAGTACAAGAAAATCGCCACGGTCGGCTTCGACTACGCCTTCGGCTGGGAGACTGTCGGCGGCTTCCAGCGCACCTTCGAGGAAAACGGCGGCCAGATCATCCAGAAGATCTGGACGCCGCTCAACACCACCGACTTCTCGCCGTTCATCGCCCAGATCCGGCGCGACGCCGACGCCGTCTTCGTGGTCTTCTTCGGCCGCGGGTCGCTCCAGTTCGTCAAGCAATACGCCGACTCGGGGCTGAAGGCCAAGGTCCCGCTGCTCGGCAACGGAACCACCACCGACGAGTCGGTGCTGCCGCAGATGGGGGACGAGGCGCTGGGCGTCTACACGCCGCTCCATTACTCGGCCGCCCTCGACAACCCGGTCAACAAGCGCTTCGCCAAGGCCTTCGAGGCCAAGGCGGGTAAGGTCCCCTCGTACTACGCCGAGACGTGCTACACCAACATCCGCTGGGTCGTCGAGGCCATCAAGGCGATCGGCGGCAAGGTGGAGGACCGCGAGGCCTTCCTGGCGGCGATCAAGAAGGTGGAGCCGAAGGACTTCCCGCGCGGGCCGGTCAGCATCGACCGGTGGGGCAATCCGGTCCAGAACGTCTACATCCGCAAGGTCGAGCGGGTGGGCGGCCAGCTCCAGAACACGGTCGTGTTCACCTATCCGCAGGTGAGCCAGTTCTGGAAGTACAACCCCGAGGAGTTTCTGAAGAACCCGGTGTACTCGCGGGATTATCCGCCGTGCAAGTACTGCTAACCGCGCCGTCTGCCCCCTCACCCTGCCCTCTCCCCCTTCGGGGGCGAGGGTATTCGGCACCCTCTCCCCTCTGGGAAGGAGGATGGTGTGGTTCAGCTCCCTCTCCCCTCAGGGGAGAGGGGCGGGGTGAGGGGAAGATCACTTGAGCGTGGACTACGCGCTGCAGCTCGACCGTGTCTCCAAGTCCTTCGGCGGACTGCAGGCCCTCGTGCGCGTGACGCTCGCGGTGCGCCCGGGGGAGCGCCGGGCTCTGATCGGCCCCAACGGGGCGGGCAAGACCACGCTCTTCAACCTGATCTCCGGCGCGCTGCCCGTGTCGTCCGGGAGCATCAGCTTCTTCGGCGAGGACGTCACCAACATCCCGGCCCATCAGCGTGCGAGCCGAGGGCTCACGCGCACCTTCCAGATCACCAATCTCTTTCCAGATCTCACGGTGCTCGAGAATTGCCTGCTTGCCGTTCAGGCCCTGACCCCGGCACGCTTCGCCATGCTGCGCCCGGTGAGCGCCTTCGCCGACCTCCGGGAGCGCGCGCGGGCGACGCTCGACACGAGTGGCCGGGGCGCTCTGGCCGGCGCGCAGGTGCGCAACCTCTCCCACGGCGAGCAGCGCCAGCTCGAGATCGCCCTCGCCCTGGCCGGCCAGCCCCGGGTGCTGCTGCTCGACGAGCCCACGGCCGGGCTCTCGCCAGCCGAGTCCCGTCTCATGGCCAGCCTGCTCCGTCAGCTCGACCCCTCGATCACCGTCCTCATGATCGAGCACGACATGGACATCGCCCTGGAGCTCGCCGAGATGGTCACGGTACTCCACTACGGCCAGGTCATCGCGGATGGGCCCCGCGACGAGGTCAAATCCAATTCGCAGGTGCGGGAGATCTATCTCGGTGCTTAAGGTCGAGGAAGTCCACACCTACTATGGCGACAGCCACGTCCTCCAGGGGATATCGCTCACCGTGGGCGCCGGCGAGGTGGTGACGATCCTCGGCCGCAACGGCATGGGCAAGACGACCTTGATCCGCTCCATCGTGGGCTTCACCCCCCCGCGCCGGGGCCGGGTACGCTTCGACGCGGAAGACATCACGCGCTGGCCGCCCTTCCGAATGGTGAAGCTCGGCATGGCACTGGTGCCCCAGGGGCGCCGGGTCTTTCCTTCGCTGAGCGTCCGCGAGAACCTGGAGGTCGCGCGTGGCGGCCAGGGCCACTGGAGCGTCGAGCGAATCTACGAGATCTTCCCGCGGCTCCACGAGCGGGCCGGCAATCGCGCCAACAAGCTGTCGGGTGGCGAGCAGCAGATGCTGGCGATCGGCCGGGCGCTCATGTCCAATCCGCGGCTGCTGCTGATGGACGAGCCCACCGAGGGGCTGGCGCCCCTGCTGGTCCGCGAAGTGGGGCGGGTCATCGGTGAGCTCAAGAAAGAGGGACTGTCCATCTTGCTGGTGGAGCAGAACCTGCCCCTGGCGCTGTCGGTCGCCGATCGGGTCCACGTCCTGAGCCGCGGCCAGATCGTCCACAGCGGGACGCCGGAGGGGCTCATGGCCAACGAGGAAGTCAAAACGCGCTACCTGGGAGTCGCCTGATGCGATTCGGCACGTTCTTCTTCTTTCAGGCCCCGCCGGGGCACAAGCACGCCGACATCATCCACCGCGAGCTCGAGCAGATCGTCTGGTCCGAAGAGCTGGGCTTCGACGAGATCTGGCTCACCGAGCACCACTTCATCGACTACGGCCTATCGGTGGATCCGGCCGCGCTGGCCACAGCCGCGGCCTCCCGCACCCGGCGCATCCGCATCGGACTGGCCGCCGCCATCCTGCCCTTCCACGATCCGATCAGGCTGGCCGAGCAGCTGGCGCTCGTCGACATCATCTCCAACGGACGCCTGGATGTCGGCGTGGGACGCGGCAATCGTCCCGCCGAGTTCTCCGGCTACCGCGTGCCGCAGGTGGAGAGCCGCGAACGCTTTGACGAAGCCGTG
>DASSSH010000003.1:0-16910 GCA_035708525.1 Candidatus Methylomirabilota bacterium
GATGAAGGAGTCGGGCGTCATCGAGAAGACCGCCCTCATCTTCGGCCAGATGACCGAGCCGCCCGGCTCACGCCTCCGCGTCGGGTTGACCGGCGTCACCTCGGCCGAGTACTTCCGAGACGAAGAGGGGCAGGACGTCCTGCTCTTCATCGACAACATCTTCCGATTCACCCAGGCCGGCTCGGAGGTCTCCGCGCTGCTGGGCCGCATGCCCTCGGCCGTGGGCTACCAGCCGACCCTCGGCACCGAGATGGGCGCGCTGCAGGAGCGCATTACCTCGACCAAGAAGGGCTCCATCACCTCGGTGCAGGCGATCTACGTGCCGGCTGACGACATCACTGATCCGGCCCCGGCCACGGCCTTCGCCCACCTGGACGCCACGACGGTGCTGTCGCGCCAGATCGCCGAGCTCGGAATCTATCCCGCCGTCGACCCGCTGGCCTCGACGTCGCGAATCCTCGACCCCGTCATCCTGGGCGCCGAGCACTATCAGACGGCGCGCGCGGTCCAGTCCGTGCTCCAGCGCTACAAGGACCTGCAGGACATCATCGCGATTCTCGGCATGGAGGAGCTCTCGGACGAGGACAAGCTGATCGTCGCGCGGGCGCGGAAGATCCAGCGCTTCCTGTCGCAGCCCTTCTTCGTGGCCGAGGCCTTCACCGGCCAGCAGGGTCGCTACGTCAAGCTGGCGGACACGATCCGCGGCTTCAAGGAGATCGTCGACGGCAAGCACGACGAGCTTCCGGAGCAGGCGTTCTATATGGTCGGCGGTATCGACGAGGTTGAGGAGAAGGCTCGGAAGATGCGCGAGGTGAAATAACGTCCTCATGCGATTCGAGCTGGCCACCCCGACCCGCCAGCTGGTCTCCACCGAGGCCGACGAAGTGGTCGCCCCGGGGTCGGAAGGCTACTTCGGCGTCCTGCCGGGCCATGCCGCATTCCTCACGACCCTCGGCTGCGGCGAGGTGATGTACCGGCAGGGACGTGACGAGCACCATCTCGCGGTGATGGGCGGCTTCGCCGAGGTGAGCAACGACCGCGTGATCATCCTGGCCGAGCGGGCGGAGCGCCCCGAGGAGATCGATCGCGATCGCGCCGAGCGCGCGCGCCAGCGCGCGGAGCAGCGGCTGACGGGCCGGGGAGCGCGGGGCCACGAGGAAGAGATCGACTACGCGCGAGCGCTGGCCGCGCTGCAGCGCGCTCAGGCGCGGATCCAGGTCGTCGGCGGCAAAGCCGGCCACTAGCGCCTGCCTCAGTGGGGCGCCCTCGCCCCGATCCTTCGCCCCCATCCCGGTGCAGCCGGAGACGCCGGCTGCACAGTCCCGGCGGCAGCCATCCAGGCAGGTGCGTTCGAATCGCGTGATTTTTCTCGCCGCGCGCGGTGGCATGCGCCTCGCATCGTCCACACGCCGTGACAACCATCCTCGTAGCCGATGACGAGCCCGCGATCGTGGAGCTGGTTCGCTTCACGCTGGAGGACGACGAAGTCCGGGTCGTCTCCGCGGGGGACGGGGACGCCGCGCTCGGACTGGCCCTGGCGGTGCGCCCCGAGCTGGCGCTGCTCGACATTCAGATGCCGCGGCTCGACGGCGTCGAGGTCTGCCGGCGGCTGCGCCGGGCGCCCGAATGCGCCCACACCCGGATCGTCATGCTCACCGCGGCCGGGCAGGCCGCCGATCGCGCACGCGGCTTTGCCGCAGGCGCCGACGAGTACCTGACGAAGCCCTTTTCGCCGCTGGCGCTCCTCACTCTGGTCCGCGCGCTGATCCCGGAGGCCCCGGTGTGGCCGGAGAAGTAGCGCTCTCCCAGGCCCTCTCGTACGCCCGCGACCTCAAGTCGCTCTACGAGGCGTCGCTGGGGCGCGAGCGCGAGCTCAGCCAGGCCCGCGACCGTCTGCGGGCGGCCTACCAGCAGTCCCTGCAGTACGCCGTGGATCTCAAGACGACCTATCGCCGGCTGCAGGGCGCGATCTTCCAGAGTCTGCTCGGCCTGGCCAATGCTCTCGAGGCGAAGGATCCCTATACCCGCGGCCACTCCGAGCGCGTGGCCCATCTGGCCCGGCGCATCGCGCTCGAGGCGGGCCTCGAGCCCGCGGCCACGACGACCATTGGCCAGGCGGGTCTGCTCCACGACCTGGGCAAGATCGGCGTTCCCGAGGGAATTCTCCGCAAGCCGGGGCCGCTGTCACCCGAGGAATGGGAGATCCTCAGGCGTCACCCGGTGACGAGCGCCCAGATCGTCGCGCCGCTCGAGTTCTTCGACGAGGGCGCCGTGATCGTGCGTCATCATCATGAACGACTGGACGGCAGCGGTTACCCCGACGGGCTCCGGGGCGAGTCGATCCCGCTGGGGGCGCGGATCGTCGCGGTGGCCGATGTCTACGACGCCCTCACATCGGACCGTCCCTACCGCGCGCGGCTCTCGCACGGCGAGGCGCTGGAGCGCCTCCTGGCCGAGGCCGGCCGGACGCTTGACGAACGGCTGACCGTGATCTGCGTCGAGGTGCTGGCTGATGTGGCTGCTGAGCGCTCCCATTGAGCCGTCGCGGAGGGCGTGGGCCGATGGCATAGCGCCGCCATGCCTGCTCGCCCTCACCGCCGGGGCAGCGCTGACTGCAGCGGCGCTGTCGATGGAAAGCGTGCAGGGCGCGCCGGCTGGGCTCGCTCGCGCGGCCGCGAGCGCGCTGGTGCACGCGACCTTCTTCGCCCTCGGGTGGATCGTCGCCACCGGGGGTGCGCGGGGCTGGGTTCGGCCGGCGCTGATCGTTTCCGCGGCCTTGGTGGCAGCGTGTCTTCTCAGCCGGCTCAGCGCCTGGGGGGCGCTGGCATACCTGATGGTCCCGCTGATCGTCCTTCGGATCGGCGGCGATCGGGTCGACATCCGGCGGATCGGTCTCACGGCGCCCAGGAGCATCGGGGCCGTCGTGGCGGGCCTCGGCGCGGGCGCTTTTCTGGGCGTCCACCTGCTGCTCTCCGTGTCGCTCACCTTCGGCTACGGTGTGCGGGTCGTGAGCGCGGGCGAATACCTAGCGGCCGTGGGCTACGATGTCGGGGCCAACGCGCTCACGGCCGAATGGCTGTTCCGGGGCGCGCTCTTCTCCCGGTGCTGGCGCTCCTGGCGATTCTGGCCAGCCGCGGTCTTCGTCACGGCTCTCGTGGTCGTCCGCTACCTGCTCGACCCGGCGCTGCCGCCGGCCACCGAGATCCGGGCGGGCGCTGTCTTCTATATGGCGTTGCTGGGGCTGGGCTGCTGTGGGCTGCGCGCGTGGAGCGGCAGCCTGCTGCCGGGCTACGCGGCCACCGTGACCTTCTTCGCGGCCTACCGGCTCCTCGCGACATGATCTGGCTCCAGCTCCTGCTGCTCGCCGTCATCACCGTCGGGATGGCCGCGGACTGGTCCGCCTCGCCGTCGGCGCTGCGGCACCTGCTGCTGCTCCCGACGCTCTGGGCGGCGTTGAGCTCGGGCGCCATGCGCGGCGCGCTGATCGGCTTGGTCGCGGGGCTCCTGCAGGCGCCTCTCGCCCTGCCGGCCGTCGAGCGTGGCGGCCTCACGGCGCCGACCCTCGACGGATTGATCTCCGTGGTCACGCCCGTCGCGTTCGGCTGGCTCGTCGGCCGGCTGATGGATGAGTCGAGGGGTCACGCCACGCGGCTGCGCGCCGTGCTCCAGATCCAGCGCTGCCTCAACGCCGAAGGCCCACTCGTGGAGCGGCTCGCGGCGGCGGCTGAAGGGGTGCGAGCGGCCCTCGGCGCCCAGCGGGTGGGGCTCCTGATCGCAGGCGACGACGGCCAGCCTGCGGTGGCCTCGCCACCGGGCTCGGACTTTCCGCTACGCTCGGCCGCGGGCTGGGCGTTGCAGTCGGGGCGGGCGGTGTGGATCGGAGATCTCGGTGGCAACCCCCGCGTCGCCCACGAGATGGGGCCCAGCGCGACGCCCCTCCGCGGCCTGGTGCTCCCGCTCGACTGCGGCCGAGGCCCCGTTGGCGCGCTCGCGGTGGAGCGGGTGGGGGACCTGGACCCGGCGGCGCGCGTCGCGGCCGAAGAGATGGCCATGCACCTGGCCCTGGGCGTCGACAATGCGCGCCTGAGCCTCCGGCAGCGGCGGTTCAACGAGGAGCTGGAGCAGAAGGTGACGGCGGCCACGGCGCGGCTGCGGGAGCTCGACGAGGCCAAGAGCGAGTTCCTTTCGATCGTCTCGCACGAGTTGCGCACGCCGATCACGGCGCTGCAGGGGTTCAGCGAGCTGCTGCTCTCGCGGCCGGTGCCGCCGGAGCAAGCGCGCCGCTTTCTCGGCCATCTTCATGCCGAGGCGCAGCGGCTGGGCCGGATGGTGGCGGAGCTGCTCGACCTGGCCCGCATCCAGGCGGGCCGGCCGCTCGAGATGCGCCGAGATCGCATCGACCTCGCCGAGCTCATGGAGCGCAACGCGGAGCTCTTTTCCGCCGAGCATCCGGACCACCGCTTTCTCTGGGCATCCGCTCTGCCCGGGCTCGTGGTCGAGGCCGATCGGGACGCCGTGGACCGCATGGTGAAGAACCTGCTCTCGAACGCCGTGAAGTACTCCCCGCAGGGCGGCCGGGTGGCGATGGCCGCCGGGCCCGCCCCCGACCGGCCGGGCATGATCGAGCTTGCGGTCGAGGACGACGGCATCGGCATCCCGGCCGAGCATCTCCCGCGGATCTTCGACCGCTATGTCCGCATCCCGCATCCCGAAACCGCGGCCGTTCGTGGCCTGGGGCTCGGCCTGGGTTTGGTCAAGGCCTTGGCCGAGGCCCACGGCGGCACCGTGGAGGTGGAAAGCCTGCCAGGGAAAGGCTCCAGATTCCGCATCCTTCTTCCAGCCTGAGAACGGCAGTTTTACCCGATATTCCGAATACTTCCGCTTGACACCCGCGCCCGGGGGCATGTAGGCTGTGGCACTGGACCCCCATGATCAGGCGGGAAGAGCTGGCAGGCCGGATGGCGGATGCCGTGGTCAAGCGGCTGGTGGGGCGGAAGCTCGCCGACGTCCGGGACGAAAAGCGCGCCCGCGAGGTGGCCCAGCGCATCCTCGTCGAGAACCTCCTCGCCGAGGAGAAGATCGACGCCGATGCCCGGAGCCTCATGCAGGACCACGCCAAGGAGATCAAGGACTCGGCGTCCGACTACAAGCGGCTCTTTGCGCTGGTCAAGGCCAAGCTCGCCAAGGAGCGGGGCTTCACGCTGTGATGCGGATGAGCCGCGAGCGCCTGTTCGCCCTGGCGGACCGCATCGTCGCCGACCTGACGGCGACGGAGAGCCTCGTCATCCGCGGCAGCGCCGACGACAAAGCCCACGGGCAGCTCCGGACCGAGATCTTCCGGGTCCTGGAGGAGGAATCGCGCCTGGAAGAGTCCATCGACCAGGAGGTGCGCCGCACCCTGAGCACCTACTCGCGGCCCGCGCCCGAGGGCAGCGCCGAGTGGGAGCTCCTCTACCAGAAAACGCGCGACGAGGTCTACCGCCGCAGGTTCCGCCTGTGAAGCGCATCGTCGTCGCCATCAGCGGCGCCTCGGGCGCGATCTACGGCATCCGGTTCCTCGAGCTGCTGCGGGGTCTCCCCGATGTCGAGTCGCACCTCATCGTCTCGGCCGCCGCGAAGCGAACCATCGTGGCGGAGACCGACTGGGCGGTGGCGGACGTCGAGGCGCTGGCGACCCGCCACTACTCCAACCGGGACATCGGCGCCGCCCTGGCCTCGGGCTCGTTCAAGACCGACGGCATGGTGGTCGTGCCGTGTAGCATCAAGGCGGCCGCGGGCATCGCCCACTGCCTGGCCGATTCGCTGATCGGTCGGTCCGCGGATGTCACCCTCAAGGAGGGGCGGCCCCTGATCCTCGTGGTGCGCGAGACGCCGCTGCACCTCGGCCACCTCCGCGTGCTGACCGCGCTGACCGAGATGGGCGTCGTGCTCCTGCCGCCCATGCCCGCGTTCTACAACCGGCCCAAGACGATCGACGACCTCGTGGACCACACCCTGGCCCGCGTGCTCGACCGGCTCGGCCTTCCTCACACGCTCGTGCCGGAGTGGCAGGGCGTTCCGCCGCGTGTTCTCCCGCCTCAGCGCGGGTGACGCCAGGCAAATCCGGACCGAGGCGATCATGACGAGCTCCGTCGACCTGTCCATCGTCGTGCCCGTGTACAACGAAGAAGCCAACCTGCCGCTGCTCTGGCCGGAGATCCGTGAGGTCCTGGCGCCGACCGGGCTCGCCTACGAGGTCATTTTCGTGGACGACGGCAGCAAGGATCGGAGCGCCGAGATCGTCCGCGCCTTCCGCGAGCAGGATCCCCGCGTGCGTCTCGTGCGGCTCAAGGCCAACGCGGGCGAGACGGCGGCCACGGACGCGGGCTTCAAAGCCGTGCGCGGCCGGTGGGTCGTCGTCATGGACGCCGATCTGCAGAACGACCCGCGCGACATCCCGGATATGCTCAAGCATCTCGACCAGTGGGACGCCGTGACGGGCTGGCGGGTCGACCGCGCTGCCGGCGACTCGTGGGTGCGCCGCGCGTCCTCCCGCATCGCCAATCGCGTGCGGAACGCGATCAGCGAGGAGACCATCCAGGACAGCGGCTGCACCTTCCGCGCGTTCCGGCGCGAGTGCCTGCGTGATCTCACGCTCTACAAGGGCTTCCATCGCTTCATCCCGACCCTACTCAAGATGCGCGGCTTCCGCGTTCTCGAAGTGCCCGTGAACCACCGCCCCCGGCGCTTCGGGCAATCCAAGTACGGCATCGGAAACCGCGCGCTCCGGGCCTTCATCGATCTGCTGGTCGTCCGCTGGATGAAGGATCGCCTGCTCCGCTATGAAGTGGCGGAGGACCTGGGCGGCGACGAAGGAACCAGCCGATGAGGGTTCTCCTGATCGGACTTGGACGCTGGGGGGAGAAGCACTTGCGGGTGCTGGGCGAGCTTGGCGCCGAAGTCTGGGCGGCGGATATCTCCGACGAGCGGCGCGCCTTCGCCGTGAAGGCGGGCGTGGCGGCCGATCGGGTCGTCGCCGACTTCCGCGAGGCGCTGCCGCACGTCGACGCGGTGGACCTGGTGACGCCGGCCGACAACCACCTGGCGGTGGCCCGCGAGTGCCTTCGGGCGGGCAAGGACTGCTTCATCGAGAAGCCCCTCACGCTGACCCTCGCCGAGGGCCGGGTGCTCGCTGACGTCGTCCGGAGCACCGACCGGGTCCTGCAGGTCGGACACATCTTCCGCTTCCATCCCGTCACGACCGTCCTGCGGGAGCGCGTCCAGAGCGGCGCCGTCGGACGCGTGCGGTATTGCACCGGGCGCTTCGCCGGCTTCAAGCGGCCGCGGACCGATGTGGGTGTGACCCAGACCGACAGCATCCATTACTTCGACCTGTTCGCGCACGTGCTGGAGCAGCCACCGATGGCCGTCACGGCGACGCTACGCGACTACCTCGGGCGGGGCATGGACGATCTCTCGTCCACCGTGGTCGAGTACGGCGAGGTCTCCGCGTTCGTCGAGGCGGGCTACTTCGCGCCCGGCACGTACCGCGACTGCGTGATCGTCGGCGAGCGCGCGACCTTGGTCGGCGATTTCGGCACGGCGGAGGTGCGCGTGCACGCCAATGTCCACACCCGCGGCGCCGCCGGCTGGCAGGCGCCCGAGGGAGCGGTGGAGACCTTCAAGGCCACCGGGCCAGAGCCGCTCCGCCGGGAGCTCGAGCTGTTCCTCGAGGCGGTGGCGCGGCGCGGCCGCGCGGCGGTGGATGTGGAGGCGGGACTGCTGGCCCTGCAGGTCGTCGAGGCCGCCCAGCGCTCCTCGGCGCTGGGCCGTCGCGTTACCCTCGCTGAGCTCGTCTAGGTGGGTGGTGGTGCCGAAGGGGGGACTCGAACCCCCACACCCTTGCGGGCACATGACCCTGAATCATGCGCGTCTGCCAATTCCGCCACTTCGGCCCGGGCAGGGCCCTCATCATACCGGGCGCGACCCTGAAGTCAAGGGGCCGGACGGCTCCTGAGCGCGATGCCGGCTGAAAAGATCGTCTCGACCAACCGCAGGGCGTTTCACAACTTCACGATTCTCGAGACGGTCGAGGCCGGGCTGGTGCTGCGCGGGACCGAAGTCAAGTCGCTGCGCGAGGGGCAGGTCAATTTCAAGGACGCCTACGCCTCGATCGACAAGGACGAGGCCTGGCTGATCGGCTGCCACATTCCGCCGTACCATCACGGCACGGATGCCAACCACGATCCGGACCGCCCGCGCAAGCTGCTGCTGCACCGGCGCGAGATCAGCCGGCTGCTCGGCAAGGTCGCCGAGCGCGGGTTGACCCTGGTGCCCCTTCGTCTATACTTTAAGAACGGCCGGGCCAAGTTGGAGCTGGGCCTGGCCCGCGGCAAGAAGCTCCACGACAAGCGCGCGGCGATTCGCGAGCGCGACGCCCGGCGCGAAATGGCGAAGGAAGCGCGCGATCGACAGCGCGCATGAAGGGGGCGACTGGTTTCGACGGGGATCAGTGAAGCGCAGGCGGCATCTCGAGGTGCTCTCTCCTCGTAAAACCGGGGGCACGGTTATAGCTGCCGACAATCAGCTAGCCCTGGCGGCCTAACACCCGTCAGCGCCCTCCGGATCGGGTCAACGGGGTCCGGGTTCGGGCGTCATATTCCGGTGACTGGCTCCAATCCCGGCTCCGGGGTGCGGGGCGAGACCTAATGGAGCTGGCCGTCCGGAGATCCAGCCGGTTGGAGCGTCGGGCGGCGAGAGCAGAAGAAAACCGGCTATGGATGTAGATGCCTGCTGCTGAGGGTTTCCGGACGTGGGTTCGATGCCCACCGCCTCCACCACTCACGAGGCCCGCCCGGTTCGCCGGGGCGGGCCTCTCATTTTCTCCTAAAATCTTTTCTGGCCAGCGAGGCCATTGCTACAATGGCGGCTACCGCAGTCGCGGACCGAAATGAGACGGGTCAGCATCGCCGGGCTTCTGGCCGTGGCCGCGCTGGTGGGGGCGCTCCTCACCACGGCGGACGGCGCGCGTCCCGATGCGTACGATCTCCGCGGGCGATCCGGGAGCCTGGGTCAGATCACGCTGATCGGCTTCGATGACGGCGCCGCCTACGTCTCGGCCGAGCGCCTCGCCTCGCTCCTCAAGGGCACCTGGACTGCCAAGGGCAGCCGCGGCGCGCTCACCGTCGGCAATCGCACCGCCCAGTTCGTCAAGGACCAGCCGCGCGTGCTCATCCAGGGCCAGCCGGTGACGCTCGACGCGCCGCCGCGGCTGGGCGCCGCCGGGTGGCTCTTGCCCGAGAGCTTCCTCACCAAGGGGCTCGGCCGGCTCACGCCCGGCACCGGCGCCGTCGCGGTCATGGATTCGAAGCGGCCGAAGGCCGTGAAGGCCTCGATCCCCTTCGAGGAGCTGCGCTTTCGCTCCTATCCCTCGTTCACCCGCGTCGTCGTCGAGACCGGCGGGAGCGTGTCGTACGCGGTGGTCGCCGCCGGCCAGGAGATTCGCGTGCGGCTCCCCGGGCTGCTGCTCACGGGCGGGCGGACCGAGGAGATCGCCGACGGCCTCGTGAAGGAAGTGCGGCTCGAGCCCTCGGGGAGCGACGCGGTGCTGCGCGTCGTCCTCGAGAGCGCGGCGGGCGAGATCCGGGACTCGGTGCTCCAGGACCCGTTCCGGCTGGTGCTGGACATCTATCGCCCCAAGGAGTCGGGCGGGATCGAGCGGGGTCGCGGCGGCATGGAGCCGCTCCGCCTGGTCGTGCTGGATGCCGGCCACGGCGGTCACGATCCGGGCGCGATCGGTCCGAGCGGCGTCATGGAAAAGGACGTGGTCCTCGACGTCACCCGGCGCGTGGCACGGATGGCGGAAGACGGGCTCGGCATCAAGATGGTGCTCACGCGAAGCACCGATGTCTTCGTGCCGCTGCGCGAGCGGACCAACTTCGCCAACAAGCGGCGCGCCGATCTGTTCGTGTCCATCCATGCCAACGCCCACCCCCGCGCCGTCTCGGAGGGCGTGGAGACCTACTTCCTCTCCTCCGAGGCCTCCGACAGTGAGGCTCGGCAGACCGCTGCCATCGAGAACGGCGTTGTCCAGCTGGAGAGCCCGGCCTCCCGCCAGAAAGGTGATGTGCTCAAGAGCATCCTCTGGGACCTGGCCCAGTCGGAATTCCAGCAGGAATCGAGCTTCATGGCCGAGACGGTGCTGGATTCCATGACGCAGTCGTTGAAGCTGGTCAATCGTGGGGTCAAGCAGGCGGGCTTCTACGTGCTGGGCGGGGCGGCCATGCCGGCGATCCTCATCGAGGTGGGCTTCCTTACCAACCGCAAGGAGGAGAAGAAGCTCGCGACCGCCGAGTACCGCGAAGCCGTGGCGCGGGCGATCTATGCCGGGTTGGCGGAATACAAGCGCCGGTACGACCAGCGGCTTCGGACCGTGCAGACCCTCCCGGCCCGAGCCGAGCCCACCGGGAAACGCGAGGGATCTCGGTGAGCAGCCCGATCCCGCGCCACGACGGACGGCTTCCGGACGCGCTCCGGCGTGTCACGCTCACGCGCGATTACCTGCGCCACCCCGAAGGCTCGGTCCTCGTCGAGTTCGGGGACACGAAAGTCATCTGCACGGCGTCCCTCGAGGACAAGGTCCCGCCCTTTCTCAAGGGGCAGAGCAAGGGCTGGGTGACCGCCGAGTACGGGATGCTGCCGCGGTCGACCAATTCGCGGATGAGCCGCGAGCGGAGCGGGCCCAGCGGCCGCTCGCAGGAGATCCAGCGTCTGGTGGGCCGGTCGCTTCGCGCCGTGGTCGAGATGGCGAAGCTGGGCGAGCGCACGGTCTGGGTCGACTGCGACGTGATCCAGGCCGACGGCGGCACGCGGACCGCGGCCATCACCGGCGCCTTCGTCGCGATGGCGGACGCGGTCGGCACCCTGCTCAAGGCGGGTGTGCTGCTCGGCTCGCCGATCCGCGACTGCGTCGCCGCGATCAGCGTGGGCATGGTCGGCAACCGCCCGGTCCTCGATCTCGACTATGTGGAAGATTCCACCGCCGAGGTGGACATGAACGTGGTCATGACCGGCGCCGGCGCCTTCGTCGAGGTCCAGGGCACGGCCGAGCAGACCCCGTTCTCCAAGGAGCGGCTGGGTGAGCTGTTGAGCCTGGCCGAGGTGGGCATCGGCCGGCTGATCGGCCTGCAGCGTCGCGCCCTCGAGGCGCGTGGCGAGAAAACCTTCGTCCTCTGAGCCGGCCCTGGTCCTGGCGACGGCCAATGCCGCCAAGGGCCGCGAGATGGCCGAGCTCTTGGCCGGCATCCCGTTTCGCATCCTGACGCTGGCCGACTTCCCTGGGGTGTCGCTGCCCCCAGAGGGCTCGGCCTCGTACGCCGACAACGCCCTCCTCAAGGCCCGCGCCGTCGCCGCCGCGACGGGGCAGCTCGGCCTGGCCGACGACTCGGGAATCGAAGTGGACGCCCTGGGCGGCCGGCCGGGCGTGTTGTCGGCGCGCTACGGCGGCGACGGGCTCAGCGACGTCGAGCGCAATGCGCTCCTGCTCCGCGAGCTCGCCGCCGTGCCCCCGGCCCGCCGGACGGCGCGGTATCGCTGCGTCATCGCGATCTGCTCGCCCGACGGGCGCGAGGCCACGGCTGAAGGCCTGGTGGAAGGAGTCCTGCTCGACGCGCCGAGCGCCGGCACGGGCGGCTTCGGCTACGACCCGCTCTTCTTCTATCCACCGCTCAAAGCGACCTTCGCCGACATCCCAGCGGCGGCCAAGCACGCCGTGAGCCACCGGGGGCGTGCCATGGCCCGCGCCCGCGAAATCCTGCTGCGCTGGCGCGGCGGCGAATCTTGAACGGGCCGCGGGGCGGAGCGTATACTTTCGGACATTCACTCGGGGTGTGGCGCAGCCCGGTAGCGCACCTGCTTTGGGAGCAGGGAGTCGGAGGTTCAAATCCTCTCACCCCGACCAATCTTGCATTCTGACGCGCAGCTCGTGAGGAGGAGCGGATGGCGCGGGTCCTGGTTCTTGGCGTGATGTGTGCGGTGCTGCTGGCCCTGGGAGCCGGTCCGGCCCAGGCCTGGAACTGTCCCGTGCAGATCAAGGCGGCCGAGGAGGCGATCAAGAAGGCTGAGGCGATGAAGCTCAGCCCCGAGGCCAAAGCGCTGGTCGAGGACGCCAAGAAGCTGGTGGCCGAGTCCAAGAAGCATCACAGCGAGGCCAAGGCCAAGATCGATCACGCCAACGCCATGTGGAAAGCCAAGGCCGCGCTAGCCCAGGCCGAGGCCGCCGCCTCGATCTCATCGCCCTAGCCCCGCTCGCGTGGCTCCGCCTGATCCGCCTGCGTCCGGTCGCATTGTTCTGGCCCTTGTCTTTGTCTTCGGCTACGATAGCCCCGGTCATGGAGCCAGCCGCCAGCCTAACCTCCCGTCCGCTGGCGCCCGACTCTCGCCGTGCCGGCCCCCTTTCTTCCAGTCGGGAGGCCCGTGTGCCCAGGATGCCACTGATCACGCCTCGGTTGTCGTGAGAGCGATCTGCGCCTGGTGCCAGTCCGAAGGCAGGCCGGCCGACCTCGGCCAGCGCGAGCCCTTCGACGACACCAGCGAGACCCACGGCCTGTGTCAGCGCCACCTCGCTCAGCTCCTGGGCGGACTGCCTTCGCGGTCCTTCCCCGGCGTCCAGCTCCTCATCGTGGTCACCTCCGGGGATCGGAGCCTGTACGAGTACCTCACCGGGGTCATGGCCGAGGTCGGCGGCGTGCAGGTCATCAGGGAGCGGCGGCAGGGTGAGCGGCGACGCGAGTATCGCTCCGTTTCCACCGAGCGGCGCCTGGTCGATCGCCGGCGACACCGCGGCATCACTCACGGCATGGGGTGCGCCTTCGTGCGATTCGGGCAGGGGAGTGAGCCGGCGCTGAAGCTCTAGCCGTCAGACGCGAGAAGGGCCGCCGCCTCGGTTGGCCGTTGCTCCCAGTCCGGCGAATGGCGATAATTCACTCACGCGCCTGTAGCTCAGCTGGATAGAGCGTCGGCCTTCTAAGCCGAGGGTCGCAGGTTCGACTCCTGCCAGGCGCACCAATTCTTTCGCTAACTTCCCCCTCCCCTCCGAAGTCCACCTTTTCCGTCAGTGCCGGTTTTGGTGCCGGTTCCGCTCGCCGAAGTGGTCTGAGCCAGCCGCTCGACGGCTGCCTTGATGTGATCCGGGCTCAGGTGCGCATACCGCTGGACCATCACCTGCGTCTTCCAGCCGCCGGCCCGCTGGACCGTATACAGGTCCGTCCCGAGCATCGCTGACCGGCTCGCGAACGTGTGCCGACAGTCGTGAAAGCGGAAGTTGGGGATCTTGGCCGATTGAAGCGCCGGCTTCCACTCCCGCTCGAAGTCATGCAGGGGCTTGCCCTCGGGCGAGCAGAAGACGTAGGGGCTCAGGACCTTCTGCCCGCGTTTCACCGACAGGAGCGCTTCGCGCGCGGCGCTGTTCAGGACGACCCAACGCCCCTCGCCAGCCTTATCACGCCGGATGCGAAGGGCCCCCGCGGCAAGGTCAACATCCTCCCACCGGAGGGCTTGCAGTTCGCCACGGCGCATCCCGGTGTTGAGCGCCAGAACCACGAACGGACGCAAGCGGGCCGAGAGTGAATTAAGAAGCCGCCTCTCTTCCTCCGAGGACAGGCATCGATTTCGGGCGTTGTGCTCATACAGTCGGGGAAGCACCTCGAAGCCAGCGGTGGCGATGACCTTGAGCAACCGATGCTCTGTCTGTTCAAGCGTCTATTCCGTCATGACGTTCCCTCCGTCGCACTCCTACCCCCCGACGCCGGAGCGGCGTCACACCGACTTGACTCCGTGCCGCCCATGCTCTCGCCGCCGCAGCGATCACCTGCAACGCATCCCGGCTGCCCCGCTCGTCGCCCTTCTCGAAATCGCCCACAACATTGCCCATTCTGTTCGTGACGTGGGCAAAGCAGACGATTGGCCTCTGTCGCGCTCGAGCGAGGGCATACAATCCTGCTGCCTCCATCTCGACAGCGACAATGCCCTGAGAACGGGCGTATTCGATCGCACGAGGAGTTTCTCGGAAGGGGGCATCGGTCGTCCACGTCGCCCCGCCATACACGGGAATGCGAAGCGCTGCGAAGGCGCCCCTGAGAGTGGTCAGCACGCGAGTGTCGAGATGCACGTAGGCCGACGGCAGAAGATAGTGATAGCTGGTTCCCTCATCTCTGAGCGCCCGCTCGATGAGCACGAAAAACGGAGGTGTTCTGTTGGGCAGAATGAGTCCCGCGGAGGTCACGCTGATCAGGAATTGGCAACCGCACGCGAACAATTCTTCGGCGACGAGCACGGCGAAAGGGGCGCCCACCACGCAGCCGATGATGCCAAACTGTATTCGATCGTGCTCGAACGTATACAGCTGAGTGTGATAACAAGCCCAGTGCGGATCAAGCATGGCTTGGTTCGCAGCCAACAAGCTCCGTACGATATCTCCGTCAGGGTCGAGCACGCAGATACTCGGGACCGGCCGGTCCGACAGGCCTTTTTGCCGTCTCGCCTCGCGGAGCAAATTTTCGGGCGCGAACGCCGAGGGCCGATGGTAGTCCTTATGGCGCAGGATTGGCAGCGCACCGCTGCGCCCACGCCCCCTGCTGGTCATTCGAACTACACCCGCACGGCAGCCGGTGCAGGACCGGATTGAGTCATGAGCACTGCCACGGCAACACCCGAGAGCAGCGTCAGCGCTGCGACCAAGTGAATCGCCGCCTCGAGGCCGAAGAAGTCGGCCACGAGCCCGGAGAGGAGCGCGCCGACCGCGTAGCCCAGATCGCGCCAGAAGCGGTAGACGCCGAGGCTCGAGGCCCGCCACGTCGGATGTGCGTGATCCGTAATGGCGGCGAGGAGCGTCGGATAGACCATCGCGGTGCCGAGCCCCTGGAGCGCGGCACCGAGGATCCACATCGCATAGTCCGGCATCAGCACGGTCAGCCAGATCCCGCCCGCCTGGACGACCATTCCCCAGGCGATCAAGCCCTTCCGCCCGAAGCGGTCGGAGAGGGGGCCCGTCACGACTTGAAGCAATCCCCAGACCACTGGGTACACGGCCTTCACGACGCCGATGCGCGCGACGCCGAGGCCGTGGACCGCGAAGAAGAGCGGATAGAGGCCCCACGACATACCGTCATTGAGGTTGTTGACGAGACCGGCCTGACAGGCGGCAAAGAGGCTCATGTTGCCGAGGCTTGTGACGTAGAAGATGTGGCTGAGCGTTGGTGCGCGACTGGTGGTCACGCTCGGGCTCGACGGCGCCTCCAGGGCGACGTAGCCCCGTGTTTCCCGAATGACCAGGGCGGCCAGGAGGAACCCGATGATCGAGATCGCGATCCCGAGATAGAACGGCTGCGGGCGGAGGGCGTAGTGCCCGGCGATGTAGCCGGTAATCCACGACATCACGCCGACGGCGACGTAGCCCGCGAACTCATTCAGGCCGAGCGCCAGTCCGCGCCGCTTCGGCCCGACGAGGTCGATCTTCATGATGACGGTCATCGACCAGGCCATCGCTTGGTTGGCCCCGAGCAGCACATTGGCAAGGTCGATCCACCACCAGGCGGGGGCGTAGATGATGAGGAACGGCACTGGCAGGGCAAGGACCCACCCCACGACCAGGATTGGCTTGCGGCCGACGCGGTCGGAGAGGCGCGCGGCGACGAGATTGATAATCGCCTTTGTCACCCCAAAGCTCACGATGAACGAGGTAATCGCGGTCTTCGAGGCGAGGCCGAACTCCTGCTCGCCGAGAAGGGGCAAGATTGTTCGCTCGAGCCCGACCATCGCCCCGACGAACGCGTTGAGGACGACCAGGAGCGAGAACTGCGGGAGGTTCTCCCCCAGGCCGAGGCGCGGCTCCGTCACTCGCCACTCAGGTTCCGCCGGCGATTCTCGGCGAAGCCGGGCGGCTGGGGCGGCAGGTCCTCCAGGATGAAGCGGACGAAGTCCGCCTTCGCCGTGAACTGAAGTGCCGGGTTAAAGCGGCGCTCAAAGCCAATAGTCGAGCCCGGCTTGCCGCTGAGCCCCTTGCCGCAGGCGGCGCCCCCGAAATGCGCCGGGTAGACCTCGAGATGGTCGGGGAGCTTGAGGAGCTTGCCGTAGAGACTGTCGTAGAGCTGCTCGGCGAGTGAGACCTCAGCGCCCTGTCCCAGGAGATCAGGGCGGCCGACGCCGCCGGCGAAGAGCGTGTCGCCCGTCAGCACGAACCAGGGCTCCTGGGCGCGAGTCCGGTCGGTGACGAGAATCGAGACCCCGTCCGGGGTGTGGCCGGGTGTGTGCAGGATCGTCAGGCGGACGTTACCCAGCTCATGCTCCTCGTCATCCTCGAGATCCACGTGCGGAAACTCGACCGGCGCCGACTTGTGGAACAAGATCGGCGCCCGCGTGACCGCCGCCAGCCGGCGGGCACCGGAGACATGGTCGGCCTGCACGTGCGTCTCGAAGATGTGCGTGATGCGCATCGACTTCTGGGCGGCTGCCTCCAGGTATGGCTCGATCTCCTGCTGTGGATCCACCACAGCGCAGGTGCCTGTACCCCCTCAGCCAAAGACGTAGCTGGCGCAGCCGGTCTTGGGGACGAGAAACTCACGGAAGATCATTGGCGTCCTCCTTTCATCTGGACTTGTCTTACTCTCAATGATGCGATAGGGTCCAATACGTAGTTCTGATTTAAACAATAGGGAAAACCCGAATGACGTTGCGCCAGCTCGAGGTGTTCCTCGCTGTGGTCCGGGACAAGAGCTTCACCCGGGCCGCAAAGAAGATCCACCTGTCGCAGCCGACGCTGTCCGAGCACGTGAGCGAGCTCGAGCGGGAACTCGGCAAGCCCCTCTTCTTCCGCCGCGGCCGGACCGTGACCCTCACCGAGGCGGGGCGAGTCTTCCAGGAGCACGCCGCACGGG
>DASSSH010000004.1:0-2189 GCA_035708525.1 Candidatus Methylomirabilota bacterium
GACGTCTTCATGACCGTCGATGTGGGAAATCTCTGGATCGCCGAGCACGCTGGTCTCCTGCAAGGCTTCGACTCGCCCGTGATCGCCAAGAACATCCCACGGCATCTCCGGGCGAAGGACAATGCGTGGGTTGGACTCTCGACGCGGGCCCGGCCCATCATGTACAGCACCGAGCGGGTCAAGCCCTCAGAGCTCTCGACCTATGAGGCGCTGGGGGATCCCAAATGGCGGGGACGGCTCTGCCTCCGGACCTCAAGGAAGGTCTACACGCAGTCCCTGGTCGCCGCGATGATCAAGACCCTGGGGGAGCCGCGAACCGAAGAGATACTCCGGGGGTGGATGAAGAACGAGCCGCGCATCTTCGACAGTGACACGAAGCAGCTCGAGGCCATCGCCGCCGGCCAGTGCGACGTGACGATCGCCAACACCTACTATCTTGCCCGGCTCAAGGCGGACGATCCTGCCTTTCCCGTTGCCGTGTTCTGGCCCAACCAGCAGGATCGCGGCGTCCACATCAATATCTCCGGCGCGGGCGTGACGCGGTACGCGAAGCACCGGGAGAACGCCATCAGGCTGATCGAGTTCCTCTCCTCATCCGAGGCCCAGAACCTGTACGCCGACGGCAACTACGAGTACCCCGCCAACGGGGGGGCGAAACCGGCCGCGTTCATCGCCGCCTGGGGAGCATTCAAGGCCGACAGCGTGGACGTGGCGGCGGCGGGGGCGCTCCAGGCCGAAGCGGTGAAGCTCATGGATCGAGTCGGATACAGGTAGCGGAGGCCTGGCATGCCCACTCGACAGGCGAGCCCGGCGGTTCCCGTTCCGGGGCGTCTCGCCCTGAGGCTTCCACGGGACCCGTGGCCGCTCATGGCCGGGGCGGTGGCGCTCGTCGTCGCCACGCCCATCCTGGTGGTCGTCTCGTCCCTCCTGACGCCGAGCCTGGATGTGTGGTCACACCTCTGGCAGACGCAGCTCCTTGAGCTGATCTGGAACACGCTCACATTGATCGTCGGGGTCGGGAGTGGTGTGGCCCTGCTGGGCACCGGGCTCGCGTGGCTCACCACGATGTATCGCTTCCCAGGCCGGGCGGCTTTCGAGTGGCTCCTCATCCTGCCCCTGGCGGTGCCCGCCTATGTCATCGGCTTTGTCTTCCGCGGGCTCTTCGATTACACCGGACCCATGCAGACCGGGCTCCGCCGCGTCCTCGGACCGGGGATCTGGTTCCCAGACATCGCATCAACTGGCGGGGTCGTGCTGGTGATGACCCTCGTCTTCTACCCCTACGTCTACCTCCTGGCGCGGACGGCGTTTCTCGAGCAGTCGGAAACGACCCTGGAAGCCGCCCGCGCCCTCGGCGCCCGCCGGACGGCCGTCTTCTGGCGGGTTGCCCTTCCCCTCGCCCGCCCGTCAATCGCCGCCGGCCTCTCCCTCGCGGTGATGGAGGCCCTGGCGGATTTCGGGACGGTCGCCATCTACGGCTACAACACCTTCACCGTCGCCATCTACCGGGTCTGGTTCGGCCTGTTCAACCGCCAGGCCGCCACGGAGCTGGCGAGTCTTCTCCTCCTCTTCACCGGGACGGTGTACGCCATCGAGCGCTCTTGGCGCGGCCGCGCGCGCTTCTACCAGACGGAGCGCAAGGCCCACCCCCCGGCGCCCACGATGCTCACGGGGTGGAGGGCCTGGGCGGCGAGCGGCGCGGCCGGCGCCGTCGTCGGGGCTGCGTTTCTTCTGCCCGTCGGGCAACTGCTCGTGTGGAGCGTGACGACCTTCAGGGGATCCGACTTCGACAACCGCTATCCGGAATTCGCCCTGAACACGCTGACCATCGCGGCCACGACCGCCATGATTGCCGTGGGGGCTGCCATCGTGGTGGCGTACGGCCTCCGGCTGAGCCGCAGCTGGGTGGTGGCCGCGTGCGGCCGCATCGCGACCATGGGCTACGCTCTCCCCGGCTCGGTCATCGCCGTCGGCGTCCTGGTGCCGCTCGCCTTCCTCGACCGGGTTTGGAACGACCTGGTCCGCGCCGTCTGGGGATGGGACGGAGGCCTCCTCTTCACGGGATCCATGGCGGGGCTGGTCTTTGCCTACCTCGCCCGGTTCCTCGCCCTCGGCGTGCACACCGTGGAGGCGAGCCTCGTCAAGGTCACGCCAAGCATGGACATGGCGGGACGCTCGCTCGGCTTGAG
>DASSSH010000005.1:0-7779 GCA_035708525.1 Candidatus Methylomirabilota bacterium
AAGGAATGCATCGACATCGGAGAGGCCCCCGGTATCCGTCACGGGGATGTTCGGGTTGGCGGTGGGCGTCGGAGAGAGAGCGAACCCGAACGCCGTGATTCGGGCTCCGGGATCGAGCAGGAGAGAGGTCCCGTTGTGAATGTCGACATCGAATGTGGCCGTCGTCCCTGTCAGGGAAGTGAGGGTGATGGTGGCGTCGGCCACCAGGTTCGCGTTGCCTCCTGGGGCCGGGAACGTCACGATGATCGTATCCCCTTGAGACATGGGGATCGCCTCGGCGGGGGTGGCGAATAGGGTCGCCCCGGCCAGGAGAAGAGCCAGGAATTGCAATCCGAGCTTCATGGGTTGACCGAGCCTTGGGAGGCCGCCTATCGCCACAGCGAAATGGAGCTTGATCGCCGCCACAGATTGCCCCCTTTCAGATTCGAGCCGGGGGCGCGCCCTGGTCGCGATCCGAGCTCCTTACGCAGGTAGAGCAACTGGGATGCCAGTGACCTGCACCCAATGACGGCGGGTATTTGCACGGCAGTCCGAAAGCCGGTTATTTGGATCGTAAAGATTTCCGACACTTTTGGCGGCTCTCGAGAGGATTTCCCTTCAATCTTCGTAGCGCGCCGAGACGGCTCGCACCTCACGCGCCGGGGGGTAGATCGCAGCGACGCCAGTCGGCCGCCTCCATGCCGGACGGGCATGGAGGCGACCAAAGACTGGCGCGTAAGGGAAAGGACGGCTAGGCGGCCTCGGCGACCTTTGACTGCGGGCGAAGACGAATGAGAACCTGATTCATGAGTTCGGTCAGTCGCTCGGCGACCTCTTCCCGCTCCCGGTTGTGGCGCTCGATCTCAGCTTGCGCCTCCCCGAGCTGTCCCCGCGCCCGCTCGAGCTGCCGCTCGGCGGTCTCCGCGCGGTTGCGGACCTGCTCGAGCTCGTAGGCGAGCCCCCGGAGCTTCTCGCTCTCGCTCTCGGCGGCCTCGAGCCGCTCCCTCAGCCGCTCGTTCTCGTGCACGATCCCGATGAGCGCCGACATCTGGCGCTGCCCGTCCTCGAGCCACCGCACGACCTGATCCCGGGGATCCCTGGGCTCTCCGCTGGTCACGATCTACCCTCCTTTTCGTTTGAGAGTGCGAGTCTGGCAACGCCTGGAGCGGGAGTGCTCGCCCGATTCGCGCCCCACCCACTTCCCGCGCGCGCAGAACCCGGGCAAGCCTCGACGCCGGGTCCGATCGGGGCGGTGGGGAGCGGGACGGCCGCCATCACTCGGGACCGGCGACGGCCAGATGGTGAGGACACGCCGGCACGTTAGGCCGAGTTCGCGCTTCTGTCAAGGGTCTCCAGCCTCGCGGAGACTGGACGGGCGTTCAGCGGCGAACCGATCCCGCGCGCGCTTGACATCCGCGGGGCCCGCTCGCAGCATGACGGCCATGCGCATCGTCGTCATGGGTTCCGGCGGGACCGGCGGCTACTTCGGGGCGAAGCTGGCGCGGGGCGGGGAAGAAGTCACCTTCGTCGCGCGCGGCGAGCATCTGGACGCGATCAGGAAGAACGGGCTGCGGGTGAAGTCGGCCCCTGAGGGGGAATGGGTCGTCCGCTCGCCGGCCGTGGAAAAGCTGGACGGCCAGCCGCCGGCTGATCTCGTGCTCTTCTGCGTCAAATCGTTCGACACCGAGCCGGCGGGCGAGGCGATCAAGCCTGTCGTGGGTCCCGCCACGGCCGTGCTGCCGGTGCAGAACGGAGTCGACAACGAGGAGAGACTCGAGCGCATCCTGGGCCCCGGCCACGTCATGGGCGGTGTGGCCCAGGTGTTGGCCACCATCGAGTCGCCCGGGGTCATCAGCCACAGGTTTCTGGGCCGCCTCGTCTTCGGCGAGATGGACGGCCGCGAGAGCGAGCGCGCCCGGGCGTTCCTGGCCGCCTGTGAGCGCGCGGGGATCAGCGCGGAGCTCTCGCCCAATATGCTCCGGACGCTGTGGGAAAAATACGTGTTCATCGCCGCCCATGCGGGCACCACGGCGCTGACGCGCTGCCCGGCCGGCGTGGTCAGGAGCGTGCCGGAGACTCGGCGGCTGTACCGTCTCGTCCTGGAGGAGATGGTATCGCTGGGAAACCGGGCGGGGGCCGGACTCGATCCCGCCTTCGTGGACACCTGCCTCGGCATGCTCGACAACCTCGGCGCCGCTTTCACCTCCTCGCTTCACCACGACCTGACCCTCGGCAAGCGGCTCGAGCTGGAGGCGCTCCACGGCCATGCGGTGAGGCTCGGCGAGCGCTACGGGATTCCGACTCCGGCGCTGTTCGCGATCTACGCCGCTCTCCGTCCGTATCGCGACGGCGCGCCGGTCAGCGGCTGAGCGCGCGCGCCCGGGCGGCCGCGGCCGTCGCCTGGCGGCCGTCTGGTCTATACTGATTTGGTGTCGCCTGCTCGTCGGCTTCTTCGCTATCTGCTCCGGTACCGCTGGCGCTACGCCGCGGGCGCGGGCTGTCTGCTGTTCGCGACCGGCTTTTCGCTGGGCATTCCCTGGACGGTGAAGCTCGCGGTCGACGCCCTCGGGCGTGAGGCGCCCGTCGGAGGCTACGTGCCGGTGATCCTGCTGCTCGCCGTGGCCCACGGCGCGGCACGACTCGGCTCGCGCTTCACGATCATCGGAGCGGGGCAGTGGGTGGAGCACGACGTGCGGGGCGATCTCTACGCGCACCTGCAGCGGCTGCCCCCGACCTTCTATCACCGTCGCCAGACCGGTGATCTCATGTCGCGCGCCTCCAACGACATCGCCGCGCTCCGCCTGCTGGCGGGCTTCGGCAGCGTGATGCTCATCGGCACGTCGCTGACCTTCCTGGGCACCCTGGGCGCGATGTGGGCGATCGATCCGCGCCTCACGCTCTACGCGATGGCGCCGTTCCCGGTGCTCGTGCTCGTCGCCAAGCGCTTCAACCACGATGTCGAGCTGCGCTCCACGGCGGTCCAGGAGCAGCTGGGCGCGCTCTCGGCCAAGGTCCAGGAGAATCTGTCCGGCATGCCGGTGGTCCGCGCCTACACCATGGAGGACCGCGAAGTGGAGGCCTTCGGCCGGCTGAACCGCGAATACCTGCGGAGAAGCCTCGGCTTGGCTCGGACCCAAGCGGTCGCCTGGCCGCTGCTGGGACTCATCTCGGGGCTCGGCGCCCTGATCATCCTCTGGCTGGGCGGCAAGGCGGTCGTGGACGGCCGGATCACCCTGGGCGCCTTCGTCGCCTTCAACGGCTACCTCGCCTATCTCGCCTGGCCCACCATTGCCCTCGGCTGGACGCTCGCGAATGTCAAGCGCGGGCTGGCGTCCATGCAGCGTATCGCCGAGATCCTCGACGCCCCCGCGCCGGCTCAGACTTCACCCCCGGGCCCCGGGATGCTCGAGCCCGGAGCGATCGAGTTCAGGGGGCTCAGCTTCGCTTATGAAGGACGCCGCCCGGCGCTCGAGGACGTCAGCTTCAGCGTGCCCGAGGGCGGTCTCGTGGCCGTGGTCGGGCCGACGGGCAGCGGCAAGTCCACCCTGGGGTTGTTGCTCTGCCGCCTCTTCGAGCCGCCCGCCGGGGCGATCTTCGTGAGCGGTAGCGACGTCCGTGATCTTCCCGTGGACCGGCTCAGGCGCTCGGTGGGCTACGTGCCCCAGGAAGCCTTTCTCTTCTCCCGCCCGCTCAGGGAGAACGTGCTCCTGGCCGACGAGCGCCTGGATGCGGGGCGGGTCGAGGCCGTCGGGCGCACCGCCGGGCTCGCTGACGACGTCGCCGGGCTGCCGCAGGGCTGGGAGACCGTGGTGGGCGAGCGCGGGCTGACCCTGTCGGGTGGCCAGCGGCAGCGGGTGGCGCTGGCGCGCGCGCTGGCCGCCGACCCACCCTTCCTCGTGCTCGACGACGCTCTCGCCTCGGTGGACGCCGCGAAGGAATGGGAGATCCTCCAGGCCCTGCGGGCCGCCGTCCGCGGGCGCACGACCCTGCTCATGACCCACCGGCTTCGGGCTGCCGAAGAGGCCGACTGGGTGGTCGTGCTCGATGAGGGAAGGGTGGTCGAGCAGGGCCGCCACGCCGAGCTGCTCGCAGCCGGCGGCCTCTATTCGCGACTATGGCGGGTTCAACAGCTCGAGGACGAGATTGCACATGCATGAGGATGAAATCCTCGGGAAGGCCTACGATGCGCGGCTGATGCGGCGCATCTGGGAGCACACGCGCCCGCACCGCGGGCTGCTGGCGCTCTCGCTGCTGGTCTTCCCGCTCGCCACCCTGCTCGAGCTGCTCCAGCCGTACCTGGTGAAGATCGCTATCGACGAGCACATCCTGCGCCGCGACTGGCCCGGGCTCGGCCGGATCGCGGCGCTCTTCCTGCTCACCCTGCTCGTGCTCTACGGACTGCGCGTCGCCCAGGCCTATCTCACCCAGCTCACCGGTCAGCGCGTCATGCACGACCTCCGAAACGCGCTCTTCACCCATCTCCAGCGGATGGACGCGGCGTTCTTCGACCGCAACCCGGTGGGTCGCCTCATGACGCGCGTGCTGAACGACGTCGAGGCGATCAATGAGCTGTTCACGAGCGGTGTCGTGTCGGTCCTGGGGGACGTGCTCACGCTGACCGGCGTGGTGGTGATCATGCTCGGCATGAACTGGCGCCTGGCGCTCGTGACGTTCGCCCTGGTTCCGCTGCTGGTGCTGGCCGCAGGTTATTTCAGGCTCAAGGCCCGCGAGAGCTACCGGGGCGTGCGCACGCGTCTGGCGCGGCTCAACACCTTCCTCCAGGAGTCGCTGCAGGGCATGGCGGTGATCCAGCTCTTCGCCCGCGAGGGGCGGGAGCGACGGCTCTTCGGCGAGCTCAACGCGGACTTGCGGCGGGCGCAATTCCGCTCGACCTTCTACGACGCCTCGCTGTACGCCACGGTGGAGGCCATCGGCTCGGCCGCCGTCGCCCTGCTGCTCTGGTACGGCGGCGGCCAGGTGGTGGCCGGCGCGCTGACCTTCGGCGGCCTGGTGGCCTTCCTCGAGTACACGAACCGCTTCTTCCTGCCGATCCGGGATCTGGGCGCCAAGTACACCGTCATGCAGGCGGCGACGGTCTCGGCCGAGCGCATCTTCGGATTGCTGGACGTCGAGCCCTCGATCCGCGCGGCGCCCGCGCGCGCGGTCTCCGTCTCGCCGGCCGCCGGCCCCGCGGTGGAGTTCCGCAACGTGTGGTTCGCCTACGAGGGGGAGCAGTGGGTGCTCGAGGACTGCTCGTTCACGGTGGCGCGCGGACAGCAGGTGGCCCTGGTGGGGCCGACGGGCGAGGGCAAGACCACGGTGGTGCGGCTCATGACACGCGCCTACGACGTGACGCGAGGCCAGGTGCTCGTGGAGGGGCGCGATGTGAGGGAGTGGGATCTCCGCGCGCTCCGCCGGCACGTGGGGCTCATCCCGCAGGACGTCTTCCTGTTCAGCGGGACCGTGGAAGACAACCTGCGCCTGGGACGCGACGGGGCGGTGACCGGCGCGGAGATCGAGCGCGCCCTGCTGGCGGCCAATGCCATGCGTCTCGTCGCGGCCCTGCCGCGCGGGCTCCAGGAGGATGTCCGTGAGCGTGGCGTCAACCTCTCCCAGGGCCAGCGGCAGCTGCTGGCCATCGCCCGGGCCCTCATCTATAATCCTCGCGTCCTGGCGCTGGACGAAGCCACGTCCAGCGTGGATCCTGAGACCGAGGCCCTGATCCGCACCGGGCTGGCCCAGCTGCTCGAGGGGAGGACGAGCGTGATCATCGCCCATCGCCTCTCGACGATCCAGCGGGCCGACCGCATCCTGGTGCTGCACAAGGGTCAGGTGCGAGAGTCGGGGCGGCATCAAGAGCTCCTGGCCCGTGGGGGGCTGTACTCGCGGCTCTACGAGCTGCAGTTCGGTCTCGCGCGGTGATGACGCGGTTCCATCGGGCAGTCTTTCGCCTCGTGAGGGAGATTCCCCGCGGGCGGGTAGCGACGTATGGCCAGATCGCCGCAATCCTCGGCTACCCTCGGGCGGCGCGCGCGGTCGGCTACGCGATGCGCCACTGCGAGCCGGGCGTGCCCTGGCACCGCGTCGTGAACGCCAGCGGAGGCATCAGCCTGCGGGCCAATGTGTCGGGCATGCTGACTCAACGGGTCCTGCTGGAGCAGGAAGGCGTGCCCGTCCGCCGCGGCCGCGTCAGACTCGACCGGCACCGCTGGCGCGGCCGGCGCGGCTCGCGACGGCTCAGCCTGGCGGCGCTCGCGCGGCTTTGACTGGAGGGGCAAGCCATGCGCTTGGGACTGAACATCGGCTATTCCGGATCTCAGCTGGGGATCAACCTGCCGCTCATCCAGCAAGCGGATCGGCTCGGCTTCCACTCGGTCTGGTCGGCCGAGGCCTATGGCTCGGACGCCGTGTCCACCATCGCCTGGGTGGCGGCGCAGACCAAGCGGATCGGCGTGGGAACGGCCATCATGCAGATCCCGGCCCGAACGCCGACGCTCGCCGCGACGACGGCGCTGACCCTGGACCAGCTCTCGGGCGGCCGCTTCCTCATGGGCGTGGGCGTGTCAGGGCCGCAGGTGGTGGAGGGATGGCACGGGGTGGCCTTCGGCAAGCCGCTCGCCAAGACCCGCGAGTACGTCGAGATCGTCCGGGCCGTGTGGCGGCGGGAGAAGCCGCTGGAGTACAAGGGCGCCTACTACCAGATTCCCTACGCGGGACCCGACGCGACGGGGCTGGGCAAGCCGCTCAAGTCTATCCTGCACGGGCGGCCAGACATCCCGATCTATCTCGCGGCGATCGGGCCCAGGAACGTGGCGCTGGCGGCCGAGATCGCCGACGGCTGGCTGCCGGTGTATTTCTCGCCCGACCGGATGTCGATCTTCACACCTCACCTCGAGGCCGGGTTCAAGGCCGCGGGCGGGGGCAAGTCGCTCGCCCGCTTCGACGTGGCCCCCACCGTTCCCATCGTCCTCGGGACGGACGTCAAGGCCTGCCGCGACCACGTCAAGCCGCGGCTGGCCCTCTACGTGGGCGGCATGGGGGCGCGCGGGAAGAACTTCTACAACGAGCTCGTCTGTCGCTACGGCTACGAGGCGGCGGCGAAGGCGATCCAGGATCTCTATCTGTCAGGTAAGAAGGAGGAGGCGGCGGCGCAGGTGCCGGACGCCCTGGTGGACGAGATCGCGCTCTGCGGCCCCAGGGAGCGCATCAAGGAGCGGCTCTCGCGCTGGAAGAGCTCCGGCGTCACGACCCTGATCTGCGGCACCGGCCAGGAGGAAGCCCTGCGGCTCATGGCCGAGCTGGTCCTCTGAGATGTGAAGCCGGCCGCCGAGAAGGTTCAGGCGGCGCTGGCCGCGCTGGGCCTGGACCGCCGGGTGATCGAGCTCGACGTCCACGCGCGCACCTCGCGCCAGGCGGCGGAGGCGCTCGGCGTCGCGGTGGGGCAGATCGCCAAGTCCCTGGTGTTCACGGCCAATGGCAGCCCGCTGCTCGTGATCGCCTCGGGCGCCAATCGTGTCGACGAGGCGCGGCTGGGCGGGCTGGTGGGCGCGCGGATCCGCCGGGCGGATCCTGACACGGTTAGGCAGGCGACCGGATACGCCATCGGCGGCGTGGCGCCGGTGGGCCATCCGGCGCCGTTGCCCGTGTACATCGACCGCGACCTGCTCCAGTACGAGGTGATCTACGCGGCAGCCGGCGTCCCGGAGTGCGTGTTTCCCCTGACGCCCGGGGAGCTGGTCACGGGGACGGGTGGCATCGTCGTCGACCTGAAGGAGACGGGCGCGGGCCCGAGAGGAGAAT
>DASSSH010000006.1:0-14014 GCA_035708525.1 Candidatus Methylomirabilota bacterium
AGTTCTCCGCGAAGCTCCCGCCGAACCGCCACTCGATCGGGGCAGGCCTCGGAGCCTCGGTCCACACACGCCGGCCGCCACCTTCCTGCGCCTCGACGGCGGCCGCGCCCTCACCCGCGCGCCTGGGCGCAGACGATCGCCGGAAGCCCGCGGCCACCGTGCTTATGATTGCCCGCCAGCCCATCAGGGACGTACCTCCTCGCTCAACCTACGCGCCGACGGGAGGTCCTGTCAAACCAGACGGTCGATCGCCGCGGGAGAGGCTCAAGAAAACAGCACGAGCACCGAGAGGGGGCGTCTCGGTGCTCGCCGGATGAGGCGCTCGCGCGGAGGGGCTTAGGCCCCGCGGCGCCTCCAGGAGATCGCGGCCAGTACCTTTCTGTGCGCCGGATGTGAATCCGACACCTGGCTAGCGACACGGCTAAGAAGTGCAATTCATGCGCCGCCGGGAAGAAGCGAGGAATATCAGGATGCTGTCGAGCTGCCGTCCCCGACGCTTTCCGGAGGTGTAAGAGTAGCCGACACCTCTGCCCTTCACCTACCCTCGCGGGGCCCGGCCGTTGACGGGCCGCTCCGGGCCCACTACACTCGGGCTCGTCCCGGCGATGCCTCAGGCGAAGGAGCCCGATGCTCGAGAATCCCGTCAAGCGCAAGCTCAAGGCCGGCAAGGCCGTCACCGGTCTCTGGATCGCCATCGGCGACCCGCTGATGGTGGAAATGCTGGCTCAGCAAGGCTGGGACTGGCTCGTGGTGGACACCGAGCACAACCCCATCGATCTGCACACCATGACGACCATGCTCCAGGCCATCGGGCGCTTTCAGACCGCGCCGATGCTCCGCATCCCGGAGATCCGCGAGCTCGGGATCAAGCGCCCGCTGGACGCCGGGGCCTGGGGTCTGGTGGCGCCCAACGTGAAGACGCCGGAGGAGGCGCAGCAGGTGGCCGACTTCGGCCAGTATCCGCCTCAGGGCCGGCGCAGCCTGGGCTCGGGCCGGTACGCCGCCTCCTTCAAGACGGATCCGCAGACGTATTTCAAGCGGGCCAACGAGGAGATTCTCCGCATCGTGCAGATCGAGCACATCGAAGGGGTAAAGAACATCGACGCCATCTTCTCCGTGCCCGGCATCGACGCCTGCTACATCGGCCCCAACGATCTCTGCGCCTCCATGGGCCTGGCGCCCTCGCTCGAGCCGCCCCACAAAGAGTTCGAGGAGGCGGTGCAGACCATCTTCCGCGCCGCCAAGAAGCACGGCGTCGCTCCCGGCATCCACTGCGCCAAGCCCGAGACCGTCAACCGCCGGATCGGCGAAGGCTGGCGCTTCGTCGGCTGCTCCAGCGACATCAGCCACCTGCTGGCGGCCACCAAGCTCTCGCGCGACATCATCAAGACCGACTAGCGCGCCGGGCCGGCTTACCCCTCGCCAATCAGGGAGGAGTCGGTACGATTTACCGGGTAGGGTTTACTGCCGCAGAAGCGCGACGACGGCGCACCGCCGGGAATTCGCTCGTCCCGATCGGCGCTTGAGCCGACTGCGGGCGCCAAGTCGCCTGACGTGGCCCTCCGGCACCCTTCTTGCTCCCTGCACTTCTGAGGAGGACTCGCCATGAAGGGACTGGTTCTATTGGGCGTGGCTCTGATCATCCTCGGGGTGATCGCCCTGGCGTACCAGGGCATCACCTACACGACGCGCGAGAAGGTCCTCGACATCGGGCCGCTCCACGCCGAGGTCGAGAAGGAAAAGACCATTCCGCTGCCGCCGCTGCTGGGCGGGCTGGCGCTGGTCGGAGGGATCGTGCTGGTCGTCATCGGCGCGCGGCGCTGAGGGCAGGGCATGCCGCGACCGCGCTTCGTCATCATCGGCGCCTCGCTGGCGGGAGCCAGCGCGGCGGCGGGGCTTCGGGAACTAGGCTTCGAGGGCGAGATCGAGCTCATCGGGGCCGAGCCGCAGCTGCCTTACAACCGCCCGCCCTTGTCGAAGGGCTATCTGCGTGGGCAGGAGCGCTTCGAGGATCAGCTGGTCAACCCGGCCGGCTACTATGCCGAGCACCGCATCGAGCTGCGGCTGGGGCTCCGGGCCACCGCCATCGATCCCCGGCGCAAGATCGCCGAGTTCGAGGGCGGCGACCAGATCGCGTACGATCGCCTGCTCGTCGCCACGGGCGGAAGAAACCGAGCGCTATCGGCTCCCGGCGCGGAGCTGCCGGGCGTCTTCCAGCTGCGCACGGTCGAGGACTGTGACCGGATTCGCGCCGAGGCGCGGCCGGGGCGCCGCGCCGTGGTGATCGGCCTCGGATTCATCGGCTCGGAGGTTGCCGCCTCGCTCCGCCAGCTCGGTGTCGAGGTCACCGCCATCGAGGGCCACCGGGTGCCCCTGGCCAGAGTGCTGGGCGACGAGGTCGGCACGGTCCTCGCGGACATCCATCGCGAGAAGGGCGTGACGCTGGTGATGGAGGATGCGGTCGCGGCGCTCGAAGGCGCCGGCCGCGTGGAGCGGGTGCGGACCAAGAACGGCAGGGTCCTCGACTGCGGCTTCGTGATTGCCGGGATCGGGATCGTGCCCAACAGCGAGCTCCTGGCGACAGCCGGGGCGGCGGTCGACAACGGAGCGCTGGTGGACGAGCACTGCCGCACCTCGCTGCACGACGTCTACGCGGCGGGCGACGTGGCCAATCACCTCCACCCCATCTTCGGCCGTCTCCGCGTCGAGCACTGGAACAACGGCTACCAGCAAGGGCGCGCCGCCGCGCGGTCGATGCTGGGACGGGAGGAGCCGTACGACTACCTGCATTCCTTCTGGTCCGATCAATACGAGCACGTGATCGAGTACGTCGGCTTCGCGGCCGGTTGGGACCGCCTCATCTTCCGTGGCCGGCCGGAGGACCGGAAGTTCCTCGGCTTCTATCTGAAGGACGGAATCGTGCGCGCGGCCGTGGGCCTCAACCGCGGCGGCGATCCCGAGGATCCCAAGAGCGACGGCGAGCTGAAGCACGTCGCGGACCTGATCCGCCATCGCGTGCGGGTCGATCCCGCCCGGCTGGCGGACGAGGCGGCCGACCTGCGCCGTCTGGCGGACGCTGCAGCCCGGTAACGCATCACCCCGCCGACGCCGACGGGCGCCTGGACCACGCAACGCGAGCCGGCGGCGGCTCGGCTGGATCGGGTCCCGGGGTGGCGTTGACTTGACGCCTCCTCGGGGCTAGGCTCGGCAGCGCCATGCGGATCGGCAGCAACCCAGCGGGGCAGCGCATGAACGTCTGGCGTCGCGGCATGGTCGTGGTGCTCGTCTCGGCGCTTCTGCCGCTGGCCGCCGTCCACCTGTCCTTCGGCCAGGGGGCGCCGGCGGGAGAGGCCGTGATGGCGTTTCACGTCACGATCACGCCGGCCTGGCTGGACCCGTCGACAGCGCCGCCGCAGATCACGCCCTTCGGGGTGCTCTACGCGATCCACGACGCGCTCGTCCGTCCGCTGCCCGGTCAGAAGATGGCCCCGAGCCTGGCGGAGTCGTGGACGGAGAGCCCCGACGGGCTCGTCTACGAGTTCCGTCTCCGCCGCGGATTGAAGTTCCACAACGGCGACCCGGTCACCTCCGAGGACGCGAAGTTCAGCTTCGACCGCTACAAGGGCGCGGGCGCGAGCGAGCTGCGCGCGCGCGTGCTGCGGGTGGAGGTCGTCGACCCGCTGAGAGTCCGGTTCCACCTCAAGCAGCCCTGGCCGGACTTCATGACCTTCTACGGGACGACGGCCACGGCGGCGGGGATCGTGGTCCCCAAGAAGTACATCGAGCAGGTCGGCGAGGACGGCTTCAGGCAGCGGCCGATCGGCGCCGGCCCCTACCGGTTCGTGAGCCACGCGCCGGGTGTCGAGCTCGTGCTCGAAGCCTACCCGGGGCACTGGCGCCACGTGCCCTTCATCAAGCGGCTCGTCTTCAAGGGGATTCCAGACAGCACGACCCGAGTGGCGGCGCTCCGGAGCGGACAGATCGACATCGGCTACTTCCTGGACGGGCCCGACGCGGAGGGCCTCAAGCGGGATCCGCGCTTCGGGCTGGTGGACACGCGGCACGCCTCCGTCTTCTGGGTCGAGTTCGCCGACCAGTGGGACCCCAAATCCCCGTGGCACGACAGGCGGCTGCGCTTGGCCGTCAACCACGCGCTGAATCGCAAGGCCATCAACGAGGCCGCCTGCCTGGGATTCTGCCCGCCGAGCGGCGTCATCGTGCCGCGGGTCATGGATTTCGCTCTGCAGGTCGAGCCCCCGTCCTACGATCCCCAGAAGGCGAGGCAACTCCTCGCCGAGGCCGGCTATCCCAACGGCCTCGACGCCGGCGATTTCGTGCCGCTCCCGGGGTTCTTCACCGTCGGCGAGGCGGTGATGAACGACCTGAATGCCGTCGGGGTCCGGGTGCGAGCGCGCCTCATGGAGCGCGCGGCGTTCTACGCCGCCTGGCAGGAGAAGAAGCTGCGCCCGCTGTTCCTCGTCGCGGTGGGAAACTCGGGCAACGCGGCCAGCCGGGTGGAGGCCTTCATCTATTCCAAGGGCAGCCACGCCTACGGCGGCTATCCCGACATCGACGAGCTCTTCCAGCAGCAGGCGCGCGAGCGCGACCCCGCGAAGCGGGAAGCCCTGCTCCATCGCATCCAGCGCCTCACGATCGAGCGGGTGATGTTCGCGCCGGTCATGGATCTGCGCGGCCTGATGGGCATCGGGCCGCGGATCGCCGAGCACCTGATCCACGCGATCCCGATGTACCCGTTCCCGGTCTACGAGGACATGAAGCTGAAGACGCAGTAGCGCTCCGCGCCCCGGGGAGATCTCACGAGACCTCGCCCGGGTCGCTCGGGATCGAACCCCGGGAACCCAGGCCTACCGACGGCGCGCTCGACGACGGCGCGCGGTCCGGCGCGCGTGACGCGCCAGCGCCGCGCGAGAGGCGGCGCGGTGGCCTTCCCGCCGGAGCGCCCGCGTGATCGCCCGGGACCGTCGCCGGGACACCCGATGCGGCCGGCCCCGCCGGCCCGCGCGGTAGTCCTGCGCGGCCCGGCGACGGGTCCGCGCGGATGCGCGTCCTCTCCTGGGCGGCCGGAGCCGGACGCCGGCTCTCCGGGCTTTCGACAGTCCGATCGCGATGGCCTGCTTCGTCGACCGCGCGCCGTGCTGGCCCTCGCGGACATGCCGCATCTCTTCGCGAACGAATTCGCCAGCCTGCGTCGTGGGAGCCTTGCCCCGGCGCCTGGCCCGTCGGGCACGCTCCACCGTTCTTTTTTCCGGCATCTCCAATCTCCCTCGACTCCCCGCGTGATCGGACGCGGCCGTCCGCCAGTCGTCCGGCCACGCGGAATATCAGACGTGCTCGTCAGGTCGCCGGACGCCTGCGCTCACCGGCGGCCCCACTTCCTTCGGCGTGTTCTCGTCGATCCACGCCCTCGCCATCCGGACGCCCTCGTGCTCGGCGTCGGCCTGGCTGTCGAACCGCTCGTGAGAGACCGGCAGGTCGACGGTCCGCTCGGCGCTGCCGGTGGATTGCTTGAGCGTCACGACCACCGCCCATTTGCCGTCACTCATCTGCTCGGTCGCGATGGCGATATTCCAGCCCCCGTACGCCGGATAGGTCTTGCGCTGAATCATGGTGTCACCTCGCCACGAATCGGTCGGCGGACTCCCTTGTCTCAGTGTTGCCACCGCTTCGCGGGGAGTCAAGCGATCGGCCCCGGTGAGAGGCGGGCCGTCAGCCCATCCGTCCTGCGGCCCACGCCAGGACAGCCGCGCCGAGGACGATCCGATACACGGCAAAGGGGGCGAATCCACGGTGCCGCACCCAGGCCATGAACCATCCCACCGTGGCGTAGGCCACGATGAAGGAGACCGCGAAGCCGACCGCCAGGACGATCCAGCCGTGCGCATCGGTCGGCGCGGCCCCGACGGGATTGGCGCCCGTGGCCGTGAGCGACTTCAGCAGGTCATAGCCCGTGGCGACCAGCATGGTCGGCATGGAGAGGAAGAACGAGAACTCCAGCGCGGAGGCGCGCGACATCCCCGCCAGCTGGCCGGCGGCGATCGTGGACATGGATCGCGACGTGCCGGGGAAGACCGCGGAGAGGATCTGGCAGGCGCCGATCCAGACCGATTGGCCGAGCGACATGCCGTCCATCTTCCACGTGCGAATCGGCGTCCCGGCCGCCCGGGGCCCCGCCGCTTCCCAGCGGGCCTTCATCGCGTCCACCCCCCACATGACGATCCCGCCGACGAGAAGCGACATGCCCATGATAGACAAGCTCTCCAGATGCTCGCCGATGATTCGGATCAGCAGGAAGGCGGGCACGGCGGTCACGACGAAGGCCAGGAGCGTCAGACCGAGCGGGTGGGTGATGGCGTTTCGGTCTCCGCGCTCGCCGCGCGGGAACGTCGACAGCAGCCCCACGATCCGCCGGCGGAAGTAGACCGGCAGGCACAAGGTGGCGCCGAGCTGGATCACGATGGCGTACATCTTCCAGTAGCCGTCGGTCAGGCTCACCGCGAAGAGCGCCTGGGCGATGCGCAGGTGGGCGGTGGAGCTGACCGGAAGAAACTCGGTGAGGCCCTCGACGATGCCCAGCAGCACGGACAGAAGATAGTCGTTCACGGGTCCTCCGGGGAGCTTCGCGTCGGACGCAGGACGGTCATCCTCATCGGCGGGTCGAATAAGAGAATACGCGAGAACGAGGGCCCAACGAGCATTGTTTGTTCCGAGGCGGCGGCGAACGTGTGTGACGTCGCGGCGGACGGCCGCCACCCGCGGCCGGCTACGAGAAGAGGTAGCGCAAGGCGAGGTGGGTAGGCCAGTACACGACAGCCGGCAGAGCGAGCATCAGGAAGACGAGGTGGACCAGCGGCGGCACACGCTGCTGCGGCTTGCTGCCCAGCCCGAACGCCCAGTTGATATTGTCCTCGGGCCGCGTGCAGCAATAGGTCACGAGCAGGACCACCCAGGTCAGCAGGGTCTGCAGGACGAACGCGCGCCGATCGTAGCCCAATCGCGCCACCATCCACAGGAGCAGCACCGGCATCACCACGTGGAACAGCGACAGCCCGCGGATGAAGCGCGGATTCCTCGCGTCGAACATGTAGTTGGTCAGGCCCAGGAGCCCACGCCCGAGGACGACCCGCCACGCGAAGTCGACCATCCACGCGCATTCGAGCGCGCCGACCGCCACCGTCATCATGCTGGCCAGGAGCGGGCTCTCGAGCCAGAGGGCGGCGACCGAGACGAAGAGCGCGATGTCGGAAAACCAGAGGAAATTGGCCCACCCGTAGTGCCGCGCGTAGACGGGCACGAGCGCCGTGACGAACGCCGTGGCGAGCAGCTTGATCGAGAGCGGCAGGTGGGGCTCCACGCCGTCGGGATCACTCCCGCCTGCGCGCCGCGCGCCTACCAGTACCGAATGGCGTCGCGCAGGATCCAGTCAAGCTCGGCGGCGCCGACCAGGCGCGGGGCGCCCGCCAGCAGCCGGGGCTGCCGGAGCGTGCCTTCGACGAGGGCCCGGATGTCCCGCTCCTCGTAGCCGATGGCGCCGAGCCCGCTGGGAATCCCCACGTCGCGCATGAGGGCGATGAGCGCTCGGGGCAGGGCCTCGGGGCGCTCGGCCTCGCTGAGGCCGTCCACGGGGATTCCCATCAGCTCGGCTGCGCGCAGATGGCGCTCGGGCGAGGTCGGATAGGTGAAGCGGAAGGCTGCCGGCGCGGTGAGGATCACCGACATGCCGTGGGGCACCAGCGGGTGGCGCGTCCGGTAGCCGGCGGGAATGTAGTCGCGCACCAGCCCCGCGATCGGGTAGGCGGCCGCATGGGGAATGTGCACGCCCGCATTGCCGAAGCCGATGCCGGCATAATTGGCCGCCAGCGCGAGGTGCAGCCGCGCCTCGAGGTCGAGCCCGTTGAGCACGGCCCGGCGCAGGTAGCGGGCCACGTACTCCATGGCCTTCTCGCACCAGACGTCGCTGGCCGGGTTGGCGCCGATGTAGACGGGGCGGTCCGGCGGATGATGCTTGGGCCGGGCACTGTAGGGCCGGGTCGTGTAGCTCTCGATGGCGTGGGTGAGGATGTCGCAGCCGGCCGCGGCCGTCACCTCGGGCGGCGCGGTCAGGGTGTTGAGCGGGTCCACGATGCCGAGCGCCGGCCGGAGCAGCCGGTGCGAGACGCCCGCCTTCACGTGCTGGTCCACCACATGCGTGATGGTGGCCGCGGTGGTCTCGCTGCCCGTGCCGGCCGTGGTCGGCACGGCGATGAGCGGTTTGAGGGGACCCGGGACGGCCACGCCCTTGCCCACGGGCTTGTTGATGTAGTCGAGGAGCGGGGCCGGGTAGCAGGCCAGGAGGTTGGCCGCCTTGCAGGTGTCGATGACGCTGCCGCCGCCGACGGCGATCAGCGCGTCGAATTCCTTCCCACGCGCGTATTCGGCCGCGTCCTCCATGGAGCGGTCGGTCGGCTCGATTTCGGTGCCGTCGTAGACGTCGGCCTTGACGCCCTGCTCCTCAAGGAGCTGGCGGACGCGCTCGGGCAGACCCACCTCGGCGAGATGCCGGTCGGTGAAGATCAGCGCCTTGCGGACGCCGAGGCGAAGGGCATCGTAGCCGATCTCATCGGTGGCCCCGAGGCCGAACTTGATCGGGGACATCTCCATGACGAAGACGGTCTCGGTGGGAAGCGTGACGCCTTTCATTGCGACCTCCCGGGATAGGGTCTCTGGGCGAGAGTCAGCCGCCCAAGGCGCATTATAGGGCTTTCGAGGGGTGTCGGCCCAGCAGGCCTTCTGCGGCGATCGGCAGCGTCGTGATGGGGACGCCGAGCGGCCGGACGGCGTCGGCCACGGCATTGGCGATGGCGGCCGGGGCGCCGATGGTGCCGCCCTCGCCCATACCCTTGTAGCCGCCCGGCGTCAGCGGCGAGGGTGTCTCGAGGTGGCCGATGGTGAACGACGTCAGCGATTCGGCCACCGGCAGCGCGTACTCCATGAGGGTGCCGGTGAGGAGCTGGCCCGCCTCGTCATAGACCAGGCGCTCGCTCAAGGCCTCGCCCACGCCCTGGGCGACGGCGCCGTGGATCTGGCCCTCCACGATCATCGGATTGATGATGGGCCCGCAGTCCTCGACGACGGTGTAGCTCCGCAGCGACACGCGGCCCGTCTCGCGGTCCACCTCCACGGAGGCCACGTGGACGGCGCCCGAAAAGGTCGGTCCGGGCGGGTCGAAGATCTCCGTCACCTCGAGGCCGGCCGGCCCGGCCGCCCGCGCGATCTCGGCCAGGTCCATGCGGCGATCCGGCACGCCGCGCACGCTCACACGGCCCTCGCGGAGCTCGAGGTCGGCCGGGCTCGCCTCCAGCATTCGCCCGGCAAGGTCGAGGGCCTTCGTGCGCAGCGTGACGGCGGCCGCGCCGGCCGCACCCTGCATGACCACGGCCCCGCGGCTGGCGAAGGTGCCGGTGCCCGGCGGGGCCGTCGCCGTGTCGGGCTGGAGCACGCTCACGCGCTCGAGCGCAACGCCCAGCTGATCTGCGACGAGTTGGGCGACCGTGGTGGCATGCCCCTGCCCCTGAGAGGAGAAGGACAGGAGACAGGTCACGCCGCCGTCGGCAGTCACCGCGACCGTCGCCGCCTCGGGACCCGGGATCTCGACCATTCCCCGGCGGCGATAGGTCTCGGCGCCGATGCCGGTGTACTCGGTGTAGCAGGACAGCCCCACGCCGAGCAGCCGGCCGCTCCTTCGCCCCTCGTCCCGCTCGCGCTTGAGACGCTCCCAGCCCGCCAGCGCCAGCGCCTGCTCGAGCGCCTTGGGGTAGTCGCCGCTGTCATAGACGAGGCCCGCGGCCGAGGCGTAGGGATAGCCATCGCGCGGGATCAGATTGCGGCGGCGGATCTCGGCGGGATCGAGCCCGAGGCGCTCGGCGATCAGGTCGAGGGTCCGCTCCATCACGAAGGCGCCCATGGTCATGCCGACGCCACGATAGGCGCCGAGCGGGGGCTTGTTGGTGGCGACCGCGACGGCGGCGAAGGCATACGCGGGGATGCGGTAGGGCCCCGGTAGGATCCCGGCCGTCCCCATCGGCTCCAGCGCAGCCGTGAGCGGATGGATGTGATAGGCGCCCGCATCGGAGTAGAGCCGCGCGCGGAGCGCCAGGATGCTCCCCGCCGCGTCGGCCGCCGCTTCGATCTCGACGCGCTCTTCACGCGCCTGGGAGGCGGCCGCCAGGTTCTCGCTGCGGGTCTCCACCCACTTCACGGGCCGTCCGGCGGCTCGAGCGAGCGCGACCACGGCCAGGTCCTCGGGCATGACGTGCATCTTCTGGCCGAATCCCCCGCCCGTGTCGGGCACGATCACGCGCACCCGGCCCTCGTCGAGGCCAAAGGCCCGCGCCAGCGCGGCAGCATACACCGAGGGCACCTGGGTGCCGGTCCACACCGTGACGCCGTCGCTGTCCCAGGTGCTCACGAGACCCCGTGGCTCGAGCGGAGCGGCCGAGCAGCGCCCATGGCCGAAGGTTTCCCTGACCACGACGGCAGCGCTGCCGAACGCCGCGTCCACGTCGCCCTGGCTCTGGCGCCGCTCGAAGAGGATGTTGCTCGGCTGCTCGGCGTGAAGACAGGGGGCATGAGCCGCCAGCGCCGAGGCCACGTCGGCCAGCGCCGGGAGTGGGTCGTACTCGACCGTCACCAGCTCGCGCGCGTCGGCGGCCGCGTACGGTGTCTCGGCGGCGAGAACGACCACCGGCTCGCCCACGAACCGCACGCGGTCGCGCGCCAGCGGGGGCCAAGCGGTGGGCGTGAACCCCGGCGACTCGAGCCGCGGGGCCAGCGGCCGCACCGAGCCCGCGAGGTCCCGTCCCGTCAGCACCACGCCGACGCCGGGAGCCTGGCGCGCGGCGGCGACGTCCACCTTCAGGATCATCGCGTGGGCATGGGGACTGCGGACGAAGGCGGCATGAAGCAGGCCATCGCGCCGGATGTCGTCGAGAAAGCGTCCCTGCCCCGAGATCAGGCGCGGGTCTTCCACGCGCCTGACCTCGGCGCCGATATAGCGCGTCGAGCCCCCGGGATGGGCGCCGGCGCTCAACTCAGGGCTTGGCCACGCGGGGGAGCACCTCGCCGGCCAGCAGCTCGAGCTGCTCCATCCCCCAGTTGAGCGGGTTCAGCACCACGTGCTCGCAGCCGCCGAGGTTCGCGATCTTGGCCCGGATCTTCTCGGCCAGCTCCTCGGCCTCGCCCAGCAGGTAGTACTCCTTCCAGTAAGGCAGGTTCATCCCCGAGTAGACCTTGAAGTGAGGCGCCGCCGACTCCGGCTTCTCCCCTTTCTTCAGCACCCAGACGAAGTTCGAGTAGACCTTGTCCATGTCGCCGGGCTTGCGCCCGAGCTCGGCCATGAAGCGCTGGATCTTCTCCCAGTCGCCCTTGACCATGTCGGCGGTCGCGGAGGAATGCGGCACCCAGGTCTTGGCGTATTTCGCGATGCGCCGGAGCACGGGATCGATGTTGGTCACTGTCTGGCCGTAGACCTTCTCGAACGGCTGGGTTCCGCCGCCGATCCAGATGGGCGGATGCGGCTTCTGGGCGGGCTTGGGATCGATGGTGAGGTTCTTGAACTGGTAGAACTTGCCCGCGTAGCTCACGTTGTCCCCCGCCCAGAGCGCGGTGACAGCCTCGAGCATCTCGTCCATGCGGCGGCCGCGCTCCTTGTGCGGCACACCCATCAGGGCGAACTCTTCCTCGTGCCAGCCCACGCCCACGCCGAGGATGCTCCGGCCGCCCGAGAGCAGGTCGAGCGTCGCCCACTCCTTGGCGAAGTAGGCGGGATTGCGCAGCGGCAGCACCAGCACCATGGTGCCGAGCTTGATGGTACGCGTGACTCCGGCGAGCGCCGAGAGCAGCGCGACGGGCTCGAGCCAGGTGCAGGCGTAGGCGGGAGGCGTCAGCAGCAGGTGGTCGATCGACACGGCGCAATCGAACCCCAGGTCCTCGGCGCGCCGGAGATAGGCGCCCATCTCGGCGAGGGTGGCGGTCCTCGGGCCCAGGGCGAAGCTCGGAATGCGCAGCCCGAATTTCATCGCAGCCCGTCCTCCTTCTTGGCCTCGGCGACGGTGAGCCCGCCGACGCGGGGATGCGGGCGGCCGCCGTCAGTGACGACCAGCGCGACCAGGATCTCGTTGGCCCTGGGCGCGTCCACCAGGCGCACCTCCATCGCGTCGAAATGCGTGCGCACGAAGGCCGCATCCTTGTAGTGCAGCGGCACATCGATGGCCGTGCCGGGCCCGCCGAGCTTCTTGGCCGAGGGGATAATCGCCTTGCCTCCGCCCACCGCGCTGCGAAACGGCGTGCCGAGGGTCGGATGCAGAATGGCCGCGGCGTGCTCGTACTCGCCGTCCACGCCCACGACGGCCGCCTTCCCGTAGGAGTGGACGGGCGCGCCGAGGGCCGCGACAGCGCGGCGACCGAGGAGGTCGCCCAGCTCCTCGCCGGTCTTGACCAGCTCCTGGAGATCGTCCACGAAGCGGCCCGCGAAGGGGTTCTCGATCACGGCCACCGCGGCCACCTTGGTGACGGGCTTGTCCACCCGCTTGCCGCCGTCCTCCAGGATCTCTTCCTTGATCGTGAGCAGCTTGCGGATCTTCATCGTCTCTCCTTCGACTCGCCCTCACCCCGACCCTCTCCCTCAAGGAGGGAGAGGGAGACCGTGCTTCCCTCTCCCCTCAGGGGAGAGGGCCAGGGTGAGGGGGTCGCGCTAGTGTCCCGCTCCGCCCGGTCCGTGCCCCTTCACCACTTCCGCGGCGCGCGCGGCCGGCGGGGTGTTGCGGCTCCGCCCGATCTTGATCTGCCCGTCGATGAGAATCATGGACACGCCGCAGAGATCACCCGCCTTGAGGGCCTCCAGGGCCGTTCTCCCCACCGAGCCGGTGGGAGCGTCCACGATGCAGAGGTCGGCCTCCTTGCCCGGGGCGATCACACCCACGGGCAGGCTGTAGACGCGCGCCGTGTTCCCCGTGGCCATGCACACGGCCTCCTCGGGGCTCACACCGCCGAGCGAGGTGAGATGGGCGATGACCCGCAGGATCCCCAGCGGCACCACGCCCGTCCCCGACGGCGCGTCGTTGCCGACGATGATCCGGTGCAGGGCCGTGGCCTCCCGGGCGCGCTGGAGCGTGTGGAGCGCGGTCTTGCCGTTGCCGCAGTGGACGATCTCGAGCGCCATCTGTGTCGCCACGAGCGCGTCGATCTCCTTCTCGCTCATGGAGGTCGTGCCGCCGTTGATGTGGCCGACGACGTGCGGGTCAGCCTCGAGCACCACCTCGGCGCTGATCGGGTTGGAGCCGGCGATGGAGGGGCCGCCCGTGTGGATGGTCACGGTCATGCCGTATTTCTTGGCCCACTTGACCATGGGCGCGGCGTCCTTCCCGGTCTTCACCGAGCCCAGGCCGATCTCGCCGACGAGCTTCACGCCCGCCTTGGCCATCTCAGCGAAATCCTCCTCCACCATGCCCAGCTCGAGGATGGGCGCGCCGCCGTGCACCTTGACTGCCGCCGGCCGGAGGTTCGCATACGCCTTGGCCGCGACGATGGCCAGGGCCTTGAGCCCCACGATGTCCTTGGGGCGGCCCGGCAGGTGGACCTCGCCGGCCGAGATCATGGTGGTGATGCCGCCGTTGAGCCCCGAGTCGATGAAGTCCAGCGTCCGCTGGCGCGGCGTGAAGTCGCCGAAGACGGGGTGGCAGTGCGAGTCGATGAGGCCTGGAATGACCGTGGTCCCCTTGGCGTCCACGACGGTATCAGCCTCACCGTCGAGCCCGCGTCCAACGGCCACGATCCGGCCGTTCTCGATGGCGATCGAGTCGCCATCCAAGAGCGGCCGCGCGATGTCGCCCGATACGATCTGTCCGATGTTCCTGATGAGCGTCTTCATCTCTCCCCCTGACCCTCCTCCCCCTCAGCCTTCTCAGCCCTCGCCTCGCCGCTCTCCGCGCCTGCGGCGCGTCGGCAGCGTCTCGGCTCG
>DASSSH010000007.1:0-12519 GCA_035708525.1 Candidatus Methylomirabilota bacterium
TGACCAAGGTGCAGAAGCTCGTTGAGCGCGACAAGGTGCTGTGCCTTCTCGGCGAGATCAGCTCGGCCTCGGCGCTGGCCATCGGCGAGCAGGCCAATCGCTACAAGGTCGTCTACATCAATACCGGCGCCAACTCCGACGAGCTCCGGGGCAAGAACTGCAACCGGTTCATGTTCCACGTCGAAGGCTGCAACACGATGTACACGAAGACCATCGGCCAGTGGCAGAAGGGCAAGAACCTGATCAAGGGCGCCAAGTGGTACATGCTCACGGCCGACTACGCCTTCGGCCACGATCTTTTCCGCGTCTCCTCGCGCGTCCTCACCGAGAACGGCGGCACGGTCATGGCCAACGACATGGTGCCCACCAACACCGCCGACTACAGCGCCTATATCCTCAAGCTCCGCCAGGCCAAGCCGGATTTCGTGTACATCAACCTGGCCGGCACCGACCAGACCACCTTCCTCAAGCAGTACAAGGAATACAACATGCCGTTCCCGCTGGCGGGCGGCGTGATGGACACCGTGCCCTTCTGGGCGGCGGGGATCGACTCACTCTCCGGCCACTGGCAGAGTCTCTGGTACCACGGCCTCACCCTGCCGGGCGCCCAGGCCTTCACCAAACGCTTCAGTGACAAGCACGGCAAGCCTCCCGACAACCAGGCCTGGGGCGACTATGTCGGGGTGAAGATCCTGCTGCAGGCCATCGCGGAGACGAAGAGCACCGAGGGCGCCAAGTGGGTCGCCTACTTCGAGAAGGGCGCGAGCTTCGACATCCTCAAGGGCCGCCGTGGCGCGTTCCGGGATTGGGACCACCAGCTCCTGCAGGAGATGTACGTCGTGCGGGTCAAGGACAAGAAGGATTCCAAGGACAAGTGGGACATCTTCGAGCTGCTTCAGACGGTGCCGGCGGCGAACGAGTCCTTCGAGGTGATCCAGCCCACCAAGGCGGAGAATCCCTGCCCGATGGCGTAGGTCAATTGCCCTCACCCTGGCCTCCCCCTCACCCTGCCCTCTCCCCCCTCCGGGGGAGAGGATAAAGGTGAGGGGGTCCGGGTAGGGTGAGGGGGCCTCCTTCCCCATGCCCCTCTTCGTCATTCTCGAGCACATGGCCAACGGGCTGCTCGTGGGCTCGTACTACATCGTCCTGGCCCTGGGGCTCTCCCTGATCTTCAGCCTCGGCGGCGTCGTCAACCTCGCCCACGGGGCCTTCTACGCGCTCGGCGCCTATTTCGCCTGGGAGGTCCAGCAGCGCTTGGGCTTCTTCGGCGCCGTGGCGATCTCGCCGCTCGGGGTGGCCGTGATCGGCGTCGTCATCGAGCGCCTGTTCCTGCGCCGGCTCTATCGCGAGGACCCGGGACTGGCGCTGCTCTTCACCTTCGGCCTCGCCATGGCGGCGGAGCAGAGCCTGCGCCTGATCTGGGGCGCCACAGGCCTGCCGTTCGGGATCCCCGAAATCCTCCGGGGCCAGATCTTTCTCGGTGACTTCATTTACTCGCGCTATCGCCTGGCCGTGCTGGCCGTCTCGGCGGTCGCGGTGATCGGCTGCTGGCTCCTGCTCAACAAGACCTCGTTCGGGCTGGTCGTGCGCGCCGGCACCCGCGACCCGGAGATGGTGCGTGCCCTGGGCATCGCCCTGGGTCCGGTGCTGACGGCCATCTTCGCCCTGGGCGTCGGCCTGGCCGGGCTCGCCGGTGTCATGTCGGCACCGCTGGCCGGAGTGCAGCCGGCGATGGGCACCGAGATCCTCACGGCCGCCTTCGTGATCGTGGTCATCGGCGGGCTCGGCAGCTTCTGGGGCGTGGTGTACGCGGGGCTCCTGGTCGGCGTCGTGCGCGGGCTCACCGTCCTCTTCTACCCGCCAGCGGCCGAAGCCTCGATGTACGCCCTCATGGTGCTGGTCCTGCTGGTGCGCCCGCGGGGACTGATGGGCGAGCGCTTCGAGAAGTTCGAATGAGCCGGTCGCGACTCGGCCACCCCCTCGTCATCCTGGCAGCGGCCCTCGCGGCGCTGCCCTGGGCCATGCGAGCCATCGGGATGACCGACGGCATCGCCACCGAGATCGCGATCTTCGCCCTGGTGGGCCTGGGTTTCAACCTGCTGCTGGGCTACACGGGTCTGGTCTCCTTCGGTCACAGCGCCTTCTTCGGCCTGGCCGCCTATGGGGTGGCGCTCCTCCAGATACACCGGCTGCCCGGCCACGTGCTGCTGCCGATGATCTTCGGCACGACCTTCGCCACCGCGCTGGGGCTGGTGATCGGCTTTCTCGCCCTGCGCCGGCGCGGGGTCTACTTCTCCCTGCTCACCCTGGCCTTCACGGCTATGATCTTCTCCATCGTCTACCGCTGGACCTCATTCACCGGCGGTGAGAACGGGCTACGCGGGATGACCCGCCCCTCACTGCTCGGCATCCCGCTCGACAGCCAGCTCGTCTTCTACTACGTCACCGCCGCCATCGTGCTCCTCGCAGCCTGGGCGCTCTGGCGCGTCGTGCATTCTCCCCTCGGCCGCGTGCTGCTGGCGATCCGGGACAACGAGCGCCGGGCGCGCTTCCTCGGCTATCCCGTGCAGCGCTACAAGCTGATCGCCTTCACCCTCTCGGCGGCCGCGACCGGGCTGGGAGGCTGTCTCTTCGCGTTCCTCAAAGTCTTCGTCTCGGCCGACCTGGTTCACGTCGCCTTTTCCGGCGAGATCTTGGCTATGTCCATCGTCGGGGGCATGGGGCATTTCCTCGGCCCGCCGCTCGGCGGGGCATTCTTCATCCTCTTCCGCGAGATCCTCTCGGAGCACACCGCGGGTTGGCAGTTCTGGTTCGGGCTGCTGTTCATGGGCTTCATTCTCTTCTCCCCCTCTGGACTGATCGGTGTCGGCGGCCGGGTCCTCGCCCCGCTCCGCCGGCGACGAGAAGAGGCTGCGGCCATGGCGGCCCGCATCACCCCCGAGCCCCGGCAGGAAGTGCCCGCCTTCCTTCGTGGCGCGCCGATGGCCTCGGGAGCCCTTCTCGAATGCCGCGGGGTGAGCAAGCGCTTCGGGGACTTCACCGCGGTGGCCCACGTCGACCTGGACGTCGGTGACCGAACCCTCCACGCGCTGATCGGGCCCAACGGCGCGGGAAAGACCACGCTGTTCAATGTCGTCTCCGGCATGTATCCGCCGGAGGGAGGGCAGCTGCTGTTCGACGGCCGCCGGCTGGAGGGGCTCCCGCCGGAGCGCGTAGTGGGGCACGGGGTCGCGCGCTCGTTCCAGATCACCAATCTCTTTCCGTCGCTGACACTCTTCGAGAACTTGCGCCTGGGCGTGCAGGCCCGCCATCCTCACCACTTTAACCTCTGGCGCCCCTCATCGAGCCTGGCCACGGTCAACGAGGAGACGCGAGCCCTCGTCCGGTTCCTCGGCCTCGAGGGTGTCGAACCGGTCCCCGTGGCCAGCCTGTCCTATGGCGGCCAGCGGCTGCTCGAGCTCGGGCTGGCCCTGGCCGCGCGCCCGCGGCTGCTCCTGCTCGACGAGCCCCTGGCCGGGCTGGCCGCAGCCGAGCGTGAGCGCGTCACGGCCCTGGTCCGCCGGCTCAGCAAGCACATGGCCGTGCTGCTCGTCGAGCACGACATCGACCGCGTCTTCGCCTTCGCCGATCGCATCACGGTGATGAACGAGGGGCAGGTGGTGGTGGATGGTCCTGCAGCCGAGGTGCGCGATCATCCCAAGGTGCACGAGGTCTATCTGGGCCACGGGCGCGACGTGCTCTTCGCCGACACGGCAGGGCGGCCACCGACGGCCGCCGGCGCCGCCGTCCTCCGTGTCAGCGGGATCGACACCTTCTACGGCAAGAGCCACATCCTCCACAACGTCTCGCTCGAGCTTCGAGCCGGAGAGGTCGTGGCCCGCCTCGGCCGCAACGGCGCGGGCAAGTCGTCCACCCTCAAGAGCGTGATGGGACTGGCGCCACCCGCGCTGGGGCAGATCGAGTTCGCGGGCCGGCAGATCGGCGGGCACTCGCCGGAGGAGATCGCGCGGCTCGGAATCGGTTTCGTCCCCCAGGGACGGCGACTGTTCCCGAACCTGACGGTGGGGGAGAATTTGGAGCTCGGCCGTCTCCGGCGGCACGGCGGCGACGGAGTCCGGTGGGAGCCCGAGCGCATCTTCGAGTTCTTCCCCCGGATCCGCGAGCGCCTGGCGAGTCGGGCCGAGACCCTCTCGGGCGGTGAGCAGCAGATGGTCGCCATCGCCCGCGCCCTGTCGGGGCGCCTCAGGCTCCTGCTCCTGGACGAGCCCTTCGAGGGACTGGCCCCGGCGGTGAGCGAGGCGATCTTCCTCTCCATTGACCGGTTGCGTCGCGAGGTCCCCATCCTCATCGTGGAGCACGATCTCGATCTCGTCCTGGCCCTGGCCGACCGCGTCTACGTGCTCGACCGTGGCCGGATCACCCACGAGGGCCCCGCGGCGCCGCTCCGCGCCGACCGGGAGCTGCGCCGGCAGGTGCTCTGGCTGTAAGGAAGGCCGGTCCGGCGGGGTGAGACCGGGAAAAGTTGACTCTCCACCGGGCTTTTGCCCATAGTGCCCATATGGAGCGACAAGCGCCCCCGCCGTCGGGCAAACCGTCGTTTTTCAAGAAACCGCCGGCCGCCCGTGACCCGGTGCCGGCGGCTGGAGGCCCCGTGGCTCCGCCACGGCCGCCCGAGCCGCCCCGGGCGCCTGTCTCCCCGCCGGCTCCCGCGCCGCCTCGCATTCAGCCGCCGCCTCCACCCGCGCCCCCTCCGCCCCCTCCGCTTCAGCCGCCGCCAGGACCACGCCCACCGGAGGCGCCGCTGCCGGGGCTGCCGGGTGAGCCCGCACTCCGCCGTCCGGTCTTTCACGGCCGGGGTGGGTCGCTCTTCGGCATCCACATCGTCAACGTGCTGTTCACCCTGGCGACGCTCGGCGTGTACTACTTCTGGGGCAAGACCCGCACCCGCCGATACATCTTCAGCCAGACGGAGTTCGAGGGCGATCGGTTCGACTACCACGGCACGGGCAAGGAGCTCCTGCTCGGGTTCCTCAAGGCGTTCCTCGTCTTCTTCCTGCCGATCATCGTGCTGAATGTGGCCCCCGAGGTGCTGCGCGCGAGTGAGACGGTCAAGAAGGTGGTCGGGACGCTGGTCTCCATCATCGTGTTCCTCTTCGTTCCCGTGGCCATCGTCGGCGCCCGGCGCTATCGCCTCAGCCGCACCTCCTGGCGCGGCATCCGCTTCTCCTTCAGGGGAGGCGCGGGAGAGCTCCTGCGGTTGTTCATCAAGGCCTCGATTCTCTCGGCCTTGACCCTGGGTCTCTACTACCCGTACTTCCTCGTCCATCGCCAGGCCTTCCTCATCTCGCACAGCTACTTCGGCAACGAGCGCTTCGACTTCAACGGCCGGGGCCGGGATCTCCTGGGCCCCTTCGTGCTGACCCTTCTGCTCACGCCGTTCACCCTGGGGCTCTGCTGGATCTGGTGGGTAGCGCGCAAGCGGCGCTATCTCTGGGCGCACACCCTCTTCGGCGCGGCGCGCTTCCAGTCGACGGTGACGGGGGGCGCGCTGCTCGGGCTCTACGTGGTCAATCTGCTCTTGCTGGTCTTCACCCTGGGTCTGGCGTGGCCCTGGGTCAAGGTGCGGAACATCAACTTCGCCTTCCGCTACCTGGTCCTGGCGGGCCCGCTGGATGTGGCGCGGATCCAGCAGCAGGCCCAGTACGCCTCCACGACGGGCGAGGGGTTGGCGGGCTTCTTCGACACCGGGTTCGACCTCGCGTAATGCCGTGCCGATTGACTTCGCCAGATTATCTCAGCCCTCGCCTCACGGCAGGGCCGCTCGGCTCGAACTACCACGTTCTCGCTCGTCGCCGCCCTCAACGTACAACCGCGTACGCCTCGAGCGGCTCCTCCCTCGGGCCTCGTCTGGCTCGTCACTCGTCCCGGCATAGCGCCCGCCTCTAGCCGTACTCTCGTCTCCTGATGCAGACCGACTGGCAGGGCTTCTACCTCGACGGGCAAACCGCCGTCCGCCATCCGGCCACGGTGCGGCTCATGCGTCAGGGCCTCGAGGTCACGACCGCCGGCGGGTGGACGCGCTTCTGGCCCTACAAGGAGATCCGCCAGACCCAGGGCTACTACGAGGGACAGGAGGTGCGCCTCGAGCGAGGTGGGGAGCTCCCGGAGGCGCTGCTCATCTCCGATCTGAACTTCCTGCTGAGCCTCCACGAGCTGGCGCCCGAGGTCTCGGCGCGCTTCCACAATCCCGCGCTCAGACGCCAGCGCGTGCGACTCACCATGCTGGCTGCCGTCGGGGTGGTCGTGCTCACCGTGGTGATCTACTTCTGGGGCATCCCGGCGCTGGCCGCCGTCGTGGCGGCGCGCGTGCCCGTGTCCTGGGAAGAACAGCTGGGGCAGAGCGCCGTCGGGTACCTCGCCCCGTCCGAGAAGCGCTGTGAGGACCCCCGGCTCAACGCCGCCGTCAACGAGATCGTGGCCCGGCTCACCGACGCGGCGCCCAAGTCACCCTACGTCTTCCGCGTGTATGTCGTCGACGCGAAGGCCTTCAACGCCTTCGCGGCGCCGGGCGGGTACGTCGTCGTCTTCCGCGGTCTGCTCGAGCGCACCTCGACGCCCGAGGAGCTGGCCGGTGTTCTCGCCCACGAGCTCCAGCACGTGATCAACCGCCACGCCACGCGCGCCATCATCCAGCACGCCTCCTCGGGGCTGTTGATCGCCGCGCTCACCGGCGACGTGACGGGTCCGCTCACCTACGGGTTCGAGGCCGCGCGCCTGCTCGGGCAGCTCCGCTACAGCCGCAACGCCGAGGAGGAGGCCGACACCGAGGGGATGAAGATGCTCCTCGCGGCGCGAGTGGATCCGGCCGGCATGATCGCCTTCTTCAACGAGCTGATGAAGAAAGAGGGTGGGGCCCCGGACGTGCTCCGGTACCTCTCCACCCATCCGACCAGCCGGGAGCGCGTCGCGACCCTGACCGCGCTCGCAGCCCGGAACGCCGTCCAGCCCATGAAGCTCCTGCCCCAGACCGACTGGAAAGAGCTCCGCACCCTCTGTGGGGTCAGGTCTTGAAATACGACATTTGTTGCCGAAACCTGTCACTTCCGCTGCCAGGCGTCGAGGCAGGCCAGGGCATCGGCGCGGCCGAGCGCGAGCAGGCGGGCCATCGCGTCGGGATCGAAGTCGAGCGGGCGCATCAGGAGTGGTGCGGAGGGCGTCAGGAGCTGCACATCCACGTTGGGGTAGCGTAGCCGGGCCAGCTCGGTGTCGCGGCGAATCTGGTGGACCATGATCAGCTCGAAGCTCGCCTCGAGGGCCAGGCGGAGGGTCGTGGGCTCGGGATTCTGCTCGGACTGGGTGTAGCTCATCACCACCACGGCTCGGCCGAGCGTCGGATCCGCCTCGAGCGCCTCCAGCACCGGCGCGCGACCCGTGAGGCCGCCGTCCATCAGGAGCCTGCCGTCGATTTCCACCGGAGGGAAAAGCCCCGGCACGGCCGAGGCGGCCATGAGCGTGTCGACCGTCACGCCGCGGTTGTCGAAGAGGCGCTTCTCCCCGCGGGCGAGGTCGGTGGCCGTCACCAGCAGGCGGACAGGCGAGGCGCGGAGGCGCTCGAAGTCGACCGAGGTGGCGATCAGCTCCCGCAGGGGGGCCGGGTCGAAGAGCGAGCTGGTCTCGTTCAAGACGAGGAGCGTGAGCCAGCCGGGCAGAAAGCCGGCGAAGAAGACCGGCGCGCGGAGCGAGTAGACCTGCTCGCGCCTGACCGTGCGCCAGAGCGCCTCGAGCCGGTCGGCCCGGCCGCTGGCGATCATCGCTGCGTTGAGCGCGCCGGCCGACGAGCCCGCCACGAGGCGGATCGGCAGCCCGCGCTCGACGAAGACCGAAGCCGCGCCGGCTTCGTAGGCGCCCTTGGCGCCGCCACCCGAGAGCACGAGCGCCATGGGCGCATCGGTTGACACGGCGGACGGGCCGCAGACCGCCGCCGCCACCGCGGGCGCCGCCAGCAGGAGCAATGCGGTGAGCGCGCCGACTGTCCCCCGCGGTCTCCGGAACGTCACGCCGCCCTACGCCGCCGCGCGGCTCCCTGCCAGCTCCTTCACGATCTCGCCGACGAAGCTCTTGGCGTCGCCGAAGAGCATCATAGTCTTGTCGAGATAGAAGAGCTCGTTCTCGATGCCCGCGAAGCCGGTCGCCATGCTTCGCTTGATCACCATGACGGTGCGGGCCTTGTCCACATCCAGGATCGGCATACCGTAGATGGGGCTCGCGGTGTCGTGCCGGGCGGCAGGATTCACCACGTCGTTGGCGCCGATCACGAGCACCACGTCCGTCCGCGGAAAGTCGGAGTTGATCTCGTCCATCTCCACCAGCCGGTCGTAAGGAATGTCGGCTTCGGCCAGCAGCACGTTCATGTGCCCGGGCATGCGCCCGGCCACCGGGTGGATGGCGAACTTCACGTCCACGCCGCGCTTGGTGAGCGCATCGTAGAGCTCGCGCACCTTGTGCTGGGCCTGGGCCACGGCCATGCCGTAGCCGGGCACCACGATCACCGAGCCGGCCGAGCCGAGGATCTCGGCCGCTTCCTCGGGGCTCGCGCTGCGCACCGAGCGTTGCTCGATCTGGCCGGCCGAGACCTGCACCTGGCCGAAGCCGCCGAACAGCACGTTGGTGAACGAGCGGTTCATGGCCCGGCACATGATGACCGACAGGATGAAGCCGGACGAGCCGTCGAGCGCTCCCGCGACGATCAGCAGCTTGTTGTCCAGCACGAATCCCATCATGGACGCCGACAGCCCGGCGTAGGAGTTGAGCAGCGCGATCACCGTGGGCATGTCGGCGCCCCCGATGGGGATGATGAGGAGCACCCCGAAGACCAGTGCCAGCGCCGACATGACGAGGAAGAGCGCGGTCCGGGTCGGCTCGAGGACCAGGTACACGGCGACGAGGACGGCGATGGTCAGGAGCGAGAGGTTCACGACGTTCTGCCCGCGATAGACCACCGGTCGGCTGGGCACGAGGTCCTGGAGCTTGCCGAAGGCCATGAGGCTGCCGGTGAAGGTGAGGTAGCCCAGGATCACCTCCAGGCTCAGCACCACCATCGTGAACGTGCTGAGCTCGCCCGGGTGGAGGAAATACTCGGCCGTGCCCACGAGGGCCGCCGCCAGGGCGCCGAAGGCGTGGCTCAGCGCCGTCCGCTGCGGCACATGGGTCATGGGCATGAAGACGGCCAGCGGGAGGCCGACGGCCGTGCCCACCACGAAGCCCACCAGGATCCACTGATAGGAGATGACCTCGTGGTGCACCAGGGTCCCCACGATGGCGAGAGCCATGCCGAGCTCGCCCACCAGCACGCCCTGCCGGGCGGTCGTGGGGTGGCTCAGCCATTTGAGCGAGAGGATGAAGGCGACCGCCGCCGCCAGATACGTTGCCTGGATGAAGTAGGTCTCCACGCTACTTCTCCGGCCCGCGCTTCTTGAACATCTTGAGCATGCGGTCGGTGATCACGAAGCCGCCGACCACGTTGGCCATGGAGCAGGCCACCGCCAGGGTGCCGAGCACCGTGCTCAGCTCGCTCTTCCCCGCGCCCGCGATGATGATGGAGCCCACCAGCGAGATCGCCGAGATCGCGTTGGTGAGCGACATGAGCGGCGTGTGGAGCAGGGGGCTCACCCGCCGGATCACTTCGAAGCCCACGAAGGTGGCGAGGACGAACACGAACAGCTGGCTCTCGAGGTTGGTCGTCATCCGTTGGGCCTCCCCAAGGGTTTCTCCCCCAGCGCCTCGCGGACGCGCGGGTGGACGATTTCGCCGCCCCGTGCCAGCAGGGTCTCCCGCGTAATCTCGTCCTCCAGGTTCGGCTCGGGCAGCCCCGTCTTGGTCAGGTGGAGCAGGAGCGCCGTCAGGTTCCGCGCGTACATCTGGCTCGCGTGATATGGCGTGCTGCTGGCCAGGTTCACTGGACCGACGAGCGTCACGCCATGCTCAACGATGGTCTCGTGCATCCGTGTCAGCTCGCAGTTGCCCCCGCGCTCGGCCGCCATGTCGATGATCACGGAGCCCGGCGTCATGCCGCGCACCATGTCGGCGGTGATGAGCACGGGAGCCTTGCGGCCCGGCACCACGGCCGTGGTGATGACCACGTCGCTCTCGGCGACCACGCGCGCCATGAGCTCGCGCTGCCGCTGGTAGAAGGCCTCGTCCTGGGCCCGCGCGTAGCCGCCCCGGTCCTCGGCGCCCGCGGTCTCGAGCGGCAGCTCCACGAAGCGCGCGCCCAGGCTCTGCACCTGCTCCTTCACCGCCGGGCGCACATCGTAGGCCGACACCACGGCGCCGAGTCGCCGGGCGGTGGCGATGGCCTGGAGCCCCGCGACGCCCGCGCCCACCACGAGCACGCGGGCGGGCGGGATCGTGCCGGCGGCGGTGGTGAGCATGGGGAACATCCGGGGCAGCTGCTCGGCCGCCAGCAGCACGGCCTTGAAGCCCGCCACGGTGGCCATGGAAGACAGCGCGTCCATGTTCTGGGCGCGCGTGATCCGGGGAATGAGCTCCACGGCGTAGACGGTCGCCCCGGTGGCCGCGATCTCGCGCACGGTCTCCGGGGAGCCGAGCGGGCGAAGGAAGCCCACCAGCACCTGGCCACGCCTGAGCAGGGGCAGATCTGCGCGGCCCGTCTTGTCGTTGGCGCCGTGGGCCAGGACCTGCAGGATCACGCCTGCCGAGGCGAAGACCTCGGCGCGCGAGGCGGCGATGCGCGCGCCCTTGTCCACGAAGGCCTGGTCGGGGTAGAAGGCGGCCTCGCCGGCGCTGGGCTCGACGAGCACCTCGTGCCCCGCCTTGACGAGGCCCGGCAGGACGCCGGGGACCAGGGCCACCCGGCGCTCGCCGGGGAACGTCTCCTTCGTCACGCCCAGGATCATGCGGGCACCTACGGCTTGGGCTTCCAATTCTTGAAGCGCTCGCGCAGCACCTTCTTGTCGAACTTGCCGACGCTGGTCTTGGGGACGGCCTCGATGAAGGTCACCTCGTCCGGCAGCCACCACTTGGCCACGCGCGGGGCGAGGTAGTCGAAGATCTCCTGGGCGGTGAGGGAGTCCTTGAACTCGGGCTTGGGCACGACGCAGGCCAACGGCCGCTCCTGCCACTTCTCGTGGGGGACGGCGATGACGGCCGCCTCGAGCACCTTGGGGTGGCCCATGATGGTGGTCTCGAGATCCACGCTCGAGATCCACTCGCCACCCGACTTGATGAGGTCCTTGGTGCGGTCGGTGATCTGCACGTAACCTTCGGGATCGATGGTGGCCACGTCGCCGGTGCGGAACCAGCCGTCCTCGGTGAACTGCGCAGCGCCGGCGGGGTTGTTGTAATAGCCGCTGGTGATCCATGGCCCGCGCACCTGGATCTCACCCACGCTCTTGCCGTCCCAGGGCTGCACCTTGCCGGCGTCATCCACGATCCGCATGTCCACGCCCGCCACCAGGGCGCCCTGCTTGGCGCGGACGTTGTAGCGCTCCTCTTCTGGCAGGGCGTCCATGTAGGACCGGGGGCGACACACGGTGCCGAGTGGAGTCATCTCGGTCATGCCCCAGGCATGGAGCATGAAGGCGCCGTACTTCTTGTCGAACAGCTCCAGGAGGCTCTTGGGGGCCGCCGAGCCGCCGATAGGGATGCAGCGGATCGAGGAGATGTCCCACTGCGGCTCCTTCTCGAGAATGCCCTGGATCGCGATCCACACGGTCGGCACTGCTCCGACCAGGGTCACCTTCTCGTTGTGCACGATCTCGATGATGTCGCGCGGCTGGGGATTGGGGCCGCCGAAGATCTGGGTCGAGCCGTTCATGACGCCCGCGAAGGGCACGCACCAGGCGTTGGCGTGGAACATGGGGACGATGTGGAGGATCACGTCGCGCTCGCAGATGCCGAGCACGTCCACCGTGGAGGAGGCGAAGCAGTGGAGGTAGATTCCCCGGTGGGTGTAGACGACGCCCTTCGGGTGCCCCGTCGTCCCCGAGGTGTAGCACATGCCCGCCGCGTCGGTCTCCTCGAGCTTGGGCCAGGTCTCGACGGGCTTGGCGTCGGCCACCAGGGCATCGTAGTCCAGCGTGCCGGGCGGGATCTGGGCGCCCGGCGAGTCCTTCATGACGATGAAGTGCTTGACGCTCTTGAGGTCCTTCCGGATGGGCTCGATGATCGGCCAGAGGCTCGCGTCCAGGATCAGGACCTGGTCCTCGGCGTGGTTGATGATGTAGGTCAGGTCCTGGGCCGACAGCCGGATATTGACCGTGTGGAGCACCATGCCCATCAGGGGCGCCGCGAAATAGACCTCCATGTGGCGGTGGGAATTCCACGCGAAGGTGCCCACCCGGTCGCCCTTCTGGAGGCCGAGCGTGCCGAGGGCGGCGGCCAGACGGCAGACGCGGTCGGCGTAATCCGCATAGGTGTAGCGCTGCAGCCCCACGCCGGGCACACGGGTGGCCATGGTCTTCCGGTGGAAGATCTTGCGCGCGCGCTCGAAGAATTGGG
>DASSSH010000008.1:0-4917 GCA_035708525.1 Candidatus Methylomirabilota bacterium
GTGAGGTGGCGCTCGCGCGCGATGCGCTCGATGAGCCGGATGGTCTCGCGCGTCTCGGCGGCCGACATCCCCGCCGTGGGCTCGTCCAGGAGCAGGATCTCGGGCTCCAATGCCAAGGCCAGGCCCAGCTCGAGCTGCTTCTGATTGCCGTGGGAGAGAAAGCCCGACACTTCCCCAGCCTTCTCGAGCAGCCCGACCGCCGCCAGCAGCCCCTCGGTCTCCTCGCGGTAGAGGCGCTCGACGGGCGTGAAGAGGTTCCAGCCGCGCCCGCGATGGGAGAGGAAGGCCGCCTGGATGTTCTCGAAGACGGTCAGCCGCGGGAAGATGTTGGTCCGCTGGAAGGAACGTCCCATGCCGAGCCGGCAGAGGTCGTGGGGCGGGATCCCCGTGATCTCGCGCCCCTTGAAGAGGACCTGGCCCGCGTCGGGGCGCAGGTGGCCCGTGATCAGGTTGAAGAGCGTGGTCTTTCCGGCGCCGTTGGGGCCGATGATGGCGCTGACGCCGCCCTCGGGCACGCTGAGGCTCACGCCCGCCACGGCCTGGAAGCCGTCGAAGCTCTTCCGCAGCCCCTGAACCTCAAGCACCCCGCGCCCTCCTGGCCAGCCGGCGCCACGCCGCCCCCGTGGCCCCGGCGATGCCGCCGGGGAAGACGAAGAGGAGGATCACCAGGATCGCGCCCAGGATCAGCGGCCAGTACTCGGTGTAGGAGACGATCTGCTGGTTGAGCCAGAGCAGCGCCAGGGCGCCCACGGCCGGCCCGAAGAAGGCGCCCATGCCGCCCAGCAGCGTCATGATCAAGACCTCGGCGGACTTGCTCCAGTAGGCGAAGTCGGGGAACACGCCGCGATTGAAAATGCCAAAGAGTCCGCCGGCCAGGCCGGCGAAGGTCCCGGCCAGGGTGAAGGCGGCCAGCTCGTAGCGCCGCACGTTGACGCCGATGAACTCGGCGCGCTCGGGGTTCTCCCGGATCGTCGTGAGCATGCGTCCAAAGGGCGAGCTCACGATCCGTCGGAGGAGCCAGAAGCAGACTCCGACCAGGCCCAGGGTGGTGAAGTAGAAGTAGTCGGATGTCCGGTAGCCACCGAGGAGCGGCACCGCCTGCGCCACGCGCTCGACCCAGCCGAAGTCGGGGTAGGGGATCTCGGGCATGCCCTGCTCGCCGCCGGTCACCTCGTTCCACTTGAAACAGATGGCCCACACGATCTGGGCGAAGGCCAGCGTGAGCATGGCGAAGTAGATCCGGGTCAGGCGCACGCAGAAGAAGCCGAAGAGCAGCGCGAAGGCCGCCGCCACGATCCCCGCCGCCGGGAAAGCCAGGAGGAAGGACCAGCCGGCCTTCTTCATGAGGATGCCGGTGGTGTAGGCGCCCACGCCGAAGTAGGCCGCGTGCCCGAAGGACACGAGGCCCGTGTAGCCCACGAGGAGATTCAGGCTCGTCGCGAAGAGGGCGAAGATCACCACGTCGTTGGCCAGGAAAGTGTAGAAGCGCGAGCCCAGCGCCGGCACGAAGGCCGCGCCCAGGAGGACCAGCAGGCCCCAGGGAATGCGCCGGGTCACTTGAGCGGCCTCCCCAGCAGTCCCCACGGGCGGATGATCAGCACGGCGGCCATCAAGACGAACACGGAGAAGATGGAGAAGCGCGGGATGAATAGGATCCCGAAGGACAGGACCTGGCCGTAGATCAGCGCGCCGAGGAAGGTCCCCCAGAACGACCCGAGCCCGCCGATCACCACCACGATGAAGGCCTCCACGATCATCTCGGTGTCCATCCCAGGCACGACGCTCTTGACTGGCGTCACGAGCCCGCCGCCGAGCCCGCCCAGGAAGGAGCCGATCATGAACACCGCCATGTAGAGCCGGCTCACGTTGACGCCGAGCGCGCCCAGGGTCTCGCGGTCGAGCGCCGCGGCGCGAATGAGGCGGCCCGCCCGCGTGCGGTGCAGCATCCACCAGAAGCCGAGCGCGATGGCGGGCCCCAGGACCAGGATGAAGAGGTTGTAGTAGGGGATGGTCGCCCCGAAGAGATCGAAGGAGCCGCTGAGACCGGGCGGGCGGCTGACCGACTTCTGCTGAGTGCCCCAGAGGATCTTGGCCGCGTCGCTCAGGATCAGCACGAGCGCGTAGGTGAACAGCAGCTGGTAGAGCTCCTCCTTGTCGTAGAGGTGCCGGAAGAGAAGCCGCTCGATCACGCCCCCGAGGACGGCGACGGCGAGCGCCGCCGCCAGCACTGCCCACCAGAAGCGGCCCGGGCCCGTGCCGAACCACTGGACGAACTGGTAGGCGCCGTAGGCGCCGAGCATGTAGAAGGAGCCGTGGGCGAAGTTGAGGACGCGGAGGACGCCGAAGATGAGCGACAGTCCCGAGGCGATCAGGAACAGGAACATGGCGGCCGTGAGGCCGCTCAGCGACTGGGCGAAGATGAACGAGAAGTCCGGCATCGGAACGGGCCCCTCACCCCACCCTCTCCCCAGAGGGGAGAGGGTTTCAAGGTGCCCCTCTCCCCCTCAGGGGGAGAGGGAGAGGGTGAGGGGAGACTGAGGGACTAGTCCATAAACTTACTTGGGTCGATGTAGGTCACAGGCTTCATGATGGGGAAGGGGTACTTCGGGTCCTTCACGGTCTTGCCATAAAGCTGGCCCCGGTTGGCCTGATGGTCCTTCTCGCGGATCGTGATCTTCCCCGCTGGAGTGTCCACGGTGAGGCCCAGGAGCGCCTTGGAGACCTTGTCCGAGTCGATGCTGCCGGCCTTCTTGATGGCCTCGGTCAGGAACTGCATGCCCATGTAGCCCTGGATGGCCCAGGAGGAGGGGTACTCGTCCTTGAGGAACTTGGCCAGCCGCGCCGTGTACTCCTTGTGGGCCGGGGGCCCGTCCTCCCAGTAGAACGCATCGTAGGAATTGCTCCAGATTCCCACCGGGTACTCGGCGCCCAGCGCCTTGGTGGACTCGGGGGAGCCGCCCTCGGCGACTTCCATCATGTTGTACTTGATGGCCTCGAAGTAACCCAGGGGCTTGGCCTGCTTGGCGAAGGTCACGAAGTGGCCGCCCCAGAGGGAGGAGAACACCGCCTCGGGCTTCTTGGCCATCTGGGCGTTGATGAACGGGGTGTAATCCGCCTCGCCGAGCTTCGGCCACTGCTGGTCCACGATCTGGACGCTGGGCTTGATCTTCTTCAGGTACTCGACGAAGGCGCGGGTCACGTCCTGGCCGTAGGCGTAGTCCGGCCCGATGGTGGCGACGCGGGTCACGGGCCACTTGGCCACGATCTCTGCGGCGCTGCGCCCCTCCATGGTGGTGGTGGCCGCTACGCGGAAGACGTAGGGGTGGAGCTTGTCTGCCGCCGTGAGCTGGTCGGTCTTGGGGATGGGCGCGATGAAGACGATCTTGTTCTCCTTGGCCACCACGGAGACCGCGGGCCCCTCGGCCGAGGTGAGCGTGCCCACCAGGAAGTCCACGTTCTCCTTGAGGACCAGCTCGCGGGACACGCGCACGGCCTCGTCCGCGTTGCCCTTGGTGTCCCGCGGCACGAGCTCGAGCTTCCGCCCGAGCACGCCGCCCTTGGCGTTGATCTCCTCCACAAACATCTGGGCGCCCTTGAGCGCGGGCTCGCCGAACAGCGCTCCGGGGCCCGAGAGGATCATCGGGAAGCCGACCTTGATCGGCTTCTGGGCCTCGGCGGCGAGCGGCGCCGCCAGCGTGAGGGCCAGCAGCAGGGTCAGGATGCGCGTCATAGTCAAACCTCCTTGATGAAGACGGTTGGGTCGGGTCATGTGCCGAGCAGGCCCACGCCGAGCTCGGCGCCGGCGGCGGATCTCACGTGCATCGGGCCGTCTACCTTGCGGTCGGGCGCCGTCACCAGACCGGCCGCCCGGGCACCGTGACCCGGATTCGGTAGACTGAGGTGGACGCCGTGATGTAGAGGCTTCGGTAGTCCGAGTCACCCCACGCCATGTTGGCGGTGTGCTCGGGCGCCTGGATCACGCCGAGGCAGACCGCGTCATCCGCGAAGACGTGGATCCCGCCCGGCCCGCAGCAGTAGACGTTACCCGCTGAGTCGATCTTCATCCCGTCGGGCGCCCCGGGCCCGGAGCCTCGGGTCTCGGCCCAGACCTTGCCGCCCGAGAGCGTCCCGTCGGCGCGCACATCGAAGACGCGGATGTGCTGCCGGGCGGTGTCGTTGATGAAGAGCCGCCGACCGTCCAGCGAGAAGCACAAGCCGTTCGGGCGGTCGAAGTCGTCCACCAGCAGCACCGGGTGCCGGGGATCGGGCCCCACGCGGTACACGCCCTGGAAATCCAGCTCCTGAGGCCGGGGCATCCCGTAGAACTCGGCACGGCCGTACGGGGGATCGCTGAAGTAGATGCCCCCGTCGGGACCGCAGACGATGTCGTTGGGACTGTTGAGCTGCTTGTCCTGGTAGTGGGTGGCCAGGGCGACGATGCGCCCGTCGACTTCCGTGCGTGTGACCTGGCTCGTCGCGTGCTCGCAGGCCAGCAGCCGCCCCTGCCGGTCATAGGTGAGCCCGTTGGACATGTTGCACGGCTTGCGGAAGGTCGTGACACCGTCCTGCGCCGACCAGCGCCGCATGTGGTCGCCGGGCATGTCGCTCCACAGGAGGAAGCGCCCGTGGGGATGCCAGAGGGGCCCCTCGGTGAAGAGGCACCCGGTGGCGATCGGCTCGAACGTGACCTCCCTTCCGACGATGTCGCCGAACCGGGAATCGCGGATCTCCACGCTCACGTCTTCATCCGCTCGCCGGGCTTGCCCGCGACGTACCAGTTGGGTGGGTCGATGTCCTCGATGACCACCCAGATAGCCTCTCGCGGCAGCTTGGTCACCTCGCAGATGGCATCGGTGACGCGCCGGGCAATCTCGTCCTTGCGCTCCTTGCCGTGTCCCTCGTAGATGCGGATGTTGA
>DASSSH010000009.1:0-2333 GCA_035708525.1 Candidatus Methylomirabilota bacterium
CGGCGCTCCCCGGTCTTCGCCTCTTTCTTGAGCTCGGGATCCGCGAGGATCTTCAGGACCGTGTCGATCGACTGTCGCAGCTGGTCGGTGGGCGGCCCCGCGATGGCGCTGCTTGCGGCGAGGAGGGCCAGCACGAGCCCGAGGGCCACGCGCACGCGCAGCATACGCGCGCCATCTTATACCAGAGGATGCCGAGTACAAGGGCGTTTCTCGGCCCACTCGGCGCGGTCCGGCCCAGCGACCGGCCTACTTGTGGGCGGCGACTCGCGGCGACGGTTGCCCCACGTGGATATGCGCGCCCGAGGTCGAACCTGGGACGGCCCCCCAGGCAGCGATGAAGGGGATGCCCGCACTGCGAAGATAGTCCATCAGCGCCCGCCCTTCCGGACTATCGGGGTGGACGGCGACGTCGAGCGCGTCGTGGTGGTCGAAGCCCATCCGGTCGTGCAACGGCGTCTGGCCGAAGGCGCTCACCGGCAGGGGCCGGCCGAATCGGGCAACGAAGAACTGCTGCAGCCTGCGCGTATCGGTGCGAAGTGACCAGCGGACCGGACCGTTGTACCGGATCAGCGCGGCGGTCCGCTGATAGCCGCCCGGCGGAAGCGGTGAGAGCGTGGCCAGGGTTCCCGCCGTCCTGGCTTCGACCGTCGCGTGGTCGGCGGCCTCGATGGCCCGCCGGGTCTCCTCGACGCTCTGCCTGGCAGCTGCGGCGGCCCGCTCGCTCTCCTCGAACTCGCGCCGGGAAATGAGGCCGCGCTCGTAGAGATCGCGCCGCTGCTCCCGCCGGTCGGCGGCGCTCGCGAGCGCTTGCTCCTGCAGCGCCAGCAGGCGTTCCAGGCTCTGGCGATATTCTTTGAGAGCGGCGAGAAGCTCGGCGGTCTGCTTCCCGACCGCTGCGGACGCCTGGCCTGCTCCCCGGCCCTGTGAACCGCCGACGGATTGCGGTGAGACGGGAAGTCTCTGAGCCGAGCTTGGCGCTTGAGGAAGGAGCACGAGGCTTGCGACCAGGATGGGCAGCATGACGGCCCGCCCCCCGACCGCCATCAGCCTCGGCAGAAGATATCCCATAGGGTCCTCAAGTATACGGACGGCGGCCAAGCATGCGAGATTTCCTCGAAATCCCCAATCTTTTCGCACGGTCGGCCCGAGCCGATCCGGGCCGAGAGGTGGCGCCGCAGGGTCTGGCAGGCCGGGGGTCCCAGCGGAGTATTTTGGCGGTATAGTACATACGGTGTGGGCATGACCCGTCCAAGGAGGCGGCGATGAGGAAGTCAGCGATCGTCTCACTGCTGGTGATCGGCTTGCTGGTCTTCACCGTGGCCCCGGCCTTCGCCCATCGTGTGCGAGGCGGCGTCTTCATCGGGGTCGGCCCCTACTGGGGTCCTTATCCGTACTGGTACTACCCGCCGCCCTACTACTACTATCCGCCGCCGACGGTCGTGGTCGAGCAGCCGCCGGTGTACGTCCAGCAGCCGACTCCGCCTCCGCCCCCGGCCGAGCCGAGCTACTGGTATTACTGTCAGAGTGCGAAGGGGTATTACCCGAACGTCCAGTCCTGCCCTGAGCCCTGGACGAAAGTTCCGGCGAGACCCCAGTGACCAAGTCGATCGTCGCCCTTCCAGTCGTCGCGTCTCTGCTGCTCTCGGCATGCGCGACCGTGACCGGGCCAAGCGTGATGGTCTTGCCCGGCAGCGGGAAGAGCTTCGAGCAGTTCCAGTACGATGACGCCGTCTGCCGCCAGTGGGCGGCGCAGCAAACCGGAATATCGCCAGGACAGGCCGCGACTCAGAGCACGGTGACCGGGGCGGCCGTTGGGACTCTGATCGGAGCCGCAGCCGGGGCTGCGATCGGCGCCGCGGCTGGCGCTCCCGCGACCGGTGCGGCCGTGGGCGCCGGCGCCGGGCTTCTCGGGGGCAGCGCCGTGGGTGCGAGCAACGCCTATGGCGCCGGGATCTCCGTGCAGCGCCGCTACGACATGGCGTACACGCAGTGCATGTACGCGAAGGGCAATCAGGTTCCGGTGGCTCGCGGCTCTCAGCCGGCGTACTCGGCGCCGCCTCCGCCTCCTCCACCGCCTCCGGCTTCGACTCCGCTCCCGCCGGGAATTCCTCCTCCGCCTGCGGGATCGCCGCCGCCTCCGCCACCCGACGCTAGCCGCTAGCCTCCTGAGCGTCCGTCCGGGCGCCAGCGCCCGCCCGCGGATCTGGACATGTCGGGAGCGAGCGTCTTACTCAGCGCAGACTACCGGCCCCGCCAGTGTCCCTCGATCCACACATATCCACCGGCTCGTGGTGCCCAATGTCCAGGTACCCAGACGAAATCCGGCCTGGTGG
>DASSSH010000010.1:0-3824 GCA_035708525.1 Candidatus Methylomirabilota bacterium
CGGCAGACTGCGCATCCTCGCTCTTGTCCTCGCTCTGGGGCTGGCGCTGCCCGTGGCCGCGCTGGCGGCCGACCCCGGAGTGACCGCCACCGAGATCAAGATCGGCCACACCAACCCCTATAGCGGCGGCGCGTCGGCCTACGGCACCATCGGCAAGGCCATCGGCGCGTATTTCAAGAAGGTCAACGACGAGGGCGGCATCAACGGGCGGAAGATCAACTTCATCACCTACGACGACGGCTACAGCCCGCCCAAGACCGTCGAGATGGCGCGCAAGCTGGTCGAGTCGGACCAGGTGCTGCTGCTCTTCAATACCCTGGGGACGCCGCCCAACAGCGCCATCCACAAGTACATGAACGAGGAGAAGGTGCCGCACCTCTTCGTGGCCACGGGCGCCACCAAGTGGGGCGATCCAAAGAATTTCCCCTGGACCATGGGCTGGCAGCCGAACTACCAGGTCGAGGGCAAGATCTACGCCCAGTACATCCTCAAGAACATCCCCAACGCCAAGGTCGGCATCCTCTACCAGAACGACGACTACGGGAAGGACTACCTCAAGGGCTTCAAGGACGGCCTCGGCGACACCGCCAAGAAGCTCATCGTCATGGAGCAGAGCTACGAGGCGACCGACGCCACGGTGGACAGCCAGATCGTCAACCTGAAGAACAGCGGCGCCAACGTCTTCTTCAACATCACGATCCCGAAGTTCGCGACCCAGGCCATCAAGAAGGCCCACGACATCGGCTGGAAGCCCACCCACTTCCTCAACAACGTGTCCTCGTCGGTGAGCGCCGTCCTCAAGGTGGCGGGGATCGAGGCCTCCAAGGGCCTGATCACGACGCTCTACCTCAAGGATCCGACCGATCCCCAGTGGAAGAACGACCAGGGCTTCAAGGACTGGCTCGCCTGGATGAAGAAGTACTACCCTGAGGGCAACGTCGAGGACGGCTTCAACGTCTACGGCTATGCGGTGGCCCAGACCAAGGCACACGTGCTCAAGCAGTGCGGCAACGACCTGTCGCGCGCGAATGTGATGAAGCAGGCCGCCAGCGTCAAGAACCTCGAGCTGCCGATGCTGCTGCCGGGCATCAAGGTCAACACGAGCCCCACCGACTTCTACCCGATCGAGCAGGAGCAGCTGGCCAAGTTCGACGGCGAGCGCTGGGTGCTCTTCGGCGAGATCTTCGACGCCGGCAAGAGGTAACCGTCAGCGGCGTCCGAACGGACAACGGCCGGCGGAGGTCCCGCCGGCCGTGTTGCGTCACGCGTCTGAAACGGGCGGGCGGCGGGGCTACCCGCGGGCAGCCGAGCCGAGCCGAGAGGCATCCGTGCCTAGCGCCGCCGTCGCGTCCACGCGGGCGTTCGCCAGGTCGACGCTGACCCGCAGCGCGCGCAGGCCAGGCACGCCCTGCAGCTCCTCCAGCTCCAGCTCCTCGATCTCCCGTGTGAGATAGCCCAGCTTCTGCAGGTAGCCGATGTAGTCACGGTACTCGGCCGCCTCGCGGTTCTGCGAGTACACGATGGCGATCTTGGCCGGCTGGGTCAGCCGCTCGCTCGTGCCGTTGACGACGGCCTTGTCGATCCGCTTCTTGATGATCTCGTAGCGGACGTTGTAGGCCCCGTCCACGTCGAAGCGCTTCTCGTCGAAGCGGAAGCGGATGGAGAGCGGGGCGTGCTGGACGAGGATGAGGTTGGTCACCTCGAGCGGCACCTCCAGGCGCTCCTTGAGCCGGTCGGCGCGGATCGCCGCGCCGCAGGCCACCATGAGCTGCCAGAGCCGCAGGTTCCGCAGGTACAGGGGATCGTAGCGCCCGTCCTCGAGCAGCGAGGCGCCCACGTAGATGCTGTAGTCCACGCCGTCCGTGCGCTGCTTCTCGAAGTAATGCGGGAACATGGCCTGCGCGGCCTGCTCTTCCATGTCCAGGTACGCGGAGACCGCGTCGGTGATGAGCGTCAGACTCTCCTCGAAGGCCTTGCGCCGGCGGTAGAGTGCGCCGAGCTGCGGGTCCAGCGCGCTCCGGTACGCGTCGATGCGCTCGCGCACCTCAGGTCCGAACGTGCCCAGATGGTCGAACAGCGGCTCGATCTCGCGGCGGAGGAAGCCGATCAACGCCAGCTCGTCCCCCGAGCGCAGCGTCACCTCGAGCTCGCCGGCCGCACCATCGATGCGATGAGTCATCTGGTCCAGGATGGGCAGGCGCCGCGCCTCGTAGGCGGTGCGGAGCACGTCCCGGGCCAGGCCGAGCTGGGCCAGCAGGTCGGCCTGGATCGCCCAGGCGCGGTGGGTCGACGAGCCGCGGATGTCCGACAGCGCATAGAGCGGATGCACCTCGCGGAAGACGATGGGCGCGATCTCGCCGGGCCCGGCCTCGCCCGCGACCGCCCGCCGGTCCATGCTGTCCAGCACGGCCTTCCGGAAGCGCCATTCGACCACCGGATGAATGGCCGTGAACTTGTCCTTGATCTGCGCCTGCAGGCGCGCGTTCAGCTCGTCCACGCTCCGCTTCACGGCCATGGCGAACAGCGGCAGGATCTCATCGAGCCTCGGCCCGTGGGTCGCGTCGAGGTCCCCCGGGGTGGGCGAGAGCAGCTCGAGCGTGCCGATCACGGCATCCTGGTACACGAGGGGCGCCACGATGACACTGCGCGCGCCGTGCTCGAGGATCGACTCTTCCACCCGGGTGCGCCCCGGCCACGTCTCCAGGTCCGCGATGAAGAGCGGCCGGCGCTCCAGCACCGCCCGCTCGAAGATGGAGCCGGAGAAGTCCGAGGTCTTGTGGTGGATCGAGTCCGCGAAGATGCACGCGTGCTCGAGCCGCGCGCCCGAGTTCAGCTTGAGCACGCGATCGCCGTCGATCGCCGCGAGGGCGAGGTAGAGCTGCGGGCGGCGGAACAGCGTCCGGAGCTTCTCCTGGAGGGCCGTGAATCGCGCGGTCGAGACGATGGATTCCTTGTCGATGAGGTCACGCTTCAGCGCCGAGATCACTTCCTGATCCGTGATCTCGACCTCCTTCATCACGGAAAACCCGCGGAAGCGGAACCGGGCTGGTGGGAGCAGCTCCTGGAGCACGCCGAGGTCGGTGATCCGCGACTGGAGGTGCCGGCGGGCCTCCGTCGAAAGGACCGGCGCCGGCCCGTCGGTCTCGACGTCGAGGAACCGCATGTCGAACTGGGTCTTGAAGTGACGGTCGAGCCCCGTCTCGGGATCCGCCAGGGTGAACACCAGCGGCTGATGCACGGCCATGTCGATGTCGTAGAGCCGCTTCAGGATGAGCGAGTAGGCGTTGAGCGTTCGCAGCCGGATCAGGGCCTCGTGGTCGACGTTGACCCGACCGCGCGGCACGCCGTCGGGCGCCAGCAGGAGGCGCAGGAAGGACGGCGTTGCGTAGAAGCCCTGCGGGTAGAAGGGGAACACCGCGGCTCCGAAATCGCTCTCCCACGACGCGGGTGGAAAGATGGCGGTCATCAAGGCCGCCAGCAGATCCCGATGCGGGTCGAGCTCGGCCGGATCGAGCAGGGGCTGGGCCAGCGCGGGCGCCTGGCGCAGGCGCTCCTGGAGGGCGCGGGCGATCGCTCCCTGAGCGGAGGCCTCGCGGGCGGCCTGCTCCCAGAACCGGACCAGCGGGGCCAAGCTGAACTCGCAGGCGAAGGGAAAGCCTTCCCTGCCCTTGGCCAGCAGGGATCTCAGCTCAGTTGACGATGCCGGCTGCTCGCTCATGGCTCATTCGCGGGTTCGGCCCACCCCGGTGAGACGGGACCCGCCGCGGGCTGGGCCGACACCTATCCTATCAGATGAGGAAACGGGACCGGGGGATGCAGCCCCC
>DASSSH010000011.1:0-9090 GCA_035708525.1 Candidatus Methylomirabilota bacterium
AATTTTGACTGAGTTGGCCGGTGGGTGCTAGCGTCGGACCATGAGGCTAGGCTGCCTGGGCTGCCTTGTCCTTGTCATCTTCATCATCCTGGCGACCGTTCTGGGTGTGGCGGGCGTCCTCTTCATGTCCGGCAACATCTATGGGACGCCCGATTTCATCCCGACCCCCTTCAGCCGGAGCGACGGATTCGCAGCCCAACAGAAGCTCTTTGAGGTCGTCCAGCGGGAGTCGGGGCGCTCGAGCCGTCAGGATCCGATTGTGCTGACCGACCGCGAGGTCACGGCCTTCCTGGCACGGCACCTGGAGCAGAACGCGGGCCTGCCGCTCTCTCCTCTCGGAGCGCGATTCCTGAAGCGCGAGATGCTGATCCAGGGTCGGACGCCGCTGCGCAATCTGCTCCAGGGACCGCCGTTCGCCCAGCTCGTGCCCTTTCTTCCGGAGGAGCGGATGAACCAGCCTGTCTGGGTGACGGTGCGCGGACGAATCAGCGTGGAAAGCGGGCTCGGCGGCGGCGCCGCCCGTTACGCCAAGTTCGTGGTCAGCGATTTCGCGCTGGGCAAGCAGCCCGTGAGCAGCTGGCTCCTGACGATCATGATGGGGCCGTCCAGCGTCTACCTGCTGCGCTGGCAGGTCCCGCCGAACGTCGAAAGCGTGGACATCGATGAAGGCCAGGTGGTGATCAGGACGCGCTAGGCCCGCCGCCTGCGGCCTTGACGAACCGCAGCTGCAGGTCGTAGAGAATCTCCTCGAGCAGACGGCTCTCCTGTTCGGTCCGGTTCCCGCGAGTCTTGTCGCGGAGCAGGAGCAAGACGTCGATGGCGCCTCGGGCCTCGTCCAGATCCACGCGCCGCTCGCCGGTCATGGGGTCGGGTGCCGCGCCCAGGCTGACCAGCGCGGTGCTGGCGAACATGACGAACAGTCCGCTCAGATCCTGGGACGGCGGGCCCGACGGCGGCGCCTCGGCGGAAGCACGGCGGGGCTCCACGCGCGGAGGCTCGGATCGAGGAGGGGCGGGGGCAGCCGCCGGCTCGGGCGGCTCGGCCTCTCGCCCACGGCCCCGTCGATCGGTGACCCGGAAGGTTTCCTCGTCTGCCATTCGCATCCTTTCCAAGTACGCGCGGAGGGTAGCACGCGCTTCCGGGACCTTCAAGGAGCGCGGTCCCTTGTGTATAATGCCCGTGCGTTCCCTGGATTCCTCATGGCTGACTCCCCCGGCACCCGCTTCGAGTCCCTGCTCTCCATCATGGCCCGTCTCAGGGGCGAGGCCGGCTGCCCTTGGGATCGCGCGCAGACCCGCGAATCCCTCAAGCCGTACCTGATCGAGGAGGCCTACGAGGTCATTCAGGCCATCGACGAGGGCAGCCGGGACCACCTCATCGAAGAGCTCGGGGACCTGCTCTTTCAGGTCGTCTTCCATTGCCAGGTTGCCAGTGAGCGGAACGAATTCACAATCGCCGAGGTGCTGGACCAGCTCTCCGACAAGATGACCCGCCGCCACCCGCACGTCTTCGGTGGCCGCGCCGTAGCCGATGCCCGCGAGGCGCTGGCGCAGTGGGAGCGCATCAAGCACGACGAGGGCGGCCGGGCCGATGGTCCGCGCTCGGCGCTGGACGGCGTGCCTCGTACCCTGCCCGCCCTGCTGCGGGCCCAGCGGCTGCAGGCCAAGGCCGCTCGCGTGGGCTTCGACTGGAGCGCCTGGCAGGAGGCGTGGAAGAAGACGCGGGAAGAGGTCGCCGAGCTCGACGAAGCCATCGCCCGCGGCGACGAGAAGCGCATCGAGGACGAGCTGGGCGATCTGCTGTTCTCCATGGTCAACGTGGCGCGTCTGCAGGGGATCGACGCCGAGGATTGCCTGCGGCGTGCCGCCGACAAGTTCACCCGACGCTTCGCGGAGGTAGAGGCTGACATGAGGGCCGGAGGTCGCACGATCGACGGGACATCCGCCGAGGAGCTGGACCGGGCTTGGGAAGCGGTGAAGGCGCGCGAGCGTCGGGATCCCAGCCACCCGGAGCCAGGGCGATGAAGGTCAAGATCGGCAAGGCCACGATCGCCGTCGAGCGTGGCGACATCACCGACGCCGAGGTGGACGCGGTTGTCAATGCGGCGAACGCCGAGCTCTGGATGGGCGCGGGCGTCGCCGGAGCCATGAAGCGCAAGGGCGGCGTGGTGATCGAGGAAGATGCCATGCGCCAGGGCCCCATCGAGGTGGGCGAGGCCGTTCTCACCGTGGCCGGCAACCTTCCAGCCAACCACGTCATCCACGCCGCGACGATGGGCAAGGACCTGAAGACCGATCCGCAGAAGATCCTCGCGGCCACCAAGTCCTCTCTCGCGATCGCCGAGAAGCACAAGATGGCATCGATCGCCTTCCCCGCCCTCGGCAGCGGCGTGGGCGGCGTGCCGCCCGAGAAGTCGGCCGAGGCGATGCTCTCCACCGTGGTGGAGCATCTCAAGGCGGGCAACTCGAGCCTGCAGAAGGTGCTCTTCGTCGTCTACCAGGACGAAGCCCTCAAGGCCTTCACCGAGACCCTCAAGAGGCTGGGCGGCGCCAAATAGACAGTTGGGCTCGCGGTCGGGACCGGAGAGCCAGCCAGAGTTTGACCCGGCCCCGGTAGTCTCCCTCGCGGGACCCCCCTTCTGTAGTGGCAGGTTCCAGCCCTTCCCACCGCAAAAGCGCGGTCCCGGCGCCGGGGCGGGCTAGAATGGCACAAATCCAGCATGACCTCTGGGCCCCTGGTGGGGCCATACTACGGAGGGGCCGGGGCGGTATGAGGCTCGGTCCCCAGGGAGGACGAAAGACACGCCATGGCCGCGACGATGCATGACCTGCTCACCATCATGATCGAGCGGGGAGCCTCCGACCTGCACATCACGACGGGGACTTACCCGCAGATCAGGTTGCACGGAAAGCTCACACCCCTCACCCAGTTCGAGCAGCTCACGCCCCAGGACACCCAGCGGCTGGCCTACAGCGTCCTCAACGAAGGGCAGAAGCAGAAGTTCGAGGAGGAGAACGAGCTCGATCTGTCATTCGGGATCCAGGGGCTCGCCCGCTTCCGCTGCAATGTCTTCAGGCAGCGCGGCGCGGTGGGGTGCGCGATCCGGGTCATCCCCATCAAGATCCGGGGCTTCAACGAGCTGGGGCTCCCGCCGGTCGTCGAGCAGCTGGCCGAGCGGCCGAAGGGCCTGGTCCTGGTCACCGGCCCAACCGGCTCCGGGAAATCCACCACCCTCGCGGCCATGATGGACAAGATCAACTCGGAGCGCAGCGAACACATCATGACCATCGAGGATCCGATCGAGTTCGTTCACCACCACAAGAAGTGCCTGGTCAATCAGCGCGAGGTGTTCTCGGACACGCAATCCTTCAAGAACGCCCTCAAGTACATCCTGCGCCAGGACCCTGACATCGTGCTGGTGGGTGAGATGCGTGACCTGGAGACGATCGCCGCCGCGCTGACCATCGCCGAGACGGGCCACCTGACCCTCGCCACCCTGCACACGAACTCCTGCGCCCAGACCATCAACCGCATCATCGACGTCTTCCCGACCAGCCAGCAGGGCCAGGTGCGCGCCCAGCTCTCGCTCGTCCTCGAGGGCGTGCTCTCGCAGCAGCTCATCCCCACCTCGGACGGCCGGGGCCGCGTGATGGCGCTGGAGATCATGGTGACCACCCCCGCGATCCGCAACCTCATCCGCGAGGAAAAGATCCACCAGATCTACTCGGCCATGCAGGCGGGGCAGAAGTTCGGCATGCAGACGATGAACCAGTCGCTCTCGGACCTCGTGTTGAAGCGCAAGATCAGCCGGGAGGAGGCGCTCAACCGCAGCATGCTTCCCGAGGAGCTGTCCCAGCTGCTCAGCGCCTTCTCCACGTCGGCGTCCACGCCCGCGGCCGCTGCCGGCGGGACGCCGTTCGGACGGCGCTAGGCGCCTGGGGTAAGGAGGGAACGGGCCATGCCGGTTTTCACGTACCAGGGAAGGGGGGCCGCGGGCGTTCAGAGTGGCGAGATCGAGGCGCCGGACCGCACCTCGGCCGTGGGCGAGCTGCGCAAGCGGGCCATTCTCGTCACGAAGATCAACGAGAAGGCGGGCGGCAAGACGCCCCTGAAGCTGGGCTCCAAGGTCAAGGACAAGGAGATGGCCGTCTTCACCCGCCAGTTCTCCACGATGATCGACGCGGGCCTGCCGCTGGTCCAGTGCCTGAACGTGCTGGCTGAGCAGAGTGAGTCCAAGAACCTGCGCGGCGTGACCGGCCAGGTCGCCCGCTCCGTCGAGTCGGGCGCGACGCTCGCCGATTCGCTCCGGAAGCACCCGCGGACCTTCGACGATCTGTTCACCAACCTGGTGGAGGTGGGGGAGACGGGCGGTATTCTCGACATCGTGCTCCAGCGCCTGGCCGTGTACATCGAGAAGGCGGCCGCCCTGAAGCGCAAGGTCAAGTCCGCCATGGTCTACCCGGCCAGCATCATCGGCGTGGCGTTCCTGGTCGTGGTCTTCATGCTCACCTTCGTCATCCCGACCTTCGCAACCATGTTCCGCGACCTGGGCGCCGAGCTGCCGCTGCCGACCAAGGTCGTGCTCTGGCTCTCGGAGTTCGTGCGCGGCTACATCCTCATCATCGTCGCGGCGGTCATCGGCGGCTTCATCGCCCTGCGCTCCTACTACCGGACGGAGAACGGCCGCTCCACCATCGACGCGCTGCTGCTCAAGGTCCCGGTGATGGGAATGCTGATCCGGAAGGTCGCGGTGGCCCGCTTCACGCGCACTCTCGGCACCCTGGTGCAGTCCGGCGTGCCGATCCTCGAGGGGCTCCGGATCACGGCCCGCACCGCCGGGAACAAGGTCGTGGAGAAGGCCGTGCTGCAGTGCCGGACCGCGGTCACCGAGGGCAAGACGCTGGCCGACCCCCTTCGGATCTCCGGGGTGTTCCCGCCCATGGTCATCCAGATGATCTCGGTGGGCGAGCAGACGGGGGCGCTCGACGCCATGCTGGCCAAGATCGCGGACTTCTACGACGACGAGGTGGACACGGCGGTCAGCACGCTGACCTCGCTGCTCGAGCCGATCATGATCGTGTTCCTGGGCGTGATCATCGGCGGGCTCGTGGTCGCCATGTACCTGCCGATCTTCCGCCTGGTCACCTTGGTCAAGTAAGCCCGGCACTCCGGTGGCTCAGCCCGAACCGGCGCTCCGGAGCTCGCTGTGGGGGCTGAACCGCGCGCGCCTGCTGGCCGCCACCATCGTCGTGGTGGTCGCGGGCCTGTTCCGGTACGCGGAGGCCTTCCCCTACCCCTTCGGCCCCCTGCTCCTGGCCGTGCTGGGCACGGCGCTGGCCTGCCTGATCCTGCCGCTGGCGGCCGGGCGCACCCGGTCGCTCTACCGCTTCGCGTGGCTCCAGCTCTCGCTCGACTCCGTCCTGGTCACGGCCATCGTGGCGGCCAGCGGAGGCCCCCAGTCGATATTCATCCCGGCCTACGTGGTGTCGGTGGTCGCGGCGTGCTTCGTGCTGTCCCGCACGGGCGGACTGGCCATGGCGGCCCTGTCGAGCCTGCTCTACCTCGGGCTCGTGCTGGGAAAGACGATCGTGCCGTTCCTGCAGTCGGGCGAGCCCACTGAGACCACGGCGGTCGAGATTCTCACCGTCTTCCTCAACGGCGGCGTGCTCATGGTGGTCGCCATCGTGACCGGTTCGCTGGCGGAGCGGTATCATCAGCTCCAGCACTATCTCGAGGCCCAGCGCCAGTACCTCTCCGATGTCCAGGCCTTCCGCGATCTGATCTTCGAGTCCGTGGGCTCCGGGCTCGTGGCCGTCGACCCCCAGAGCCGCGTCACGGCCTTCAATCGGGCCGCCGAATCCATCACCGGCGTGAGCCGGCAGGACGCCCTGGGTGAGTCGTGGGAGATGATCTTCGGCGATGGCGTGGACCTGGGCGCGGTCCGGGCCGCGGTGACCGACGAGGAGGGCCATGCCCCCCGTCACGAGTTCCTGCTGCGCCGGCGCGATGGCCATCAGGTGCCCGTCGGCATCTCGTTCTGGTCGCTGCGGTCGGGACAGGGCGAGGTCGTCGGGCTCATCGGCGTCTGTCAGGACCTCTCGTCGATCAAGCAGATGGAGCAGCGGATGCGCCAAGCCGACCGCCTGGCCGCCGTGGGGCGGCTGTCCGCGAACATGGCCCACGAGATCCGCAACCCGCTCGCTTCCATGTCGGGGGCGATCGAGGCCCTGACCCGGGAGCTGCCGCCCGACGCCGCGCGCAGCCGCCTCGTGGAGATCGTGCTGCGCGAGTCGGAGCGGCTCAACCACATCGTCGGCGATTTCCTTGAGTACGCCCGCCCCTCCCCGCTCTCCCCGCTCGACGTCAACATGGCCGAGATCCTCGACGAGGTGCTGCTGCTCGTCGAGCACCGCTCGCTGCCCGCCGATCTCAAGGTCACCCGCGAGTACGGGGAGGCGCTGCCGACCCGGGCCGACCCCCAGCGGATGCGGCAGGCCGTCTGGAACCTCTGCCTCAACGCCGTCCAGTCCATGCCCGAGGGCGGCGAAATGCGCGTGGGCGCCCGTCATGTGCCGGGACCACGAGGCGCGCGGCTGAAGATCTGGATCTCGGACACGGGCATCGGCATTCCGGATGCCGACCTGCCCCACATCTTCGAGCCGTTCTTCTCGACGAAACCGGAGGGCAGCGGCATCGGCCTGGCCCTGGTCTATCGGGTGCTGGAAGAGCATGGCGGCCAGATCGAGGTCCAGAGCCACGTCGGCGAAGGCACGACGTTCACGTTGACCCTCCCCGCCGGCGACGGGACCGGCCGGAGCTAGGTGGATGCTGAAAAGCATCCAGGCCGATCAAGAAGGTCCAGATGCGAGGCGGCGAGGGAGGCCGCTGCCCGAGGCGTACTTGCTGTACGTTGAGGGCGGCGGCGACCGAGCCAACGAAGCAGATGGGCCTTTTTCAGCGGCCTGCTAGCGCAGCCTTGAAATCCAGAGGCCCTTGGGGCAATCTGGCGGAGCACTCATGACCGCGACACGCGTGCTGGTGGTCGACGACGAGAAGAGCATGCGGGACCTCCTCGCCATCACCCTGCAGAAGGCGGGCTACGAGGTCACCCTCGCCGAAGGGGGCGAGGCGGCCGTCGAGGCCATCCGCCGCGATCCCTTCGACGCGATCATCACGGACCTGCGCATGCCCAAGGTGGACGGCCTGCAGGTGCTGCGCTCGGCCAAGGAAGCCTCCCCGGACACGGCGGTGATCATGGTCACCGCCGTCGCCTCCACGGAGACCGCCGTCGAGGCCATGAAGCTCGGGGCCTACGACTACATCACCAAGCCGTTCAAGCTCGACGAAGTCAACCTGATCATCAAGAACGCGCTGGAGCGGAAGCGGCTGCGCGACGAGAACCAGTACCTGCGCAAGCAGCTCGAGACCCAGCACCGCTTCGAGAACATCACCGGCAAGAGCGCCCGGATGGTGGAGATCTTCGACACCATCCGGAAGATCGCGGACAGCCCATCGACGGTGATGGTCACGGGCGAGAGCGGCACCGGCAAGGAGCTGGTGGCCCGCGCGATCCATTTCAACAGCCACCGCCGCGACAAGCCCTTCGTGTCCGTCAACTGCGGGGCGATCCCCGAGGGGCTCATGGAGTCCGAGCTGTTCGGCCATGTCAAGGGCGCGTTCACGGGCGCGGTGGCCAACAAGGTCGGCCTGTTCTCGGCGGCCGAAGGCGGCACGCTGTTCCTCGACGAGATCACCGAGATCCCGGCGCTCCTCCAGGTCAAGCTCCTGCGGGCGATCCAGGTGCGCGAGATCCGGCGCGTCGGCGACACCAAGGACCTCAAGACCGACGTGCGGCTCATTGCCGCCTCGAACCGCGACCTCGAGTCGGCGGTCAAAGAGGGCGTGATGCGCGAGGACCTCTTCTACCGCCTCAACGTCCTGCCCATCCACCTGCCGCCGCTGCGGGAGCGCCGCGAGGACATCCCGCTGCTGATCACCCACTTCCTCCAGAAGTTCAGCAAGGAGCTCGGCAAGGACGTCCGCGGCGTCACCCCCGAGGCGCTGGCCCTCCTCGAGCGCTACCACTGGCCGGGCAACATCCGCGAGCTGGAGAACGTGCTCGAGCGCGCCCTTGTGCTGGGCGCGGGCGAGATGCTGGCCGTGGACTCGCTCCCGGCTTCCATCCGCTACACAGGTCCGGAGCGGCGCGGCACCGGCTTCCTCGAGATCCCCGACGAGGGCATCGATCTCGAGGCCACGCTCGACGAGCTGGAGAGCCGCTATCTGCAGCGGGCGCTCGAGCGCACGGGCGGGGTGCAGACCAAGGCTGCCGAGCTGCTCCGGATGACCTTCCGGCAGTTCCGCTACAAGCTCCAGAAGCACAACCTGGCCAAGAAAGGCGCCGCGGCAGAGGACTGACAGTCTTGGCGGCCGGCTTACAACGGTCGTCAGGGCGGGTGAGCGCGCTTCGCTCTGGGGGGCTCGGATCGCCTGCCGCAGTCTTTCTGGTTTTTCTTCAATCTGGGCGGTAACTTCCAGAACACCAGCCCCTCCCCGGGCTTCTCCGTTTCCGTCAGGTAGCTGACGGCCCACCATGAGGGGCGGCTGGCATCGAACCTGCAACCTAAACCCGCCAGAGCAATCAAACTCTTTACCGGCCGCTGCGGCGGCCACAGAGAAAAGGGGACGACGGTTATGATCAGCTTCTGGAACAAGAGACGGAAGATGCTGGGTAACCAGCGCGGCTTCACGCTCATCGAGTTGATGATCGTGGTGGCCATCATCGGCATCCTCGCCGCCATCGCCATCCCGCTGTACGCCAACGTGCAGCAGCGGGCGCGCGTGGCCAAGGCCCAGGCGGATGCCCGGGCCCTCGCTTCGGCCATCAGCATCTATTCGGCCCACATGGGCGCGCTCCCGCCCGGCCTCGCCTCGCTCACGTCGGCCGTCGTCAACGGCGCCGGTCAGAGCGCGGGCCCGTTCATGGCGAGCGTGCCGGCTCCGCCGGCGACCTGGTCGGCCTACGCCTACACCTCCTCGACGGCCGGCACCTTCTCGGTGTCGTCCTCGAGCGCCAGCGACGCCGCCACC
>DASSSH010000012.1:0-13641 GCA_035708525.1 Candidatus Methylomirabilota bacterium
TGGTCCGAGGCGCTCGAGCGCGACGCCGCAGGCCAAGTGGGCGGCTGCCGGGGCGAAGATGTCGCGGCCGTGGAAGGTCCCGCTCACTTGGGTAAGGCGATAGGCGGGATTTTCGAGGGAGACCGCGACCCATCCCGGCTCCTCGAGCGTCGCGGTGAAGAGACCGTTGTCCGGGCCGACGAAGCACTGCCCTGCCGCGCTGACCGCTAGGCCGCGCCGGCGGCTGCCGACGCCCGGGTCCACGACGGCCAGGTGGATTGTGCCGGGCGGGAAGAACCGCGCGCTCGATTCGAGCATCAAGGCGCCTTCGAGCACGTCCTGCGGGGACACCTCGTGGCTCAGGTCGACGAGCCGCGCGGCCGGGCAGATGCCCAGGATGACGCCTTTCATCACACCCACGAAGGGATCGCGCGAGCCGAAGTCGGTGGTCAGCGTAATGATCGGTGCACTCATAAGCCGGGTCGAGTGGCAAGCCAGACGAGGCCCGAGGGAGGAGCCGGCCGGAGGCGTACGCGGTTGTACGTTGACGGTCGGCGACGACCGAGAACGAAGTATGGCGACGCCAATCGGCCCGGCAATCTAGCGGTCGCGGTCGACGACAAAATCGGCCACTAGCGCGAGCGTCTCCTTGTCCTCGCAGTCCTTGAACGGCTGCAGCGCCTCCTTGGCGCTCTGGGCATAGGCATGAGCGCGCGCGAGCGCGTATTCGACGCCCTCGTACTTGACCACCAGGCGGCGGATCTCCTCGATCTCCTGCGTGGCGAGCGCCCGACTCCGGAGCAGGGACTGCGCGCGATCACGCTCGGCGGGGGAGGCGCGATCTAGCGTCGCGATGAGCGGCAGGGTACGCTTGCCCTCTCTCAGGTCGGCGCCCACGGCCTTGCCGAGGCGCGCCTGGTCGGCGACGAAGTCCAGCGAGTCATCGCTCATCTGGAAGGCTATGCCGATGTCGAGGCCGAAGCGGGTGAGCCCTTCAACCTGCTTCTCCTCGGCGCGCGCCAGCAGCGCGCCGATCCGGCAGCACGCCGACATGAACGACGCCGTCTTCTGGGTGATGATCCGCAGGTAGTCGGCCTCGCTCGTGGTCCCGCTGCGCTTGCGCTCGAGCTGGAAGACCTCGGCCTCGGTCATGGACACCGTGGCGCGCGCCAGGGTCTCGAGCACCGCAGCGTCGCCGTCCTGGACCATGAGCGCGAAGGACTTGGAGTAGAGATGATCGCCCACGAGCAGCGAGGCGTCGTCGCCCCAGCGCGCATTGGCCGACGGCCGCCCGCGCCGCAGCGGCGCCTGATCCACGACGTCGTCGTGGATCAGCGTCGCCGTGTGCAGCAGCTCGACGACGCAGCCCATGCGGACCGCGCGCGGACCGGTATAGCCGGCCAGGCGCGCCGCCATCAGGAGCAGGATCGGACGGAGGCGCTTGCCGCCCGCCCCCGCGATGAAATCCCCCATTTCGTGGATCAGGCCCACGGGTGAGGCGATCTCGCGGGCGATGGCCTGCTCGACGGCGAGCAGCTCGGGACCGACCGCCGTCGCGACCCGATCCTTGAGCAGCGCTTCCAGCTGGGTGGGGACTCTCACCGGTCCGGCCGGACGATCAACGAAGGACGACGCGGTCTTTGACCTTGACCTGCGCTCCCGCGGGCACGTTCTGGAGCTCGACGACCGAGAACTTCTCCCGCACCTCGGTGATCCGGCCCGACGCCACCTCCTCGTCCAGCTCGCCCAGGAGTTCGCCCGTGATGGGGTGGACGATGGCGATCTTGTCGCGGCGCACGCTCACGAGGCCGCCCGGCTTGGCGCCGTCGGTGGCGGTGAGATCGATCACGACGCGCGTGGTATCCACGAAGACCACATAGCCGCGGGTCGGCACGGCGGCGGCCGCGGCGGCGGCGTCGGTGCGCGTCGCGCTCGGCGCCACGGCGACGGGTCCGCGCCCCGTGGGCACAGTCGGCAGGGTGCTGTCGAGCTTGTAGGGCCCGCCCTGGCGGGGGCTGATTCGGCCGCCTCCGGGCGGCGAGCCGTACTTGGCCACGATCTCCGGCGGCGCGATGAGAGTGGACTTGCCGAACACCAGGGTCTTCATGGTGGTGGGGAGCTTGTCTTCCTCCACCCAGATGTATTCCGGCTCGCTCGCCACGTCGCCGAAGCGGGGGTTCTTGATGAGGAGCCACTTCGGCTCGGTGGGCTTGATCGTGACGCTGGGATCGTTCGACGGCGGCAGACCCGCGTACTCCCGAATGCTTCGGCCACAGCCTGCAGCGAGCAGCGCGACCACGGACACCACGGCCAGAATACGGACGGCGATGCGGCCCCTCATACCTCGCCAAGCATAGCAGATTCCCGTTCGGTGAACAGCGCGGAGGACCGGCGGCGAGCCGGATGGCGGCGGTTCACAATCCTTCCGCTCCCTCTCCCTCCGGGGGAGGGAGAGGGCTGGAGTGAGGGTGGGACGAATGCGTGTTCCCCCTCACCCTGCCCTCTCCCCCAGTGGGGGAGAGGGATACTCAGGCATTCGTGTCCCGGATTCCTTCCGATCAAGCTGTTGTCCCGGCGGCATCAATCTTCCGGAAGCGGCTCCCAGGGGAACCGCTGCTCGGCGTTGGTGTCGGCCCGGGTCAGAGGCGCACGCCGCGAGAAGAGCGCCGTCCCCGTGACCGCCGAAACCCAGGTGACGTCGAGGTAGGTCACGCCGCGGCGCTCGAGCAGCACGGGCACGAGCCACCCGGACACCTCGAGCGTCCGGCCCATGGTCGTGGCCTTCTCGGGGCGGACGAGCAGCTCCTCGCTCTTGGTCTTCTGGTTCAGCAAGGCTTCCTGCACGGCGGAGGGATCCACACTCTGGAATCGCTTCGTGAGGTCCAGGGCATGGGCGATCATGAACGGCACCCGCCGGAGATCGGCATCGCCCTTGGTCAGGTTCGTGGCCGGCGCCACGGCGACGCGGATCCGGCCGCGCGTGATCCGCGCTCCGTCCTCGGGACGCACCTCGGGCTTGCCCTCGACCCGCACGTAGGCGGCTTCGGAGTACTGCGGCAGCACGCGCTGCACCTGGGCATAACCCAGGACATCCTCGAACCGGCCCAGCGGCCGCCCCGTGATCGGGTGCCGGAAGACGTCTCCCTTGCGGAAGACCGTGAACTCCTGACCCGGCTGGACGCCGTCCTTCTGGGTGAGATCGAGATAGATCCGGCCGCCGTCCACGGCGACTACGAGTCCCTCGATGGCGGGAAACGCGTTGACGACCTCCTGGAGGAGCAGCCCGAAGGTGGCGCCCACCTGGTCCGCGATGCCCGCGCGCGCGGGCGCCGCCGTGAGGAGCACGAGCAGGAGCGCGAGGGCGATCCACCCGCCCCTCACCCTTCTTCCCCCTCCCCAGAGGGGAGAGGGTTCAAGACCCCCTCTCCCGTTGAGGGAGAGGGCTGAGGGGAGGGTGGCGTCGCTAAAAGACGACGGACGGCTGATGGACACCGAATACCTGTCGCAGCGTGGCGCAGATCTCGCCCAAGGTCACCGACGCGCCCACGGCCGCGAGGATGGGCGGCAGCAGGTTGTCGCGCCCACGCGCGGCGCGGTCCAGCGCCTCGAGAGCGCGGGATGCGGCCGCCTGGTCGCGCCGCTTCCGCAGCCGTTCGAGCCGCTCGGCGCGGCGCGCGGCCACCGCCGGGTCGGGCTCGAAGAGATCGGCCGGGGGCGCCCCGTCGGTGACGAACTCGTTCACACCCACGACGATCCGGGACTTGGCCTCGACCTCCTGCTGGTAGCGGTAGGCCGCTTCCTGGATCTCGCGCTGCATGAACGCGATGGCGTGCACGGAGCCGCCGAGGCCGTCGATCTTGGCGATGTAGGTCTCGGCCTCTTCCTCGATCCGTCGCGTCAGCCGCTCCACGGCGTAGGAGCCGCCGAGCGGGTCCACGGTGTCGGCCACGCCGGACTCGTAGGCCAGGATCTGCTGGGTGCGCAGCGCAACCCGCACCGCGCCTTCCGAGGGCAGGGCGAGCGCCTCGTCCATGGAGTTGGTGTGCAGCGACTGGCAGCCGCCCAGCACCGCAGCCAGCGCCTGCAGGGCGACGCGCACGATGTTATTCTCCGGCTGCTGCGCGGTCAGCGTGCTGCCGGCGGTCTGCGCGTGGAAGCGCAGCATCAGCGACCGCGGGTCCCGGGCCCCGAAGCGCTCCCGCATGATCCGCGCCCACAGCCGCCGCGCCGCACGGAACTTGGCAACCTCCTCGAGGAGATTGTTGTGGGCGTTGAAGAAGAAAGACAGCTGCGGCCCGAAATCGTCGACGGCGAGCCCCGCTTCGCGGGCCGCAGTGACGTAGGCGATGCCGTTGGACAGCGTGAAGGCCACCTCCTGGGCAGCGGTGCAGCCCGCCTCGCGGACGTGGTAGCCCGAGATGGAGATCGTGTTCCAGCGCGGCACGCGGTCCCGGCAGAAGGCAAACGTGTCGGTGATGAGGCGCAGGGAGGGTCCAGGCGGGAAGATGTACGTGCCGCGCGCGATGTACTCCTTCAGGATGTCGGCCTGCACGGTGCCCGAGAGCTGCTCGGACGGCACGCCCTGGCGCTGCCCCACGGCGATGTACAGGCAGAGCAGGATGGCCGCCGTCGCGTTGATGGTCATCGACGTGGAGACGCGGTCCAGCGGGATGCCCTCGAAGAGCTCCTCCATGTCCTCGACGCTCGAGATGGACACCCCGACCTTGCCCGCTTCGCTGCGCGCGATCTCGTGATCGGCGTCGTAGCCCATCTGGGTCGGCAGGTCGAAGGCGACCGAGAGGCCGCTCTGCCCCTGGTCGAGCAGATAGCGAAACCGCCGGTTGGTCTCCGCCGCCGACCCGAAGCCGGCGTACTGGCGCATCGTCCACAGCCGGCCGCGGTACATCGTCGGCTGCACGCCGCGCGCGTACGGGAACTCCCCCGGGAAGCCCAGGTCGCGCGCGTAGTCGAGCGCCGCCGTGTCGGCCGGCGTGTAGAGCCGCTCGACCGGCGAGCCGCTCGAGTCCGCGAACAGCGCCGGGCGCTCGGGAGACTTGGCCAGCGCGGGCTTGAGGACCCGCTCCTCCCATTGACGGCGGGCTTCCTCGAAACGGCGCTGCTCGTCCGGGGTCATGGCGGCGGCCGTCACAGCGGGAGGTTCCCGTGCTTCTTGGGCGGGTTCGAGTCGCGCTTGGTGTGGAGCACCTCGAGCGCCTGGATGAGCCTGCGGCGCGTGTCCTTGGGCTCGATCACCTCGTCCACGTAGCCGCGCTCGGCCGCGACGTAGGGGTTGGCGAACTTCTCGCGGTACTCGCGCGTCTTCTCCTCCTTGAGCGAGGTAGGATCCCGGGCGGTGTCCATCTCACGGCGATACAGGATGTTGACCGCCCCATCCGGCCCCATGACGGCGATCTCGGCCGTCGGATAGGCGAGGTTGACGTCGCCGCGGATGTGCTTGGAGGACATGACGTCGTAGGCGCCGCCATAGGCCTTGCGCGTGATCACCGTCAGCTTCGGAACCGTGGCCTCGCAGTAGGCGTACAGCAACTTGGCGCCGTGCTTGATGATACCGCCGAATTCCTGGGCCGTGCCCGGCAGGAATCCCGGGACGTCCACGAAGGTGACGAGCGGGAGGTTGAAGCAGTCGCAGAAGCGCACGAAGCGCGCGGCCTTGAGCGAGGCGCTGATGTCGAGACAGCCGGCCAGGTGCGCGGGCTGATTGGCGACCACGCCGACCGGCCGCCCGTTGAGACGCCCGAAGCCGATCACGATGTTCGGCGCGTAGTCCGCCTGGACCTCAAAGAAATACCGGTCGTCCAGCACCGGCCGCACAATGTCCTTGATGTCGTAGGGCTTGTTGGGCTGGTCCGGCACCGCCGTCTGCAGCTCTTCCTCGACCCGATCCGGCGGATCGAGCGACGGCCTCACGGGTGGGTCGTCGGCGTTGTTCTGGGGCAGGAAGGTCATCAGCTCGCGGATGAGGGCCAGACACTCCTCCTCGCTCTCCGCCGCGAAATGCGCCACGCCCGACCGGCTCCCGTGGGTTGACGCCCCGCCGAGCTCCTCGAACGACACCTCCTCGTGGGTCACGGCCTTGATGACGTCGGGGCCGGTGACGAACATGTACGAGGAGCTCTTGACCATGAAGATGAAGTCGGTGATGGCGGGCGAGTAGACGGCGCCTCCCGCGCACGGGCCCATGATGGCCGAGATCTGGGGAATCACGCCGGATGCCAGCGTATTGCGCAGGAAGATGTCCGCGTAGCCTGCGAGTGAGACGACGCCTTCCTGGATCCGGGCGCCCCCGGAGTCGTTGAGCCCGATGACCGGCACGCCGGTCTTCATCGCCAGGTCCATGATCTTGCAGATCTTGCGCGCGTAGGCCTCCGAGAGCGAGCCGCCGAAGACCGTGAAGTCCTGGGCGAAGACGAACACGGGCCGGCCGTGGATCCGCCCGGAGCCGGTCACGACGCCGTCGCCCGGGACGCGCTGCTCGTCCATCCCGAAGTCGTGGCTCTGGTGGACCACGAAGCGGTCCAGCTCGGCGAACGAGCCCTTGTCGAGCAGCAGCTCGAGGCGCTCTCGCGCCGTCTTCTTGCCCGCCTTGTGCTGCCGCGCAATACGCTCCGGGCCTCCCGCCAGCTCGGCCGCCTGGTTGCGCCGATGGAGTTCGTCGAAGCGGTCCTGGAGGGGCATCGCAGCGGCTCCTTGTCCTAGGCTACGGCATCGCCAGTGTAGCGCAAAAGCTCAAGATTGCGCGCGCTTTTCCCGCCTGTCGGTTGACTTGCCACTGGAGGCTCTGCCATACTCGGAGCCCTATGACCCCCTTTCAGCTCGTCATCGCGCTCTGCGCGGTGGTGACGACCGTGGTGCTGGTCGCGACCCTGCGGGCGCTCAGGAAAACGGCGCTGCGAGCGGACGAGGTCCTCCACCTGGTCGAGCGCGAGATCCGCCCCATGGCCAGTCAGATCGAGGCGCTGGCGGAGGAAGTCCGCACCCTAGCGCACAACGCCAACGACAACATGGAGCGCGTGCGCGTGGTCGTGCAGCGGGCGGACGAGATCTCGTACCGGATCGCGCGGCTGGCGGTCGCGCTCGGCGGCTTCACGCGGCTGGGCGGTTACACAGCGGCCGCGGCCGGCGTCAAGCGGGGGCTGGAAGTGTTCATCAACCGGCTTCGCTCGAGGTAGCACGAACCACACCGGCAGACGGAAGGAGACGGCTATGTCCGACGAGCGTGGAAGCGACGCGGCGGGATACCTCGGCTGGTTTTTCCTCGGCGCCATCGCCGGCGCGGCGGCGGCGCTGCTGCTGGCGCCCAAGACCGGACGCGAGACGCGCGAGCTGCTGGCCGAACAGGGCGGCGACTGGCTGAAGAAGGCCCAGGCGGCCGCCGGAGAAGCCCAGGTCAAGGCGAGCGACCTCTTCGACAAGGGGCGTGAATACTTCGAGGAGCAGACGCAGAAGCTGGCCTCGGCCTTCGAAGCCGGGCGCTCGGCGATGCGGGAGGAGATGACGCGGGGGCGGTCGGGCAACTAGCTCTGCATGGCCCACGAGGTCGAGCTTCCAAATCCGGAAGAGCTGCACGAGAAGGCGGAGTCCCAGTTCGGTAGGCGCGTGGCCCTGGTCACGGCGGTTTTCGCCGTGATCCTGGCCATCGCGGCCCTGGGCGGCAACCATGCCATGAAGGAGATGCTGCTGGCGCAGCAGCAGTCCTCCGATCAGTGGGCCTTCTACCAGGCCAAGGTCATCCGGGAGCACCAGTATCGCGGGCAGAAGCTGCGGCTGGAGGTCGACCTGGTCGAGCGCGGCGCCACGCTGAAGCCCGACGCGCTCCAGAAGCTGGAAGCGCTGCTCAAGAAGTTCGACGAGGAAGAGAAGCGCTACAACGCTGAGAAGAAGGACATCGAGAAGGACGCCAAGCGGCTCGAGCACGAGCGCGACCTGTACCAGACCCGGGATCCTTACTTCCTGCTGGCCGAGGCCCTGCTGCAGATCGCCATCGTCATGTCATCGGTGTCCATCCTGGCCCGCTCGCGCGCGATCTTCCTCTTCAGCGTCGCGCTGGCCGTGGTGGGCTCCGTGCTCACCGCCAACGGCTATCTCCTCGCCTTCCGCCTCCCCTTCCTGCACCACTAGGGGTCAGGTCTTGAAATACGACATTTGCTGCCCAAGAGCGTCACCCTGTCGCGAGGAAAAGTGACGAGCTACGGCACAAAATGTGTGAATTCAAGACCTGACCCCTACTGGACAAGGGGCTCGAGCCGGAGCACGCGCGCCTGACTGTCGAGGGTCGTCCTGAAGCGACCGAGATAATCCCCGCCCAACAGGCCATCGATGAAGGGCGCGCGGGGAAGGAAATCGACCACCCCCACCTCGAGGTTTTCCACCACGGCGGCGCCGGTCCGGACGCTCGCGATCCGGACGAGCGAGACCTCGATCGCGTGTCCTCCCACGCCGTACAGCGTCCGTCGCGGCGCGTCCGCTGAGACCGGGAGCTTCATCCGGCGGAGGAGCGCCGGCGTGACGAGGGTGCGCTGGGCGCCCGTGTCCACGACCATGAGGGCGCCCTGGATCTCGTTGATGGTCGTGTAGACGAGGGTGAGGTTGTTGATGGTCTGGATCGGAGTCGTCGTCGGTCCTTCGAGAACCACGCGTGTCGGAGTCCCGCTGGTCGCGCGGTCCTCCCGCACGGGGCTGGAGCACCCGACGAGCAACACCGCCGCGGCGATCAGCCACAGGCGCCGGCCGGCGCGATGACACCTCATCCGCTCAGCTCGTGAAGCGGTACCCGTACCGCTCGTGCAGGCACTGGCGGACTCGCAGGTACTCCGGCGGCGACGCCGTGTAGGCCAGCCGGCCGTCGGGTCCGAGATGGGTGAGTCGGGCGCTCGGGTTCTCGCGCTGACAGTCCCTGAAGGCGTCGAAGGCCCGCTGCTGGAGCGGCGTCATCGCCTCGGCGCAGGCCGACAGGGTCAGCGCCACCGCAGCGATGAGCAGCCGATAGGCCAGCAACGGATCCGTCAGATGTGGATGGCCTGGCCGAGCGCCGCCAGCGTCGCTTCGAGCGCGGCTTCGGACAGCGTCGGGTGGGCGTGAATGGTGTGGATGATCTCGTCAAGGGTGGCCTCGAGCGTGCGCCCCACCGCGAACTCGTGGATCAGCTCGGTGGCTTCGGGGCCCACGATGTGCACGCCGAGCAGCTCGCCCGTGGTCTTGTCGGCCACGACCTTGAGGAACCCCTCGGTCTCCCCGAGGGCGACAGCCTTGCCGTTCGCCGTGAACGGGAAGCGCCCGATGGTGACCTCGCGGCCGTTGGTCCGCGCCTGCGCCTCGGTCTGGCCGATCGAGGCGACCTGCGGGCGACAGTACGTGCAGGACGGCACGTTGCCATAGTCCACGGGGTGCGGCGCGCGTCCCGCGATGGCTTCGGCCGCGACCACGCCTTCGGCCATGGCTTTGTGGGCGAGCAGCTGATGACCGGCCATGTCTCCGATCGCGTAGAGCCCCTTCACGGAGGTCTCCATCATGGGCGAGACCGTGACGAACCCGCGGTCCATCGCGACACCGAGGGCCTCGAGCCCGAGCCCCTTGGTGCGCGCGCCGCGGCCCACGGCCATGAGCACCTGGTCGCCGCGAAGGGATTCCGTCTTCCCGTCGGCTTCCATCTCGACGGCCACGCCGTCCCGGCCCGGCGCCACCGCCTTGACCTTGACGCCGGTCCGCACGGCGATGCCCCGGCGCGTGAAGAGGCGCCCGATCAGCGCGGAGACTTCGTCGTCCTCGACGGGCAGCACGCGCGGCAGCGCCTCGAGCACCGTCACCTGCACGCCGTAGGCGCCGTACACGTCGGCGAACTCCATGCCGACGGCGCCGGCGCCGATGATGATGAGCGAGCCGGGCCGGGCTTCGTTCCTCACCGCTCCATTGGACGAGATCACCGCCTTCTCGTCGATCGTGACACCGGGAAGCGACTTGGGCTCCGACCCGGTGGCGAGGATGATGGATTTGCCCTCGAGGGTCTGCAGGCCGTCCTTGCCCTTCACCTCGACGGTCGTCCGGCTCTTGAGCGAGCCCGTGCCCGGGAAGAGCGCGATCTTGTTCTTCCGGAACAGGAACTCGACGCCTTTGGCCATCCGGTCGGCAACCTTCCGCGAGCGCTGCACGGCCTGGGCGTAGTCGACCTCGAAGCCCTTGAGCCGGATGCCGAACTCCTCCGCGCGCTGGAGTAGTCCCACCACCTCCGCGTTCCGCAACAGCGCCTTGGTGGGAATGCAGCCCCAGTTGAGACAGACGCCGCCGGGCCGGTCGTCCTCGATCGTGGCCACTCTGAGCCCGAGCTGAGCGCAGCGGATGGCCGCGACGTAGCCCCCCGGGCCGGTGCCGACCACGACGACGTCGAACTGCTGGCTCGCCATCGCCCTATTCTCCGCGCCGTGCCGAGCGGCGAGCCAGACGAGGCCCGAGGGAGGAGCCGGCCCGAGGCGTACGCGGCAGTTCGAGCTGAGCCGCGCAGCGGCGAGGCGAGGGCTGAATAGATCTGGCGAAGTCGATCGGCATGGCGCTAGACGAGCAGGCGGAGTGGCTCCTCGAGGAGCCGCTTCACGTCCTGGAGAAAACGCGCGCCCATGGCGCCGTCCATCACCCGATGATCGCAGGAGATGGTCATCTTCATCCGGCGGCCGACGGCCACCGCTCCGTCCGCGACCACCGCCTTCTCCAGCACCGAGCCGGCCGCCAGGATGGCGCCCTCGGGCGGGTTGATGATGGCCGAGAACTCCTCGACGTCGAACATGCCCAGGTTCGAGATGGAGAAAGTCGCGCCGGACAGCTCCTGGGCGCGCAGCTTGCCGGCCCGCGCACGCTCGGCGAGGTCGCGCGCCTCCACCGCGAGCTGCCCGAGCGGCTTGATATCGCAGTCGCGGAGGACGGGCGTGATGAGCCCCGCGTCGAGTGAGACGGCGACGCCAATATGGGCGCGGTGGTGCATCCGGATCGCCTGGCCGGTGAACTGGGCATTGACGCCGGGATTCTTCCGCAGCGCCAGCGCACAGGCCTTGATGATCAAGTCGTTGACCGAGATCTTGGGCTGGCCCTCGAGGGCATTCAGCTCCTCGCGCAGCTCCCAGGCGCGATCCATGGCCACCTCGGAGGTGACGTAGAAGTGGGGCACCGGAGCCTTGGAGAGCGGCAGCCGCTTGGCGATCGTGGCGCGCATGGGGGTGAGCGGTATGTCCTCGAACTCGGCGGCCGGGCGCGGGGGAATGACGAAGGCCGGTCGCGAGGGAACCGCGGTGGGTCTGGCGGCCGGCATGGGCGCCGGCGCAGCGGCTGGAGCCGCGCCGATCCGCGGCGCGGCAACCGCCGCCTCCACGTCGCGTCGGATGATCCGGCCGCCGGGGCCGCTCCCCTGGACGAGTCTCAGATCCACGCCGGACTGGGCCGCGATCTTCCGCGCGAGCGGGGAGACCTTCAGGCGTCCCCCGGGGACGGGTGCCGACGGGGCAGCCAGAGGCGCGGCGCCGGCACTAACGGACGGCGCCGGGGCGGCGACAGGCTCCATCGGCACGACCCGGGTCGTCGCGGGCTCCGACTTGTAGGTTTCCATGTCCGGCAACGGCGGCGCGGCGGGCGCCGGGCCCTTGGCAGCAGCGCCAGCGGCGGGAGCCGACGCGGCAGCCGCCGCGGCGGGCGCGGCCTTCGGCGGCGCGGCCGCCACGGTCGAGATGTCCTCGGCGGGATCCGCGATGATCGCGATGAGCTCACCCACCGGCACCTGGCCGCCTGCATCCACGACGATCTTGCGCAGCACGCCCGAGCCGAACGCCTCGATCTCGACGTTGGCCTTGTCGGTCTCGATCTCGGCGATGACGTCGCCGCCCTTGACCTGGTCGCCCGCCTTCTTCAGCCACTTGATGACCTTGCCGGTCTCCATGGCTTCGCTGAGCTTGGGCATCAGAACCTTGGTAATCATGCGTAGCACACCTTGCGGATCGCCGCGGCGATCTTGGCCTTGGACGGTGTCTTGAGCAGTTCGAGGTTGCGCGCGTACGGCATGGGCGCGTTCTCGCCGGTCACCCGTTCGACGGGGGCGTCCAGATCGTCGAAGGCGCTCTCGGTGATGAACGCCGAGATCTCCGAGCCCATTCCGGCGAATCCGGCGCCGGCCTCGAGGACGACCGCGCGGTGGGTCTTGCGCACCGAGGCGATGATGGTCTCGGTGTCCATGGGGCGGAGCGTGCGGGGATCCACGATCTCCACCGAGATGCCGTCCTTCGCCAGCTCCTCGGCCACCTCGAGGGCGCGGTACATCATCCCCATGTACGCCACCACCGTGACGTCGGTGCCCTCCCGCCGGATGGCGGCCTGGCCCAGCGGGATCGTGAACTCCGGATCCTCGGGCACCTCGCCCTTGACCGCATAGAGCGTCTCGGCCTCGATGAAGATGACTGGGTTGTCGTCGCGGATCGCCGATTTCAGCAGCCCCTTGGCGTCGGCGGGGGTCGAGGGGCGCACCACCTTGAGCCCGGGCACGTGGTAGAAGTACACCTCCATGCTCTGCGAGTGCTGGGCGGCCAGCTGCGCGGCCGGCCCGCCCGGGCCGCGGATGACAATGGGGATGTTGTACTGTCCACCCGACATGTAGAGCATCTTGGCCGCGCTGTTGACGATCTGGTCGAGAGCCAGGATGGAGAAGTTGAAGGTCATCATCTCGACCACGGGGCGCAGCCCGAGCATGGCCGCCCCGACGCCGACCCCCGTGAAGCCCGACTCGCAGATCGGGGTGTCGATGATGCGCCTGTCGCCGAACTCCTTCAGCAGCCCCTGGGTGACCTTGTAGGCGCCGTCGTAGAGCCCAACCTCCTCGCCCATGACCAACACGCGCGGATCGCGGTGCATCTCTTCTCTGAGCGCGAGATTCAGAGCTTCCCGGTAGGTCATCACCGCCATGGCGCTAGTCCTCCACGACCCGCGGCGACCGAGAACGTGGCAGTTCGAGCTGAGCCGCGCAGCGGCGAGGCGAGGGCTGAGTTGAACGTTCGAGCTGAGCCGCGCAGCGGCGAGGCGAGGGCTGAGTTGAACGTTCGAGCTGAGCCGCGCAGCGACGAGGCGAGGGCTGAGTTAATCTGGCGAAGTCGACCGGCACGGCGCTAGTCCTTGTACACGTCGGTCAGCAGCCACTCCGGCGGCGGCTCAGGCGAGGCTTCGGCGAAGGCCACCGCCTCGTCCACCAGATCGTACGCGGACTTCTCCATGGTCTTGATCTCGGCGTCGGTGAGCACGCCGTCCCTGAGGCATCGCTCCGCGAAGAGCTGGATCGGGTCGCGCTGCTTCTCCCGCTCCACCTCTTCCTTCGTGCGGTACACGGCGCCGGCCGGGTCGCGCATCGAGTGGCCGCGGAAGCGGTAGGTGCGCGCCTCGATCAGAGTCGGTGTCCTGTCCCGGCGGGCGCGCTCCACGGCCCGTCCGACGCACTCGCGGATCGCCAGCACGTCCATGCCGTCCACCGCCTCACCGGGGATGCCGTAGGTCTCCGCGAAGCGCCAGATCTCGGTCTGGGCCAGCGCGCGGTGGATGGCGGTGCCCATCGCGTAGCGGTTGTTCTCGCAGAGGTAGATGACCGGCAGCTTCCAGAGCGCCGCCAGGTTCATGGACTCGTGG
>DASSSH010000013.1:0-3981 GCA_035708525.1 Candidatus Methylomirabilota bacterium
CACGCCCAGTGGAACGATCTCCCCTGGCGCTTCGAGCCCGGCACGCCGCCGATTGCCGCTGCCGTGGGGCTGCACGCTGCCGTGGAGTATCTGGGCAAGCTCGGCATGGAGCGGGTGAGCGCCCACGAGCGGGCGCTGACCGGCCAGTGCCTGGACGCGCTCAGCCGGATCCCCGAGGTCACGCTTTACGGTCCGACGAATCTAGAGCGGAGAGGGGCCGTGGTGGCCTTCAACGTCCGGGGCCTGCACCCCCACGACGGCGCCGCGCTGCTGGATCAGCGGGGCATCGCGGTGCGGGCGGGACATCACTGCGCCCAGCCCCTGATGAAGCGGCTCGGGATCGTCGGGACACTGCGGGCGAGCTTCTCCGTCTACAATACCGCCGCCGACGTGGAGCGCCTGGCCGAGGCCGTGGCCGCGCTCCGCGACGAGCTCTAGGCTTGATCGGAAGAAGTCCGGCAGACGAATGGCTGAGTATCCCCCTCCCCTACGGGGGGAGAGGGCAGGGTGCCTCACCCCCACCCTCTCCCTCCGGCGGAGGGAGAGGGAGCCGAAGAATCGCGGCTTCTCAGCCGCCGACGTCGATGCATCACGAGGGGTCCGGGGCGCAGAGTCAGCGGGAGTGCAGATGACGGACGCCGTGGGGCCGAGGGACGCGTTTCGCTCCCCTCGCTTCGGGCAGCCGCCCACCTTCATGCGGCTGCCGCACCTGCGCGATCCGGGAGCGCTGGACGTGGCACTCGTGGGCATCCCGTATGACGGCGGCACCTCCTACCGCACCGGCGCGCGGTTCGGGCCGCGGCATGTCCGCGACCAGTCCTCGCTCATCCGTCCGTGGAACCCAGCCCTCAAGGTCGCGCCGTTCGAGCGGCTGCGCGTGGCGGATTACGGTGACGTGGATGTGGCGCCGATCTCGATCGAGGCAACCTACGCGGCCATCGAGCGCGAGCTGGATACCCTCGTGGGCGCCGGCGTGGTGCCCGTGAGCGTGGGCGGTGACCATTCCGTCACCCTCCCGATCCTCCGCGCGCTCGCCCGCCGGCACGGCCCGCTCGCGCTGGTCCACTTCGACGCGCACCCGGATACCTGGGACGAGTACTACGGGTCGAAGTATTTCCACGGCACGACCTTCCGCCGGGCGGTGGAGGAGGGGCTGGTGGACGGCCGGCGCGTGATCCAGATCGGGATCCGCGGACCGCTGTACGGGCCCGACGACTTCGACTTCCACGCCGCTCATGGCCTCGAGGCGATCCGAATCGAGGAGGTCAAGGAGCGCGGCACCGCCTGGGTGGCGGCGCGCCTGGAGCGTCTCGCCGGCCACCCCGCCTACTGCTCGTTCGACATCGATGCCGTGGACCCAGCCTACGCGCCGGCCACCGGCACCCCCGAAGTCGGCGGCCTGTCCTCGTACGAGGCGCTAGTCCTCGTCCGCGCTCTGCGCGGCCTCGATCTCGTGGGCGCCGACGTCGTCGAGGTCTCGCCGCCCTACGACGGCCCCGGGCAGGTCACGAGCCTCCTGGCCGCGAACCTGCTCTTCGAGCTGCTCTCCGTCCTGGCCCTTCAGCGGTAGCGCGCGCCAGCGTCGGCCGCGTGCGGCGTGCTATCATACGCGACGTGGATGGGGCGATGAGACGCGCGCTGTTCGCTGGCCCGGTGGCGCTCCTGCTGCTGTTCTGGGCCGTGCCCGTCCGCGCGGCGGCGCCCCAGCCGGTGGCGCTCATCGAGATCGACGGCGCCATCACCCCCATCACGGTACGCCTCATCAACGCGGCTCTCGAGCGAGCGCAGGCGGAACGCGCTCAGGCGCTCATCCTCGAGCTCAACACCCCGGGCGGGCTCGAGCGCTCCATGCGCTCCATCGTCCAGAGCATCCTCGGCTCGGAGATCCCCGTCATCGTCTATGTCGCGCCGACGGGCGCCCGCGCGGCCTCGGCGGGCGTCTTCATCACGATGGCGGGCCACGTGGCGGCCATGGCGCCGGCGACGAACATCGGCGCGGCGCATCCGGTCGCCATCGGCGGCAGCATGGACAAGGAGACCACCAAGAAGGTCGAGAACGACGCCGCGGCGTTCGCCCGGACGATCGCGACGGAGCGCGGCCGGAACGCGGAGTGGGCGGAAAAGGCGGTGCGCACCTCCGTGGCAGCGACAGAGCGCGAGGCCGTGAAGCTCCGCGTCGTGGACCTGGTCGCCACCGACGTGCCGGATCTGCTGGCGAAGGTCGACGGCCGCAGGGTCAAGACCGCCAAGGGGATGGTGACGCTCTATACCAAGGACGCGCCCGTCAAGCAGATCCAGGTCCGCTTCCGCGACCGGTTCCTCGCCTTGATCACCGACCCTAACGTCGCCTACATCCTGATGATGATGGGCATGCTCGGCATCTTCTTCGAGCTGTCCAACCCGGGCGCGGTCCTGCCGGGCGTGATCGGCGGCATCAGCCTGATCCTCGCCTTCTTCGCTTTTCAGAGCCTGCCCATCAACTGGGCCGGACTGCTCCTGATCCTCTTCGGCGTCGCCTTGATGATTGTGGAGATCAAGGTCGTGAGTCACGGCATCCTGACGATCGGTGGGGTGGTGTCCATGCTCCTGGGCTCGCTGATGCTCTATGACGCCCCGGAGCCGGGGATCCGCGTGTCCTGGGTCGTGATCATCCCGACCGTAGCCACAACGGCGGGGCTTGTGCTCTTCGCCGTCTCCATGGGCCTCAAGGCGCTCTACCGACGGCCGGTCACCGGAGCGACGAGCATGGTGGGCCAGCTCGGCGTGGTCAAGACCGCGCTCAATCCGGAAGGGCAGGTGTTGATCGACGGCGAGCTCTGGAGGGCGGTCGTCCAGGACGGTCCGGTAGCGGTCGGCGAGACGGTTCAGGTCGCCGACATCGAGGGGCTGACGCTCAAGGTGGTCAAGACGGCGGGGCGGGCCTAGCAACCCCGAGGAGATACGACATGGACGGCATCGGACTGCTTTTCGCCATCGTTCCGGTGGTGGTGATCGTGATCTACATCATCGGCTCCTCGGTGCGGATCCTCCGGGAGTACGAGCGCGGTGTCATCTTCCGATTCGGCCGCCGCGCCAACGCCATCTTCAATCCCGGCGGCGACGGCTCGGGCCCCGGCCTCGTGCTGCTCATTCCCTTCGTGGACAAGATGGTGAAGGTCAGCCTGCGGACGATCACCATGGACGTGCCCCCGCAGGACGTGATCACGCGCGACAACGTCTCGGTCAAGGTCAATGCGGTCATCTTCTTCCGGGTGCTCGACGCCAACAAAGCCGTGATCAGCGTCGAGGACTTCCTCTACGCGACCTCTCAGATGGCCCAGACCACGCTGCGCAGCGTGCTCGGTCAGCAGGAGCTGGACGACCTGCTGGCCTCGCGCGAGAAGATCAACGAGGAGCTGACGCGGATCATCGACCAGCACACCAACCCATGGGGCGTGAAGGTGGCGGCGGTGGAGGTGAAGAACGTCGATCTGCCACAGGACATGCAGCGGGCGATGTCCAAGCAGGCCGAGGCTGAGCGCGAGCGGCGGGCGAAGGTGATCAACGCCGAGGGCGAGTTCCAGGCCGCCGCCAAACTGGCCGAGGCCGCCGACGTGCTCACGAAATTCCCGATCGCGGTTCAGCTCCGGTATCTGCAGACCATGCGGGAGATCGCGTCGGAGCGGAACACGACCACGTTCTTTCCGCTCCCCATCGACCTGTTCACGCCGCTGCTCAAGGCGTTGGGCGCGACGCCGCCCCCGAAGAGCTGATCGGGCGACCCGATCGGCTTGTCGCCGACGGGATCCGTGAGTACAATAGCCGGGTCTGTCGGGGGGTTAGCTCAGTTGGGAGAGCGCGGCGTTCGCAACGCCGAGGTCGAGGGTTCGAATCCCTTACCCTCCACCATGAATTCTTCGCGCGCAATATCGCGTAGTTGATCCTCCCGCGGGCCCCCGGCGTCCAGGATCGTGGACGCCGGTGGACGCGGCTGGACGCCGG
>DASSSH010000014.1:0-7310 GCA_035708525.1 Candidatus Methylomirabilota bacterium
TTCCTCTCTCCCCATCCGCCCGACCAGCAGTTCGCGCTGGCGCAGCGCTGCGAGGCGCTGGGCTACGATTCGCTCTGGACCGGCGATCATATCTCCTTTCACAATCCGCTCTACGAGTCGCTGACCCTGCTCGCAAGCTATGCGGGCATCACGAAGCGCGTGAAGCTCGGGACTGGCGTCTATCTGCTGGCGCTCCGCCATCCGACCGTCGCGGCCAAGATCACCTCCACGCTCGACGTGCTCTCGGGCGGCCGGCTCATCTTCGGCGTGGGGGTGGGGGGGGAGAACCCCAAGGAGTTCGAGGCCTGCGGCATCCCGCACAAGGAGCGCGGCGCGCGGGTGGACGAAGGCATCGAGGTTGTCCGCACGCTCTGGCGGGATGCGCCCGCCACCTTCAAGGGGCGCTTCACCCAGTTCGACGGGGTGAGCATCGATCCCAAGCCGGTGCAGAAGCCGGCGCCGCCCATCTGGATCGGCGGCCGATCTGACGCGGCGCTGCGGCGCGCGGGCATCCGGGGCGATGGCTGGGTGTCCTACGTCGTCAATCCGGAACGCTACGCGCAGAGCCTCGCCAAGATCCGGGACGCCGCGGCCTCGGTCGGTCGTCCGCTCGATAACTTCGCCACCGCTCATCTGACTTTCATCACCGTCGGTCGCGATCACGCGGCCGCCAAGGCGACCTGGATCCGGCTGCTGTCCAAGCGCTATGCCCAGGACTTTACGCCCCTGGCGGACCGCTACGGGATCATCGGCACGCCCGCCCAGTGCGCGGAGCAGCTCGAGACCATCGCGGCCGACATCATCCCCCGCCTGAGGAGTCGTTGATGCGCTCTTGGGCTCCCTCTCCCTTCCAGGGAGAGGGCTGGAGTGAGGGTCGGTTGCGACGGATTCAGCGGACCCCTCACCCTGCCCTCTCCCTTATGAGGGGAGAGGGACATCCTCGGAAGGGCTGAGGCGGTGCCCAAGCCCCGCGAGTGCAAAGCCGAGGTGGCCGCCGTCCGCTGGGTCACGCCGGCGGTGATCGAGGTCGACGTGCGGGTGCTCGAGCCCGAGGATTTCAGCTTCGAGGCCGGGCAGTGGATCTCCGTGCCCTTTGGCCCCAAGACCGTCCGCGCCTGGAGCATGGTCTCCTCGCCGACGCGCAAGGGCCCCTTCACACTCTCCGTGGACGTGGCGCCAGGCGGCATGGGCTCTCAGTGGCTGCGCGGGCTCAAGCCGGGCGATCCGATGCAGTTCAAGGGGCCGACGGGTGGCTTCGTCTTCAACCGGGCCGACCCTCGCCGCGCGCTTTTCGTCGCCGAGGAGATCGGCATCGTGCCGATCCGGTCGATTCTCTCGTGGCTCTACGAGACGGGCTACGGCCGGTCCAACGGACTGATCTTCTGGGCCCGGACGCCAGACGGGCTGATCTACGACGCCGACTTCCGCTCGCTCAGCCGCCGCTTCCCGGCCTTCTCCTACGTCTCCGCGGTGCGCGAGCCCCCGCCCGGCTGGCGCGGGGAGAAGGGCGAGCTGCCCGAAGTGGTCGAGCGGATGGTCCACAGCGTGGACCGATTCGTGGTCTATGTCTGCGGCGGTGGGGAGACGATCAACCGCGTGCGCGAAGTCCTGGTCAAGAAGGGCATGGACCGCAAGAGCATCAAGTGGGAGAAGTTCTGGTGAGGGGAGGTGGCCCATGAGGCTGGCGCATATTGCTCTCGTGACTGGTGACTTGGGGCGGACACGGGCCCTCTATGAACGCCTGGGCTTTTTAGGAGGCCAGGTCTACGAGGTCGAGGAGCAGTACCCGGGGGAGGCCGTCGCCCACCGCTACCGGGCCGTCGCGCTGAGGCACGCTCCCGAGGCACGGCCGACGCTGTGGGTGATGGAGCCTGTAGGGGCGGCAGGTCCGCTCGCTCGTTTTCTCCGCCAGCGGGGGCCCGGCTTCCACCATCTGGGTCTCAAGACCGAGGACATCGCCGGCGAAGTGGACAGGCTCAGCCGGCAGGGCCTGGCGTTCCTCCGGAAGCCGCATGACTTTCCGCAGGACGGTGAGATTCGGGCTCTGCTGTCGCCAAGAGCCTGCGACGGTGTCCTGATCGAGATCGTACAGGCGCGAGAGCGGGTGGCGAGAGTAAGCGATGGCTGACCTGAACGGCGGACATCTCGTCGCGCGCACGCTCAAGCAGGCGGGCGTGGGCCATATCTTCACCCTCTGCGGCGGCCACATCCTGCCCGTCTACGACGGCTGTCTCACCGAGGATATCCAGGTCGTGGACATGCGCCACGAGCAGGCCTGCGCGCACGCGGCAGACGCCTACGCGCGGCTCACCCGGAATATCGGCGTGGCGATGGTGACGGCGGGGCCCGGCGTCACCGACGCGGTGACCGGCGTCGCCAATGCCTTCTCGGCGCGGAGCCCCATGCTGCTCATCGGCGGCGCGGCGCCGCTGGGCCTGCGCGGCCTGGGCTCGCTCCAGGAAGTGGAGCAGGTGGACCTGCTCAAGCCGATCACCAAGGGCGCCTGGACGGTGTCCGAGACGCGTCAGATCCCCGAAGTGCTGACCACTGCCATTCGTCACGCGCTCACCGGTCGGCCCGGGCCCGTCTTCGTCGAGATTCCCGTGGATCTGCTGATGACCGTCGTCGAGGACCGGCTGGCGCCGATCCCCACCGACTACGTCCACCGCCGTCCGGTCGCGCCCGACCCGGAGTCGGTCCAGCGCCTGGCCGAGCTGCTGGGCGGCAGCGAGCGGCCCGTGCTGATGGCCGGCAGCGGCGTTTACTGGGACGACGCGGCCAAGGAGCTACAGTCCTTCGCCGAGCGGGCGGGCGTGCCGGTGTTCATGAACGGCGCCGGCCGCGGCTGCCTGGCGAGCGATCATCCGCAGGCTTTCGCCCAGTCGCGCGGCTTCGCCCTGGGCCAGGCCGACCTCGTCCTCGTCCTGGGTACGCCGCTCGATTTCAGGCTGGGCTACGGCCGGCCGCCCTCGTTCGCGGAGAAGGTCCAGGTCGCGATGATCGACTGCGATCCGGTCGAGCTCGGGCGCAATCGGCCGCTGGCGCTGGGGCTCACCAGCCATATCGGGCTCACGCTGCGCGCGCTCCAGGACGCGCTGCCGAAGAGCCTGAGCTCGCGCTTCGAGCCCTGGCGCGAGGCGGTGAGGAAGAAGGAGGCCGACGGCCAGGCCAAGCTGATGCTCGAGCGGCAGTCGGACAGCGTGCCCATCAGCCACTACCGCCTCGGCCACGAGGTTGCGGCCATGGTGAACGCCAACACCACGGTGGTCGGTGACGGCGGCGACGTGGTCGGCTGCGCCTCCAAGATCGTTCCGCTCCAGCGCCCGGGACAGTGGCTCGATCCGGGTCCCTTCGGCTGCCTGGGCGTGGGGCCGTCCTTCGCCATCGCCGCGAGGCTCCTGCGCCCGGAGCAGCGCGTGCTGTTGATCGCGGGCGACGGCGCCTTCGGGCTCAACGGCATGGAGATCGAGACCGCGGTGCGCTTCCGGCTGCCCATGACCGTCGTCATCGGCAACGATGGCGGCTGGGGGCAGATCCGGAATCCGCAGCTGTCCTTCTTCGGCGCCGAGCGGGCCGTGGGGACCTCGCTGCCCTTCACTCGGTATGACCAGATGGTCGAGGCCCTGGGGGGCAAGGGGCTCCACGTGACGGAGCCGAGGCAGATCCGGCCGGCGCTCGAGCGCGCGCTCGGCTCGGGTGAGGTCTACTGCATCAACGTGGTCCTGGATCCCGCGGCGTATCGGCGGACGGGACAAGTCTCCATGGCGATATGAGGACCCCCTCACCCTTGCCCGCTCCCCCAGAGGGGGAGAGGGGACCAAAGTGAAGATCACCTTTCTCTGCCCTCATCTCCGCATCGCCGGCGGCGTTCGCGCCATCCTCACCCATGCCGATCGGCTGGCCGCGCGGGGCCACGACGTGACCCTGGTCGTGCCCGCCAAGAGCCGGCTCAAGGCGATCTGGCGCAACCGCTTCGATCGCGCGCCCGACTGGATGCCGAAGCTGCGGGCGCGGGTGCGCTGGGTGACCGAGTGGAACGCCGGCCGGCTCCCTGACGGTGATGCGGTCTTCGCGACGGCCTGGCAGTCGGTCGAGGCCGTGGCCGCGGCCCCGGTGCGCTGCGGCCGGAAGGTCTACTTCATCCAGCACTACGAGAGCCTCTACCACGGCGACGCGGCCCGTGTGGATGCCACCTACCGCATTCCGCTGAGAAAGATCGTGATCTCGACCTGGCTCGCGGACATCATGGCCGAGCGGTTCAACAGCCCGGCAGCCATGATCGTGACACCGGTGGATCCGGCGCTCTTCCACCCGCAACCGCCCGCGGCCGGGGACGGCCAGCTCCGCGTGCTGATGCTCCATCACGAGTACGCGTGGAAGGGCGTGGCCGACGGACTCGAGGCCTTCGCCCGCGTCAAGGCCCGCCATCCGGAGCTGCGGCTGGTGGGCTTCGGCGTCAAGGCGCCGACGCGACCGCTCCCCTACAACGAGTTCCACGAGAACCTGCCGCAGGACAAGCTGGCGGCGCTCTACAGCCGGTGCCAGATCTTCCTGTGTCCGTCCTGGGACGAGGGGCTGGGGATGCCGGCCATGGAGGCCATGGCCTGCGGCGCCGCGCTCTGCACCTACGACAACGGCGGCTGCCGCGACTACGCGATCGATGGCAGGACGGCGGTGGTGGCGCCGCGCCGGGACGTGGATGCGCTGGCCTGGGGCCTGGCCCGGTTGGTGGAGGACCGCTCCCTGCGCGAGCGCATCGCCCGCCAGGGGCAAGAGTTCGTTACGACGCAGTTTGACTGGGAGCGGGCAACGGCGCGTCTGGAAGCGCTACTTCAATCGCCGCGTTAGCCCCGAGCCGCCCGTAGCGGTTGTTCCAGCGGGCGACGACCTGTCCCAGGGTCTGCTCCTCGAGGAGCCCCTCGTTCTTGAGCCGCCGGAAGACGTGAGTCCAGCCCGAGCATTGCTCGGCCAGAGCGGCGATCTCCTCGAGGCTCCTGGGCTTCACGGCGCCCTGGCCGCCGTCGATCTGAGCGTGGTAGAGCGCGCGGGCGATCTGGGAGTCGGGGCCCAGGCTGCCCGTCGAATAGGTCCGGGCCGAGTTGAACAGCAGCCGGAGGACGCGGCCTCCCGTGCTCCCGTACGATGCGTCCATGACTTCCTCCATGAAGTAGCTCTCGCTCAGCGCGCCGTCGCGCTCACGGGCTGGGCTTTGATCAGGGGGACTGGGGCGGGCCGCGCCGCGGCAGGCCGCGCCGCGCGGGCCTGGGCGAGCCTCGCCTGATCGTCCAGGGTCTGGGCGGTCTGCGCGATGACCTCGGCGGCCGTCGCGCGGTCTCGCAAGAACCAATTGAGGCTGGCGTTGACGCGCATGCGTGCCGTCTGGCTGGTCAGTCGGTCCAGCTCGATGTCGACGTCGCGATCGCCGGCCTTCGCGGAGATCTTGAGCCCGCTGTCAGTCTTCTCACGCTCCGTGACCTGGATGTCCATCCGCTGCAGGGACTTGAGCGTGGCCGATTCGAGGTTCTCGACGGGAGTGGTGAAGGTCTTGTAGACGATGCTGTCCAGGGTGTAGGCAACCCCCTGGCCGGTGCCGGTCCCTACCCCCGCGCTCAGGATGGCCAGCCCGAGGGCTGCGCACCCTTGGCTCCCCGCGAGGACCGCCACCAGCCCCAAGATCCTCCACCACGCTCCCGTCAAGTCTGGCTCCTCGGATGGCGATGTAGATCAGTTGGTCGAGTGATCGGCAAGTCCAGTGCCAGGGGGCGGGAGGACCAGAGCGTCGTTTCGACAAGCATTTGCGGAGACGGGGCGGGACAGCGCTTGTCCCGGCGCCGACGGGACGGGGTGGACAGTGTCAGCGAGCGACCGGCCGTTCCCCCGGGGTGCCGGGCGCCCTGGCTGGGGTGGGGGGCTCCTCCTCAGGGGCGGCCGGGAGGGGTCCAGCCGGGCTCGCCCCGGCGGCGGGCGGCTTCGATATCCGCGCTCTGGTCCCGCGGGATGGTCGGGCTGATCACCATTTCCTCGATGACGGTCCGCGGGGGCAAGGTGACGCAGAGCAAGATGGCGCTGGCCACATCCTCGGGCTGGATCATGCTGGCGCGGGCCTTGGCATCCGGCGGCAGCGGGCGATTGGCGAGAATCGGCGTGTCCACCTCCGCGGGCATGATGGTCGTCGCGCGGATGCCCTTGTCGCGCAGCACCATGTGGATATGGCCCATGAGATTGAGCACCGCGGCCTTGGCGGCGCCATAGGGTGCGCCACCGAGGAGACCCGGGCGGATCGCCGCGACCGAGCCGACGGTGACGATCGTGCCGCCGCCGCGCTCGATCATCCCGGGCAGCACCGCCTGGGTGAGCAGATAGACGCCCGTCAGGTTCACGGCGAGCACGCTGTCCCACTCATCTTTCGGGATCCAGCGGATGTTGCGGATCCGGCTCGAGTGGCCCGCGTTGTTGACGAGCACGTCCACTCGCCCGTAGCGCTCGAGGGTCCAGCGGGCGAGCCCGACCGCTTGCTCGGGATCGGCCACATCCGCCTGCCGGGCGGCGGCACTGCCGCCGGCCTTCTCGATCTCGGTCACCACGACGTCGAGCGGGGGCTTGCGGCGGCCGGCGATGACCACTTGGGCACCTTCGGCGGCCAGCATGAGCGCCGTAGCGCGGCCGATGCCGCTGCCGCCACCGGTCACGATGGCGACCTGTCCGTCGAGTTTCCCCATGGCGCTCCTCGTGTCGCGGGCTGAGACTATCTCCAGGCCCAGACGGGCTGCTCGAAGTGCTCCACGCGCGTGGGCCGGCCGTGCAGGACGACCTCGCGCAGCTGGTAGAGCACGGCCGCCGTGGGGGCGTGGATCAGCCGGTTCATCAGCGGTAGCTGGATCACGGGCCGCTCGCTCTCGGGAATCGTGATGAAGCGCGGCACGCCCGGGGCGTCCAGCTTCGCCAGCGGCACGCGGTAGACGCGCTCGACCTCCTCGGGATTCGGCACGAGCGCCCCGGCCTCGGCCGTCCAGAGCACGATCGGCGTGATGACGAAGCCCGAGCGCGTGCCGTAGTCGTCGAGCAGCCCCAGCACCGAGTCGGCGCCGAGGGCGAGGCCGACCTCTTCTCCCAGCTCGCGGAGCGCGGCCGCTTCGGGCGTCTCACCGCTGTCGATGCGACCGCCCGGTAGCGCCCACTGGCCGCCGTGCTTTCTCAGCCCCGCGGCGCGGCGGGTCAGGAGGAAGCACGCCCGGCCGTCCTCGTCGGGGAGCAGCACGACGGCCACCGCCGCCGGGCGGCGCCCGTCGACCGCGACCGGGCGGCGGACG
>DASSSH010000015.1:0-8904 GCA_035708525.1 Candidatus Methylomirabilota bacterium
CCGGAGCATCCACCCGGAACTCGAGGAGGCCGGGCGCGTCCTGGGCGCGGGGCGCCTGCGCGTGCTCCGGGAGATCACCGCGCCGCTGGCGCGGAGCGGCATCATCGCCACCTGGTGCTTCGTGTTCATCGGCGTGATCCGCGAGCTGTCGGCCTCCATCATCCTGTTCACGCCGAATACCAAGGTGATCTCGGTGGTGATCTTCGACCTCAAGGAGGAGGGCCAGTTCGGCGCCATCGCGGTCCTCGGCCTCTTCATGCTGGCGATGACCTTCGCCACCGTCGTCCTGATGCAGACCCTGCTCGGCCGCGATGTCCTCGGCGCGAGGCACTCCGAGAGCTAGCCGCGCGTCGGAGAAAGGCACGGGTGAGATGATCGATGTTCGAGCGCCGGCTTTGCCGGCGCAACCGATCCCTGGGGGGAGGCATCGGAAGGGGGGCGAAGCCCCCCTCCGAGATTCCTAGCCGCCATGCCTGGCGTGACGATCAAGGGTCTGACCAAGCGCTACGGCGATGTCGCCGCCGTCGAGAGCCTCGAGCTGCGCGTCGAGCCCGGCGAGCTGGTGGCGCTCCTCGGACCATCGGGCTGCGGCAAGACGACGACGCTCCGGCTCGTGGCGGGCTTTCTCGCGCCCGACACCGGGGAGATCTGGGTCGGAGAGCGCTGCCTCTCGTCGGCGGCGACGGTGGTCCCACCCGAGAGGCGCCGGATGGCGATGATCTTCCAGAGCTACGCGCTGTGGCCGCACATGACGGTGGCCCAGAACGTGGCGTATGGGTTGCGGTTCAACGGCGTGCCCAGGACCGAGCGTGACCGGCGAGTGAAGGAGATGCTGAGGGCGGTTCAGCTCGAGGGCTACGGGTCCCGCTATCCCGGAGAGCTCTCGGGAGGCCAGCAGCAGCGGGTCGCCGTCGCGCGGGCGCTGGTCGTCGAGCCCGAAATTCTATTGTTGGACGAGCCGCTCAGCAATCTGGACGCGAACCTCCGCGAGGAGATGCGCTTCGAGATCCGGCGGCTGCACGAGACATTTGCGATCACCACGCTGTACGTCACCCACGACCAGGCCGAGGCCATGGTGATTTCAGACCGCGTGGCGGTCCTCCAGACCGGGCGCGTCGTCCAGATCGGCACCGCCGAAGAGCTCTTCCAGCACCCGCGGACCCGCTTCGTCGCCGAGTTCATCGGGAAGACCAACCTGATCGACGGCATCGCCCACGGCCCGGACACCGTCGCCCGCGGCCGCCTGCGCCTGCGCGTCGCCTCGGCTGACTTGACGCCCGGCATCCCCGTGGTCGTCTCCATCCGACCTCATCAGATCCAGCTGACCTCGGGCACCCCGTCCGACCCTCACGGCGCGCCCGATAGGAACCTCCTGATGGGGACCGTGGTGCGCGCGAGCTACCTCGGCGATGCCATGGACTACCAGGTCCAGCTCGAGGAGAGCGACGTCGTCCTCCGGGTGGCCGGCCCGACGCCGCCTCGTGCCCGCCTCGGGCAGCGAGTCAGCGTGAGCGTCGCTGCCGGCGCGTGCATCCCGTTGCCGGCGGGCGGCACCGGCTAGCCCGGTCGCGGCGAGAATGAGCCAGGTCAAGTCGACGCCCGCAATTGCCCTTCGCCGCTTGCTGAGAGCGACCCGAGCGCCCGTTTCCCCGCGCGGGACATCCTCTTGACCTGGGATTCGCGACGACTCGCTGACGACCGGTTCGAGTGCCGTTCGACGTAGACTAACCTCACCGGAAGTCGGCCGCGGGTATACTTCGATGCGCGCCCACGGTTATGCATCGTGAGCCGCCGACTGACGGATGTCGTGATGCCGGTGTACAGGGTTCCATCGGCGCACTCGAGGAGGTAGCAGAACCACCGGCCCTTGACTCGACGAGGCCGGTACTTGGATTCGCCTGAGGCAGGAGCCGCGCTCACTTTTTCCGGTAGACGTTCAGCCCGACCTTCTCGTCGCGGTCCGGAACCGCGACATTCCCCTCGGTCGACGCGATGATGATGGTCTTGCCGGACGAGGACGGGCCGAACTCCTTCGACAAGTCGACCTTGATCGTCAGGATATTCCCGTCCACGGTCATCTGAACGTTCTTCATCGCATGACTCCCCTCTGTGAGGATGACCAGCCCCGGATCGGCCCCCCGAAGCCGCGGTTGTCGGTCACAACCCCGTTGAGGCTGACCCGAGACGGTCCGCCCGTTCCTCCGCCTGCCGGACGCGCCTGGAAAGCGTGACCAAGAGCGTTTGGGTGAGCCCGGGCACCTCCTTGAGCAGCATGGAGAAGTGCCGGCGGCTGATTGCGAGGAGGCGGACCGGTGTGTCAGCGATGACCGTCGCAGACCGTGGACCCCCATCCAGAATGCTCATCTCGCCGAAGAACTCGCCCGGGTGCAGAAGCACGCGCTTTTCGGGGGACACCTCAACCCGGGCGGTACCGTCGATGAGCAGAAAGAACTCGTCACCGGCCTCGCCAGCACGGGCGAGGACGGTGTCGGCGGCGACGTCGAAGACCCGTGCGATCCGGGCGACGCTCCGGAGCTGTCTCTGGCTGCATCCTTCAAAAATCGGGACTTCCTTGAGCCGCTCGATCTTGTCATCCTGCTTGGCGCCGGGTCCGGACGAGACGGGTTCGAGCCGGCCCTCGGGATCATAGGGAATCGAGCCGTCCATCATGCGGCTGATGAGTTCCACGGGAGTCCTCCTGTCCGGGTCGCGCTCGCGCACCCGGCTGCCCAGGGGACACGGCCCCTGAGTGGTCTGCATTCTATCATTCGATCACCTGGTCGGCCCGCCCAGCAGCGAGGACGCAATCGTCAGCCCGAGGGCCCTGACGGCGGCCTTCGCGCCAGGCTCCTCGGGATACGCCAGGAGAAACCTATCAAGAGTAGTCCCGGTAGGTAGTCCCGGTAGGGGGAAAGTCCCCACCCGGGACTCCCGTCATCCCAGGCCCTCCTGCCTAGCCGTCTCGCTCCAGCACTTCGCGGAGCTTCTCCGGCGGCACGGCGATGTGCACCCCGGCCCGCTCCTCCTGCAGCAGCATGGACACGCGCGAGTCGCGGTGGCCCCAACCCCGGTTGAGCGCCTCGGTCATCTCCTCCAGCGTGAGGTGCGTCATGCGCATCGGCACCCCGAGCTCCCGCCCCAGAGCCGCGGCCAGTGACACGTCCTTGTGGGCCAGCGTGAGCGAGAACGCCGGCGGGTCGAACGTGCCCGGCAGGAACTGCTCCACAAGGCGGTCGAAGGTGCGCCGACGGCCCACCGCCCCTTGCCGCACCGCCTTCCAGAGCACCAAGGGCTCGACGCCAGCCTTGACGCCCATCGTGAAGACCTCGGCCAGCGCCGTCTGAATCGCGTAGCCGGCGCAGTTGTGCACCAGCTTGGCCACCGAACCCGCGCCGATGGGCCCGACGTAGTAGGGCTGGTCCCCGATGGCGTCCAGCACGGGCTTGAAGCGGTCGTAGACGTCCCGGTCGCCCCCCACCCAGAGCGCGAGCTTGCGGGTCTTGGCCCCCTTGGGGCCGCCGCTCACCGGCGCGTCGAGCAGGTGCAGGCCCTTTGCCTTGAAGGCAGCGTAGAGGCGACGCACCAGGGTGGGCGAATTGGTCGAAAGATCGAAATACGCTGTGCCCGCCTTCATGCCGTGGAGCAAGCCGTCAGCACCGAGCGCCACCGCCTCCACTTCTGCGGGGCCGGGCAACGAGGTGAACACCACGTCCACGGCCTCTGCCACCTGGCGCGGCGTGTCCTTCCACACGGCGCCCGCCGTCAGGTGCGGGGCCGCCGCCTCGCGGCGCACGTCGTTCACGCACAGCGCGTGCCCCGCCGCCTGGAGGTTGGACGCCATGCTGGCCCCCATCGTGCCCAGTCCGATGAACCCGACCTTCATGCTGTCTTCTCCTCGAAGACCTGCTTGGCGACCCGGGCGGCCGACATGGCGCTGGGCCAGCCGGCATAGAACGCCAGGTGGGTGATGAGCTCGCCGATCTCCTCCCTCGTCACGCCGTTGACCAAGGCGCGCTCGGTATGGACCTTGAGCTGATCCGGCCGGTAAAGGGCCACCAGGGCCGCCAGCGTGATCAGGCTCCGGTCGCGCTTGGACAGCCCGGGGCGCTCCCAGATGTCGGGGTAAAGGAGCGTCTCCGTGAGCTCGATGAGCCGCGGGACGACGGGCCGGACCTCGTTGCGGGCGGATGAGACGGTGCTTGGAGTGCTCATGGCTCCTCCTCTGTGACTGACATCGGCAGCTCGAACGCGTAGAATCCTCGCACGGGAAAGGAGACTTGGCCATGCCCACTGCGCCCTACCGGATCTACGCCGTCCGCTACGCCCACCGTCAGTGCACGTCGTCCGAGGCCTTCTACGGCGATTACCACGCCTCGCCCATGACCATGGACTACTTCGTCTGGGCCCTCACCAACGGCACCCACACCGTGGTCGTGGACCTGGGCTTCATCGAGGCCGTGGGCGCCCGGCGAGGCCGCCAGTTCCTGCGCTGCCCGTCCAAGGGGCTGGCCGAGATCGGCATCGACTGCACCCAGGTCGAGCACGTCATCCTCAGCCACTTCCACTACGACCACGTGGGCAACTACGCGCTGTTCCCCAAGGCGACCTTCTACGTGCAGGACGCCGAGATGGCCTTCTACTCGGGCCGCCACGCCGCCATGCCCGCCTTCCGGCACTCGATCGAGGTGGACGACATCTGCGCTCTCGTCCGCCTGAACTACGAGCGTCGGCTGGCCTTCGTGGACGGGGCGCGCGAGATCGTCCCCGGCATCCGCGCGCACAAGGTTGGCGGCCACACGGCCGGGATGCAAGTCGTCACCGTGGACCACGCGAAGGGGCAGGCGGTCGTGGCGTCGGACGCCTCACACTACTACCGCAACTTCGAGCAGCGGATCCCCTTCAACACGCTGCACGATCTGCCCGGAGTGTACCGCGCCTTCGAGCGGATCCGCGAGCTGGCCAGCTCCGAGGACCTCGTGATCCCCGGCCACGACCCGCTCGTGTTGGACCGGCTCACGCGCGTCGCCGACGGGATCGCTGAGCTATAGCTCACACCGCCTGGGCACAGACGGAGGCCCTCATGCAGTACAGGACGCTCGGCAACAGCACGCTCACCGTGTCGGCCATCGGGCTCGGCTGCATGTCCATGTCCGGCGTCTACGGCAGGGGCGACGATGCGGAATCCATCGCGGTCATCCACCACGCCCTCGAGTTGGGCGTGAACTTCCTCGACTCCTCGGATATGTACGGCTGGGGTCAGAACGAGGAGCTCCTGGCCAGGGCACTCCGCGGCCGGCGCGACCAGGTCGTGCTCGCCACCAAGTTCGGCAATTTGAGAAAGCCCGACGGCACGCCGGCGGTCAACGGCAGGCCCGAGTACGTGCTCCAGGCGTGCGACGCGAGCCTCCGGCGCCTCGGCGTGGAGACGATCGACCTCTACTACCAGCACCGCGTGGATCCGGCCGTGCCCATCGAGGACACGGTCGGGGCGATGGCCACGCTCGTCCGGCAGGGCAAAGTCCGGTTCCTCGGGCTCTCGGAGGCCGCGCCCGCGACCATCCGCCGCGCCCACACGGAGCACCCCATCACCGCGCTCCAGAGCGAGTTCTCGCTGCTTTACCGCACCGAGGCCGAGGAGACCCTCCCCACCCTGGGCGAGCTCGGCATTTCGTTCGTCGCCTACGCGCCGCTCGGCCGGAGCCTCCTCACGGGGGGCGTCCGGACCGTCAGCGAGATTCCCGCGGACGACCGCCGCCGCGATCACCCGCGCTTCAAGGAGGAGAACCTCGAGAAGAATCTGGAGCTGGCACGCCGCGTCGCCGCCATCGCCCGGGAGAAGCGCTGCACGCCGGCCCAGCTCGCGCTGGCCTGGCTCCTCGCCCGGGGGCCAGACATCGTCCCGATTCCAGGGACCAAGCGGAAGGACCGGCTCGAGGAGAACCTGGGCGCGCTGGGCGTGACGCTCACCGCCGAGGACGTGAAGCACATCTCGGACGCGGTCCCCGCCGGGGCCGCAGCCGGCGAGCGTTACCCGGCGGCCCAGCTCAAGGCCGTCTACCTCTAATTAACGCTGGAGGAGCGATGAAACTCTGCCAGTTCCACCTGCCTGGGAAGGGCTCCCGCGTGGGCGTCGTCGACGGCGAGAAGGTCCTGGATATCACGGCGCCCAAGGCCGGAGTGGGCTCGGTCCTCGGCCTCATCGAGGGCTGCGGCACGGCCGAGCGCCTCGAGCGCCGCGCCCGCGAGCTCGCCCGGCGCGCCCGCACGCGGATCCCGTGGCGCGAGCTCGACCGGGCACCCGCTCCGCGACGCGCCCATCTGCTGGTGCCGCTCCACGCGCCCGAGGTGTGGGGCGCCGGCATCACCTACCGCCGCAGCATGCAGTATTACGAGGCGCACACCGGCGAGCGCGGCCGGACCAAGGGCATCTACGATTACGTCTACGAGTCGGAGCGCCCCGAGCTGTTCTTCAAGGCCACCGCCTCGCGCACCGTGGGCCCCAACGCCGCGATCGGCGTGCGCCCCGACTCCCGGCTCACGGCCGTCGAGGCCGAGCTGGCCGTGGTCGTGGGGCGCGGTGGCCGTATCGTCGGCTACGCCGCCGGCAACGACCTCTCCGCCTGGGACATCGAGCGCGAGAATCCGCTCTTCCTGCCCCAGTCCAAGATCTTCGACGGCTGCTTCGCCCTCGGCCCCGTCCTCGCCACACCGAGCGAGGTCGGCGACGCCCACGGCCTCGAGCTCACCTGCCGGATCCTCCGCCGCGGGGCGCTCCGGTTCGAGGGCCGGGTCAACACGCGGGAGATGAAGCGGCGGTGCGAGGAGCTCGTCGCCTGGCTCTGCCGCCACAACTCGGTGCCGCCGGGGACGGTGCTCTCGACGGGTACCGGCATCCTGGTCCCCGACGAGCACGCCCTCGACGAAGGTGACGTCGTCGAGATCGAGCTGGAGAAGGTCGGGACGCTCAGGAACCCCGTCAAGCGGCTCGCGTAATCCCGGGACCCCCTCGGCACCCTCCCGATCAGGCGGGCTGCCGCTGGAGGTCCCGGACCAGCTCGCGCAGGACGCCGCGCGCCCGATCGGTGCCGACCGGGATGCTGAACTCGACGCTGCTGATGAGGCCGCGGTAGCGCTCCGCGAGCTTCTGCCCGATCTCGTCGTAGGTGCCAACCACCGCGTAGGTGTGCAGGACCTCGTCGGAGATGCGCGCGGGCATCTCTTCCCACCGCTGGGCCTTCGACAGAAGGGCGAGCTCGGCAGCGAGGTCGCCCAGGCCGAGCGCCTCGAACGCGGCGCGGTACCCCGGCGTCGACGCGTAGAAGGCGACGCGGGCCCGCACGTCACGCACCTTGTCGGCGAGCGACCCCGCATCAGGGGCCGTGCAGATGAGCGGCTTCATCGCCACCGCGATGCGGCCGGGATCACGCCCCGCCGCGGCCGCGCCTGCGGCCAGCGCCGGCAGCATGACCTCGCGGATGTATTTGGGCGTGCAGACCGGATGCGGCCGCAGGCCATCGGCGACCTCCCCGGCGACCCGGCACATGTACGGGTTGACGGCGGCCAGGTGGATCGGGATCTCGGGATGCGCGATGGGCCCGGGATCGAACAGCGGCACCATCAGGCTCAGCCGGTAGTGCTCGCTCTCGAACTCGAGCTTCCCGCGCTCCTGCCAGGCAGCCCAGACGGCCCGCACCGCCCGTACGTAGTCGCGCATCCACGGCCCCGGCGGGTGATAGTCGAGGCCGAAGCGGCGGACGATGTGCCCGCGCACCTGGCTGCCGAGCCCGAGCACGAACCGCCCGCCGGAGAGCTTCTGGATCGTCCAGGCCGACATGGCCGTGATGGTCGGGCTGCGCGGAAACGCCATCGCCACCGCGGTGGTCAGGCGCAGCCGCGTCGTCGCCTGCGCCGCCAGCGCCAGAACCACGTAGGGGTCATCCTTGGTTTCCTCGACCACCAGACCGTCGTAGCCGAGGTCCTCGACCACCCGCGCGTCGTCGCAGACCCGGCGAATGTCCAGCGGCGATTCCGCAGCCCGCAGGCCCGGATCCACCTTGCCGAGCGGCAGCAGCGTCTCGACGCGCATGTGCCGAATCTACCACGGGCCGAAGGTCGGCTCGCGCCGTTCAGGCGGAGCGCGCAAGGGGCCGAGCCCCGGACTGCAGCCCCCAGACCCTCACGGTCCTCCCGGGCGCCGCGCGAGGAGCAGGACGTGCTCGCCCTCCTGCACCGGCTCTCCCCGCTGGTTGAACAGCGTCACGGCGAACGTGACGATCCCGCGGTCGCGCTTCCCAACCTCTCGCTTGGCCTGGACGACGACGCGCGCGTGGATCGTGTCCCCGGCCAGGACGGGGGTCAGAAACTTCCAGCGGAGCTCGAGGAATGCCAGCGCGGTGCCCGCGAGGAGGCCGAGGCGGTCGACCAGCCCAAGGTACATGTCGTGGATCAGCGGACCGTGTGGCACGCGAGTCCCGAATGGACTCGTTCGCGCGAACTCCTCGTCGGTGTGCAGGGGATTGAAATCGCCCGTGAGGCCGGAGAACGCCAGCACGTCGCCCTCGGTCACGGTCCGGCCGCCCGTCCAGAACTCCTGACCGACCGTCAGCTCGTCCCAGAATTTCCCACCGTAGGCTTTCGGCATCGGTGAGGGCATTATATGCGGGATGAAGCGCGAGGATAAGACCCTTGGGCTCGCCTGCCTGCTGACGCTTCTCCACTACACGGGCGCCTACATGCGGGTCCCGGTCCTGCCGCTCTACGCGAATGCCCATGGGGCCACGCCGACCGACGTCGGGCTGATCATGGGCGCGTCCATGGTGGTCGCGGCGCTGAGCGCAATCCCCTTCGGCACCGCCTCGGACCGTTGGGGACGACGGGGTCTCCTCCTCGGCGGGACGGCGGTCA
>DASSSH010000016.1:0-2567 GCA_035708525.1 Candidatus Methylomirabilota bacterium
CGTCCTGCCGCGGTCCGCCTCTTTGAAGAAGCTGCGGGCGAGGGCCTCGTTGTCTGCTGACATGTCATCCTCCTGCTTGATACGGATGGGTGCAGGATGATGGCCGGCCAGCGAGGAAGCATGGGGGATGTCCCCTAGCTATGGGCTGATCTTCTGCCGGGTCGCGTAGGCGGCCGCCTCGGCCCGGTTGCGCAGACCGAGCTTGGACAGCAGGTTCCCAACGTGGTGCTCGACGGTCTTCCGGGAGATGTACAGCCGGTCGCCAATCTCAGCGTTGGAGAGCCCAGCACCGATCAGCCCCAGGACCTCGGCCTCGCGCTTGGTTAGCGCACCGATCCCCTTGGGGCCGATCCGGATGGGCGCACCCAGCGACCGCAGCAGCGCCCCGGCGGCGTCGGCGTGCCGTGCCGCCTTCAGCTGCTCGAAACCCTCCAGCGCCGCCTTCGCTTCCGCGACCGCAACCTCAGGCGAACGATCGGAGAGCGCGCGGGCCATCTCCAGGCGCGTCCTGGCAAGCTCCATCGGCAACTGGGCCCGCGCGAACCCCTCCAGCGCCTCGTGCAAGCAGACGCGCGCGTCTCCCTGCCCGGTGGCGACGCAGATCCGCCCCTTGGCCAGCGCGGCGACCGCTCTGAGATACGGTCCCCGCTGCGCCTCGGCGACGCGGCCCAGGCGTTGGGCGACCCGCTCTGCGTCGTCGAGGTTTCCCTTCTTCGAGGTGGACATCGACCAGGAGCGCGAGCAGCGGGCCGACCATGCTGGTCTCGCCGACCGTGGGGACCTCGTCGTCCGAGCCTGCGGTGGCCCGCTCGAGCAGATCCCGCGCGAGGGCCGTGTCGCGCCGGGCCAGGTGCAGGGCGGCGAGGGTGGGGACGACGTCGGGATGCTGCTCGAATCCCTTGAGAAGCTGGGCGGCCTCCTCGAGGCGGCCCTGTCGGACGCGCAGGTCCGCCAGGCGGATGATGGCGGCGGCGCGCCGCCCCGACATACCCCGGTCGAAGTGGCGGGCGGCCTCGACCAGCTCGGCCTCCGCCTCCCGCCAGCGCCCGGCTGCCGTGAGGATGCCGCCGTAGTGGGCGCGGCAGAACGCGGCCACGACGTTGCTCCGCTGCATGCGCTCGGCCGCCGCGCGCATCCACTGATCGGCGCGCGGGACGTCGTTGACCAGCTCACAGGCCCAGAGGAGTCCGCAGAAGATCTCGTCCACCGTTGCCAGTTCTGTCACGTCGCCGGCACAGGCTGCCGCCAAGGCCTCGTCGGAAAGGACCATTCCTTCCTCGACGCGATCGGTCATCACCAACAGGCCGCCGAGGTAGGCCAGGGCCAGGAACTCGATGTCGGGATCGCCGAACCGGCGTCCGATCGCGATCGCCTCGCGGAGCAGGGACTCGCGCACCTGCGCGTCCGGTTCCGAGAACGCCTTGATGATCTGGACCCAGCCGTGCTCGGGCCCGTCCTCGCCCGCTTCCTCCAGGAGGGTGCGGGCTCGGGCGAGCCAGCCGCTGCGGACAGCCCAGTCGCCCAGGACGTTGCCGGTGATCCAGGCCAGCGTGCGCGCCGCCCGGCCGGCGGCCATAGTTTGGCGTTCGCTGCGGTAGGCGGAGAAGGCGCGCTCGTAGCAAGCGGCCGAGGTGGCGTACTCGCGCTCAAGGTAAAGCGCCTCGGCGAGGCCTTCGAGCGCCTCACCCGACTCGCCCTCGATGACGGCGAGCTCGAACGCGCGACGAGCGGTCGCCGCGTCGCCATCGCGCAGGGCCGCCAAGCCCTCCTCGATCAAGGGTGAGCTCATGCAGCGATGATGGCACGACCCGGCTTTCGCAGGGGTACGGCGAAGCCAGGCCGCTGGGCTGTCCTGGCCGATGAAACAGCACCTTGCCGTCGGCTGCTCATCCTTGGGCGACAGCATCACCCAAGCTCGGGTCCGTGCTCGGACGGACGATCTCTGGTCGGGGTAGAGAGCGCGACGGGTGTAGTCATCCGTCATGGCGGGCTGAGCCGGTGCCTTCCCGTGACGGCGAAGGCGGTGACCTGAGATTCCTCCAGTCCGTCGGCCGCCGAAAGCACCCACTCCGCCTTGTCGTGAAGCGCTTCACTCAGGAAGTGGCTACAATAGCACTCATTAAGTGGCTACATGGAAGGAGCCCGATGGAGGTCGGTGTCAGGGAACTCAGGAACCATCTAAGCCGCTACCTCCACCGGGTGCGTGATGGCGATGAGGTCGTCGTAACGGACCGAGGGCGTGCGATTGCCCGCGTCGTACCGGTTGGCGCCGAGCGCGTCCTCGACCGACTCATCGCCGAGGGCATCGTGACACCTGCCCGGCAGCCGAAGCGGCGAGCGGCCAAGCCCATCAAGACAAAGGGCACCGTCTCCGACCTGGTTGGTGAACAGCGAAGGTGATCGCGTACTTCGACACTTCAGCGGTCGTGCCGCTGCTGATTGCCGAGCCCGGCTCCCTTCGCGCCGCCTCGCTGTGGGACGGCGCTGATCGGGTCGTGAGCGTCCGGCTCATCTACCCGGAGACACGCGCTGCTCTCGCTCAGGCCGAGCGACTTGGACGCCTCACA
>DASSSH010000017.1:0-9047 GCA_035708525.1 Candidatus Methylomirabilota bacterium
AGCCAAAGGCCTCCCCACCGACGTCGGCAGCCGCCCGGGCGAAGGAGCCGGCCGCGGCGCCGTCGCCACCGGCCACGCCACCCCCGACGGTCGCGCCAAAAGTCTCCCCGACGCCGCCGACCGAGCCAAAGGCCTCCCCACCGACGTCGGCGGCCGCCCGGGCGAAGGTGCCGGTCACAGCGCCACTCTCGCTTCCGCCACGCGCCGAGCGCCCGGTCGTGGCCAGGTCGGCAAACGGGCGGACCGAGAAGGCGGCTTCCGCCCCGGCCCCTAAATCGCCGCCGAAATCCGACGTGACGGCGGCCGTGAAGCCGAATGGGCGAGAAGCGGCGCCGAGCCAGGGCGCGGCGCCCGCCCCTGCGCCGGAGCGCGCGCCCGAGCCGGCCTCGGCCGCCTCCGACTCCGCAGCCGACGTGGTGATGCAGCTGGCGGTGAGAGACCGGTCGACGGCGATGCGGGACCTGAGGTCCCTGCTCACGCGACTCGGCGGGACCGCGCACGGCCGCGATCAGGGCGCCACGATTGTCGTGGTCGTCCCGCAGTCCCAGTACGCCGAGTTCACCCGGAGCCTGACGAAGATCGGCACGTGGCAGCTAGAGGCCGAGCGGTCCTCCCTGCCCGACCCGGTCCACGTGACGGTCAGAATGGTCCGCTAGCGAGTGCGGCCTCGCGCCCAGACCGCCGCCCCTCACCACATTCCACGATCACCAACAGGCGGCTGGCGCCAGGCTCGACGGGGTCAGCCGAGGACCTGCAGGCACTGCTTGACGAATCGCAGTAGCATCTCGACGTGAAACGGCTTGCTGAGCACGGGGACGCTGGTCTGTTGCAGAAACTCCGTGTACTCGGGTAGGTCGGTGGTGCCGCTCACAAAGACGATCCGCGCGGCAAGATCTGGCCGGCGCCGGCCGACTTCGCGATAGAACGCGAGGCCATCGAGTTCCGGCATTCGCAGGTCGCTCATGATGAGATCGTACGCGTGGTCGGCGATCTTCTCGAGCCCTTCACGGCCGTTGGCCGCCGTGTCGACCTCGTATCCCTCCGACACCAGCGTGTCAGCGATGAGTCGCGCGATCAACGGCTCGTCGTCGATTACCAGGATGCGTCGGACCCTTGGGGGACACATACGCTTCGCAAAGAGCCTTAGAGACGCAAGCCTCGGGCCACTTTTCGAAAGGTCGAAAAGTCAGGCGCTTATCGCGCGCTCGTTCTTGTGCTCGTGCCGAGAAAGGTCAGCCTCGACAACAAAACGCGCGACCGTCAGGGAGCAGACGTGGAACCGTCACTTCTCAGACGCGCGGCCGTCGTGACCCTGACGAGTTCGCTGACTGACACCGAGAGCAGTCAGATCTGCCGCTTCACGCGGCCGGCGACGGCTCGCACCTTGCGCGGGGAGGCCAGCCAGATCGCTCCAGCCGAGACCGTGCTGCAGCCGATGGCGATCCAGAAGGCCAGGGCGTAGCTGCCCGTCGCGTCGTGCAGCGCACCGGTCAGCCAGGGGCCGGCCGCGCCGCCAGCGATCGAGGCCAGCATCAGGGTGCCGAAGATGGTGCCATAGTGCGGGCCCTGGAAGATCTCGGCCGGGATGGCGCCGACGACCGAGGTGAGGCCGTAGCCGAGCATGCCTTGCGAGAGCACCATGAGGTAGAGCAGCGCCGGCGTCGGCGACTCTCGCATGAGGAGCAGGGCCAGGTAACATACGGCGAAGCCCAGGCTGCCCGCCGTCCACACCCACTCGCGCCCGATCCGGTCCGAGAGATGGCCGAGGGCGATCTGGCCCGGGATCCCGGCCAGGCTCACGAGGCCGAGCGCCCAGGCCGCCTCGGTGGGGCTGAAGCCGATCTCGACCAGATACTTCGTCTGGTGCACCTGCACGGCGTACCAGGAGAAGAGGCCGCAGAAGTAGCCCAGCACGATCCACCAGAAGCGGGTCGTGCGCATGGCGCGGGCGAGCGTCCAGTCCACGGCAGCCCAGATGGGATCCACCACGTTCGCGGTCTGGTGGCCGGTCGCGGCAGCACGCGATGCGTGGTCGCCGTCCGGCGCGAGGCCCATGTCCTCGGGCCGCCGTCTGAGCAGGAGATTGAGCGGGGCCAGCAGCGCCAGCACCAGGATGCCCATGGCCCAACAGGCGGTGCGCCAGCCGGCGCGTCCGATGAGGCTCTGCAGCCAGGGCAGCAGGATGATGGAGCCCACGCCCACACCCGAGAAGGCCACGCTCATGGCCAGCCCGCGGCGGCGCACGAACCAGCTGGGAAGGAAGAGCGCGTGCCCCGTATAGCCCAGACAGACGCTTCCGCCGCCCACCAGCACGCCCAAGGTGGCGTAGAGGTGCCACGGCTGCTGCGCCAGGGTGGCCAGCAGCAGTCCCGCCACCATGACCGCCACGCCGAGCTCCATCACCAGGCGCGGTCCCCGGCGATCCATCAGCCGGCCGAGCGAGGGACTCAGGACCGCCGAGACGAGAAAGCCGAAGGAGAAGGCGCCGGCCGTCACGCCCCGCTCCCAGCCGAACTCGTCGAGGATCGGCGGGAAGAGCAAGGAGAAGGCGGTACGCGCGTTGACGCCGACCCCCATGGTGATGAAGGCGACGGCCACGACGACCCAGCCGTAGAAGAAGGGTAAGCGCATGAAATGTCTCTCTCCGCTCTGGAGAGAGGGTCAGGGTGTCGACTCCTCCCTCTCCCTTTGGGGAAAAGTCAGGGTGTCAACTCCTCCCTCTCCCCTTTGGGGAGAGGGTCAGGGTGAGGGGGATTGGTGTGCCGCGATCAGGTTCATGGCCGGCTCGCCCCGGGCCACACGCGCGATGTTCTCCGCGATGACTTTCGCCCGCGCCTCCATCATCCCTTCGGTCCAGCCGGACATGTGGGGCGTCATGAGCACGTTGGGCAGGGTGTGGAAGGGCTGCTGCGCGGGAAAGGTCGGCTCGGGTGCGGCCGGATACCGGTACCAGACGTCGAGCGCGGCGCCGGCGAGCGCGCGACGGCTCAGCGCCTGGTAGAGGGCCACCTCGTCGATGATCTCGGCGCGCGCCACGTTGATGAGGATGGCGGTCGGCTTCATCAGTCCCAGCTCGCGGGCGCCGAGGAGCCCGCGGGTGGCCGGAGTGAGCGTGAGCGTGATCGCCAGATAGTCGGCCTGCCTCAGCACCTCGTCCAGGCCTTCCGGCCCGCCGAGGAAGGCGAGCCCTTCCCCATCGTGGCCCTCGGGCCGGGCTGGATCGCGACGAATCGCGCAGACCGACATGTCGAAGGCCCGTGCCCGCCTGGCCAGGCACTGGCCGATCCGCCCATAGCCCAGAATCCCGAGCGTCTTGCCGGCGAGCTCGGACGCGAGCGGTGGAGGCTCGACGCCCACGGCCCACGAGCTCTCCCACCTGCCCTCCCGCAGGGCGGCGTCGAGGCGGCAGAAGCCCCGGCTCAGGGCCAGCATGGCGCCGATCACGTACTCCGCGATGCCGGTCTCGTGGCCGTAGGCGTTGGCCAGCGACGCGCCGGACGGCAGCGCCGACCGGTCGATGCGATCCAGCCCGGCGCCCGGCACCTGCACCAGCTTGAGCCGGCGGGCCGCCGCGGCCATCTCGCGGGTGAAGGCCATGGTGACCAGCACGTCCACCTCGCCAAGGCGCGCGGCGATGCCGGCCTCGTCGGCGAGCATGACGTCGCACGGGGCCGCCAGGTGGGCCTGCACTCGATCGGCGAGGCGAACCGAGAAGGACCCGGCGAAGGCCACTCTCACGCGAGCACCATCTGGGTCTGGATGGTCAGCGACAGCAGACGGCCCGACTCATCGGTCACCCGCGTCTGCCAGACCATGGTGCGCTTGCCCCGATGAAGCGGCGTGCACTCGGCGCGCACCGTGCCCGAGCGGCCAGCCGCGAAGAAGTTCGTCTTCGACTCGAGCGTAGTCGTCCCGGCGCCGGCGGGGAGGCTGAGGACGGTGGCAACCGCGCCGATCGTGTCGGCGAACGCCATCAGGGTGCCGCCGTGGAGCGCCCCGCCGACCGTCCGAAGCTCGTCCCGAATGGCGAGCTGGGCCACCACGCGCTCGGGGCTCGCCTCGACGATCGAGATCCCGAGGAGATCCGAAAGGGTTCCCTTCATCCGCTCCGTGATGGCGCGGGGATCCGCCGTGTCGCTGCTCATCGGGTCACCTCCTGTGGTCGAGGTCGAGCACGAGCGCCGCATGATCGCTCAGGGCGGCGTGGGGGTGGGCGCGGCCACCCCAATCGTAACGGGCGGCCCGCAGCCTGGAGCGCAGCGCTTCGTCGACGAAGGCCTGATCGATCCGAAAGCCGTTGCGACCGTTGGGTGAGTACCACGTGTACGCGCGCGCCCGGCCCCGGAGCAGCCGGAAGGCATCCGACCAGCCGAGGCGCTCGAGCGTCTCGAGCCACGCCTCCTCTCGCGGGCCGAACACCGCCGTCTCTTCGTCGATGCCGCGACGGCCCGAGTTCGTGTCGCCCAGCAGCAGGGTCGGGCCGCGGCGCCAGCGGCCGAGCATGGCGAGGACGGCGGCGTAGAAGCGATCCTTTCGGCCGCTGACCCGGTTCGGGACGTGCATCGCGCCCACCGTGAGCGGGCGCGGCGCGGCCACGGAGGCCAGCAGCCAACGGGCCGGCTCGGACGGCTCCGCGCTCAGCCGGCATCGCCTCAGCGGCCAGCGCGCGGCCAGGAGCAAGGCGTTGGCGCCGGGACGCGCGTGACTGGCGGTCGTGCACTGATGGCCGAGGCCGAGTGACGCGAGCGATTTTGCCAGCGCCAGGCTCGGTGGAGTGGCGCGGAACTCGCAGAGCGCGACGACATCGGGCGCCCAGGCCTCGAGCTGGCGCGCGATTGCCGGCGCCCGTCCGCCGCCACCGGCCCGGATGTTCCACAAGACGATTCGCATAGGAGTCTCGATTCGGTCGCCGGCCGCCAATGGTCGCAGCGGCGGATCACGGATTCAATTACCCGGGAGGTAATGTCTCACACTCCGGGACCGGTGTAGACTCCCGCCCATGGCTCGGACCAGCTCTACAGCCGAGCCCGGGAAAGCCCGGGCGGGCAGCCCGGTCGGGCGACTGCTCCGGCAGTGGAGGGAGCGGCGGCGGCTGAGCCAGCTGGCCCTGGCGGCGGAGGCGGAGGTCTCCACCCGCCATCTGAGCTTCCTCGAAACCGGTCGCGCCCAGCCGAGCCGCGAGATGGTGCTGCTCCTGGCCCGGGTGCTGGACGTGCCGCCGCGCGCTCGCAACGAGCTGCTCACGGCGGCGGGCTATGCGCCGATCTATCTCGAGCGGGGGCTCGACGCCCCGGAGATGGCGCAGGTGCGCCGGGCGCTCGACTTCATCCTGCGCCAGCAGGAGCCATACCCCGCCCTCGTGCTCGACGGCCACTGGAACATGCTGATGGCCAACCGAGGCGCCGAGCGGATGATGGGGCTCTTCCTCGCCCCCGCCGACGCGGCGGCCGCGGGCGCGCCCAACGCCATGCGGCTCTTCTATCACCCGCGGGGCATGCGCCCCTACATCGTGAACTGGGAAGCGACGGCGGCCGCTCTCATCCAGTGGCTCCACCGGGACATGCTGCTGGGCCCCGCTGATGCCGAGACGAGCCGGCTGCTCGAGGAGCTCCTGTCCTACCCCGATGTGCCCCGCCAGTGGCGGACCCTCGATCTCGATGCCCCGACGGCGCCGTTCCTCGCCGTCGAGCTCGCCAAGGGCGATGTGCATCTGCGGTTCTTCTCGACCCTCACCAGCCTGGGCGTTCCCTACGACCTCACCCTGCGCGAGCTGCGGGTGGAATGCTTCTTCCCGGCTGACGACACCAGCGAGACCTTGATGCGCCGCCTGGCCTCCGCCGGAACCTGAAAACTCCCCTCTCCCGAGCGGCGGAGAGGGAGGATGAGGGGGCGCTGCGTCTTGACATCCGTCGGCATTCATCTCTAGCCTGCTGACGATCGTCTCTCGCGAGAGGAGGACACACATACTGCCATGAAGCGCGCAATGCTACTTGCCTCGGTGGCCGCGATCGTGCTGACCGCGGGCGCCGTCTTCGCCGAGACCTGCCTGTCCCCGTACATCAAGGGGCTCCGTCAGCCCGAGAAGGTGATGTACGTCTGGACACTGCCGGCAGACCAGGGATCGGATTATCTCTCCGTGATCGACGTGAATCTCGCCTCACCCACCTACGGGAAGATCCTCAAGAAGGTCGAGGTCGGCTCGATCGGCAACGAGGCCCACCACATGGGCTTCACCGACGACCGCACCAAGATCTGGGCCGCCGCGCTCAACACGAGCCGGTTCTTCATCTTCGACGTCGGCACCGACCCCATGAACCCGCGCCTGATCAGGACGATCGACGAGGTGCCGCGCCTCACCGGGCTATCGGGTCCCCAGACCCCCTACGCCATCCCGGGCCGCATGCTGATCAGCATGGCCTCGGGCCCCGACGGCACCGGCCCCGGCGGGCTCGCCGAGTTCACCAACGACGGCGAGTTCGTGGCGAGCTACAGGGCGTCGAACCACCCGTACGAGACCGTGGTCAAGCCCGAGTTCAACCGGATGATCACCTCGGCATGGGTGTCGCAGCGGACCTTCATGTCCTCGCTGGACAAGTGGGACCCGAAAGACTTCTCCAACACGATGCTGGTCTGGGACCTCAAGGCCCGGAAGATCGTCCAGGAGCTCAAGGGCGATCCCATTCCGTTGGCGACCCGCTGGGCGCTCAGGCCCAACGCGACGTACGGCTACAACATCTCCAACGCCGGGGACTCCATCTGGATGTTCCGGATGCAGAAGAACGGGACCTTCACCTACCGGAAGGCTGGTGACACGGGCAAGGGCTGCGCGCCGGGCGATCTCCGCCAGTCGCCGGACGACCGCTACCTCTACGTGAGCTGCATCGCCCGGGGCGAGGTGCAGGCCTGGGACATCTCCAATCCGGAGAAGATCCGTCTCCACGACACCGTCCAGGGCATCGTGCAGGCCAACATGATGCACATGACGTACGACGGCCGGCGGCTCTACGTCACGAACTCGGCGATCAGCAGCATCGACTACTCGCCCCGCTACGCCCTGCGCCTGATCTACGTCGGCCCCGACGGGCGCATGAAGCTCGACCCCGACTTCCGCATCGACTTCGCCAAGGCGCCGGACGGGCCCGCGCGCCCGCACGACATGCTGCTCAACTGACGGTGAGACGGAGCCGGCTGACTCAGGATCGGGTCCGCGGCGCGCCCCGCGCGCTTCGCGCTCGGCTCTTGGCGGGATTCCTCGTCGCGGCCCTGACCGGGGCCGCGGCGTCGGGACCGGTCACCGCCCACGATGCGCCGGCGCCGGGCCGGCCGGCGAGCACGCCCGCGCTCTCGGCCGCCCCCGCCCTGCCGGCGATCAAGCCGGCGCCGGACTTCGTGCTCCGCGCGACGACGGGCGAAGCGGTCCGGCTCTCCGAGCTGCGCGGGCGGATCGTGCTCGTGAGCTTCATCTACACCCAGTGCACGACGGCGTGCCCGCTCCTGACTCAGCGGCTCGCGCTCCTGCGGTCTCGTCTCCGACGAACGCCCGGGGCCGCCGGTGATGTCCACTTCCTCTCGATCACCGTGGATCCTACGCGGGATTCGGCCGCGGCCTTGCAGCGCTACGCGCGACACTTCGGGGCGCCGGCGCGCGGCTGGCAATTCCTTCGAGACGAGCCTGAGCGGCTGGCGCCCGTCCTCGCCGCCTACGACGAATGGACGCGGCCCGAGCCGAGCGGCGACATCGACCATCCCGCCCGCCTCTACCTGATCGACCGCGCCGGGAGCATCCGGGAGATCTACAGCCTGTCTTTCTTCGACGAGCGGCAGGCGTACTTGGACATCCAGGCCCTGCGCCGGGAACACCGCTAGCAGGCCGCTGAAAAAGGCCATCTGCGTCGTTGGCTCGGTCGCCGCCGCCCTCAACGTACAGCCGCGTACGCCTCGGGCAGCGGCCTCCCTCGCCGCCTCGCATCTGGGCCTTCTTGATCGGCCTGCGAGTTCTTCCGCATCGTACTAACGAACCTCGGGGGTGGCGCACCCGGGCCCAAGCGTGAGCGAGGATTCGCGCAGCCCGTAGACGCTAGACCTTTCCCCAGTAGGCGCGGGCGGCCGGGAAGACGGTCTGGCAGCGCGTGGCTTCGGGGGGCCCGTCGAGGGTATCGGCCGCCGAGCGCCACACCGCGTAGTGGGGAGCGGCGCGATGCGCCTCCAGCGCGGCCTGATCCTTGTAGACCTCGAAGAAGTAATAGACGTTCGCGTCGCCCTCGTCCTGGAGCACGTTGAAGCGCAGGCAGCCCGGCTCGTCCCGCTCGGAGCCGAGCGCGTCCACCTCGATGGCCTCGAGAAAGCGCTTCCGTTGCTCCGGCTTGACCCGCACCTTGACCCACATCGCCAGCATGGCGACCTCCTGGTATCCGAGATAGGCGGGGCGGATGCCCCGTGTCCGCGCGAGAGCGTCGCATTGGGGCGATGGCCGCGTCAAGGGCGCCGGCGCTCGGTTGCGGGGCTGGGACCGGTATGCTACCGTCCGCCCGCATGGGCGACAACGTCATGCTGTCCCGCGACGGCGCCATCGCGACCGTCACCCTGAACCGCCCCGAGCGGCGCAACTCGCTGAGCGACCCGATGCTGACCGAGCTGGCGGCGGCACTCGCGGAGTTGCGCGACGATGGCTCGACGCGCGTGGTGATCGTGACCGGCGCCCCGCCCGTCTTCTCCGCCGGCGCCGACGCGGAACTCAGGTCTTCCATGTCGCCCGAGGAGCGCCGCCGGGCGTTCGCGGAGCGCAAGAGCCAGTTCCGGCGCCTCTTCGAGCGCGCCAACAGCCTCCTCGAAGGCCTCGAGCAGGCGACCATCGCGATGATCAACGGCCACGCCATCGGCGGCGGCTGGGGGCTGACCCTGGCGTGCGATTTCCGCTGGGCGGCGGCCGAGGCGCAGTTCTGGATTCCGGAGGTGGACCTGGGCGTGCCGCTCGGTGTCGCCTCGACGGCCCGGTTCGTCCGTCTCGTCGGCCCGGCCCGCGCCAAGGAGATCATCATGGAGTGCCG
>DASSSH010000018.1:0-5445 GCA_035708525.1 Candidatus Methylomirabilota bacterium
ATCGACCCCGCTCACGCACCGTCGCCATCGAGCCGCCGGCGGCGATCAGCTCATCGTAGCCCACCACCTCCGCGCGGATGAAGCCGCGCGCGATGTCAGAGTGGATGACGCCGGCCGCGTCCAAGGCGTGCGTTCCCTGAAGGATGGACCAGGCGCGCACCTCGTCATCACCCACCGTGAAGAAGGAGATCAGCCCGAGCAGGGCGTAGCAGTCGCGCAGGACGCGCTTGATCGCCGGCTCGGCCAGACCCAGATCGGCGAGGAACGCGGCCTGCTCCTCGCCCGCCAGCTGGGCGACCTCGGCTTCGATCACGACGGAGACCCAGCCGAGGCGTGTCCGCGGGCGCTCGACCACCTCGCCCAGACCGAAGCTCTCCGCCAAGGCCTTGCCGCGCTCGAGCTCTTTCTCGGACAGGTTCAGGCAGTGAAGGATCGGCTTCTGGGAGAGGAAGGTGAAGCCGCGAATAGCTTTCACCTCGTCTTCCGTCAGCGACATCGCCCGGATCGGCGTCTCGGACTCGAGCGCCGGCTTGAGCTTGAGCAGAACGGCCTGCTCGCTCACTTCGGCGTCCGTGCGCTTCTTCTTGAGAGAGGCGTCGAGGCGCTCCAGCCGGCGCTCGACCACCTCGAGATCGGCCAGGATCAGCTCCGCCTCGAGGTCGGCGATGTCGCTCTTTAGATTCGGCGCGGCGCCTGTGGCATCGGGAAACGCCCGCACCACGTGCAGGAGGGCGTCGGCGTTGCGGAACTCCTTGGCGTCGAGTCCCTGCCGCTCGCCTTTGGCGATCCCAGCCAGGTCCACGACTTCGAAGGACGCGAAGGTCGTCTTCTTGGGCTTGAAGAGCGCGCTCAGCCGCTCGACGCGCTCGTCGGGGACGCGCGCGATGCCCGTGTGCATCTCGCCGCGCGAGGCACCGAAGGAGGAAGTGGCCACGCTCGAGCCCGTGAGCAGGTTGAACAACGACGTCTTGCCGCTCTTCGGCAATCCGATCAGCCCGATCTTCATAGAGCCTCATGCTAACATGGCCGCATCATGGCCGTGACGCCAACCCCGGTCGTCGTCGGATCGTAGCCGCGTCCCGTGCCGCCGCTTCGCTCCCTCGACCTCAAGGGCGCGATCATCGCCTTGACGCTCGCCGCACTCTGGGGAGCCAATCCCGTCGCGGTCAAGATCGGACTGGCCGATGTCCCCCCGCTGCGCCTGGCCTGGATGCGCTTCGTCCTCGGCGGCCTCACCGTCCTCGTCTACGCCTGGTGGACGCGTCGGCTCGGCACCCTCCGCATCCGGCCTGGCGAGGGCCGCCCACTCCTGTCGCTGGGACTACTCTTCGCCGTCCAGATCGGCCTCATGAACATCGGCATCAGCCGTACCACCGCGGCCCATGGCGCGCTCCTCCTCAACTCCTACGCCATCCACACCGTGGTCCTCTCCCACTACATGATCCCCGGAGATCGGTTGACGCCGAGCAAGGTGGGCGGCATCCTCGTCGCGTACGCCGGCATCGTCCTCCTCTTCGCCCGGGAGTTCACGTTCGAGGCCGGCACGTGGGCCGGGGATCTCATCGTATCGGCCAGCGCGCTGCTCCTGGGCGAGCGCATCGTGTACACGGCCAAGACCGTCCAGCGGCTCGAGCCGATCCAGATGCTCGTCTACCAGTCCCTCATCGGGAGCGCCTGCTTCTTCCTCATCAGCCTGTGGTGGGAGGCGGACATCCCGACCCGTTACACCATCCCGCTGGCGCTCTCGCTCCTCTATCAGGGATGCGTGGTGGCGGGCTTCAACTTCGTGGTGAACATGTACCTCCTGAAGATCTATCGGCCAAGCGCGCTCGCAGCCACCCAGCTCACGACCCCCATCTTCGGTGTGATCGTCGCGGCGGTCGTCGCCGGCGATCAGCTCACGCCGATCCTGGTGCTGTCGAGCCTGATGGTCGCGGCCGGAATAGGTCTCACGAGTCGTCGCTGAGGTATCATCGCTCCATGCCGTCGCGCCTCTGGGCCTTGGTCGCCCTTCTCCTCGCGGCGTCGCTTCCGCCGGCAGCGGCCGACGCACAGGCTCCAGCCCGAGCCCACCCCGCGCTCGACGCCCTCGCGGCGCCGCTCTACGCGCAGCTGGCCGCCATCAAGGGAATCGCCTCCCCCGGACCGCCGCCTCCCGTCCAGCTGAGGACGCGCGAGGAGAACCGCCGCTTCATCGAGCAGGAGCTGGATCGCCGGTACTCTCCCGCGCGGGTGGAGTCGGAGCGCAAGGGCATGGTCGCGTGGGGGCTGATTCCGCCGACGTACGACCTGCGCCGGCTCTTCGTCGACCTCATGCAGGAGCAGGTGGCCGCCTATTACGATCCGCGCGGGAAAGTCATGGTGCTGGGAGATTGGCTGCCGCCCGAGCAGCAGCAGTCCGCCCTGATGCACGAGCTGGTGCACGCGCTGCAGGACCGCGAGATCTCCCTCGACCAGTTCATCACCCCGGATCCAGGACACGGCGATCAGCTCCTGGCCCGCCAGGCACTCGTCGAAGGTGAGGCGGTGGCACTGACGTTCGAGCTGGTTCTCCAGGCCCAGGGAGGTGACTTCGCCTCGCTGCCCGATCTCGGCCCGCTGCGGGAGATGATCAGCGCGGGCGTCACTGGCCCGGCGGTGAGCGCCGCGCCGAAGTTCATACGGGACCTGCTCGTCTTTCCCTACATCGAAGGGCTGCGCTTCGTCCACGAATTCCGCAAGCGCCAGCCCTGGTCGGCCCTGTCGGCGCTCTATCGCGATCCGCCACGCTCCACGACCCAGATCCTGCGTCCGGAGAAGCGGCTCGCGGCCCGCGAGGATCCCCTGCCGGTTGAGCTCCCTGATCTCAAGGCGTTGATCCCCGGCGTCCCGGTGGTGGCTGAGGACGAGCTCGGCGAGTTCGCGCTGGGCGCCGTGGTCGGGTCGCATCTGGGCGAGGTCGCCGGCCGCGCCGCTGCGGCCGGGTGGCGGGGCGATCACTACCGCGTCTGGGAGGACCAGCCGGGACGCTTCGTGATCGCCTACCTGCTGGTCATGGCCTCCGATCCCGTGGCGAACACGTTCGCCCTCACCTACACCAGCGTGCTCGAGCGGCGCCACCCGCAGCTCGCCCGCAAGGGCGTGCCGGGCAAGGTCGGCGCCATCGTGACCTGGCGGGATGGGGACCGCGCCTTCGCTGTCGAGAAGCGCGGCGCCGAGGTGCTCATCCTCGAGCGGGTTCCCGCCGCCGCGGCGGACCGGATCCGCGAGACGATCTGGCGGGCGCGCGCGGCCGCACCGGCGCGATGAGGTAGAATCAGGCCATGTCAAGCGGGCCTTCGACGCAGCTCGAGGTGGTTCCCAATCCGCATCCCGACCGCGACTATGAAGTCAAGCTCGAGATCCCCGAGTTCACGTGCCTCTGCCCCCGGACCGGCCAGCCCGACTTCGCGACCATCCGCATCGTCTACGTGCCCGACCGTCACCTCGTCGAGCTCAAGTCCGTCAAGCTGTACATGTGGTCCTTCCGGAACGAGGGAGCCTTCCACGAGGACGTGACGAACCGGATCCTCAACGACTTCGTCGCGGTCGCCGCGCCCCGCTGGATCGAGGTCGTGGGTGACTTCAACGTGCGCGGCGGCATCAAGACCGTCGTCCGCGCCAGCCACGGCAAGCGTCCCGATCTCTGAGCGTCCGCGACGACGCTAGGGGCCTTCCCCCTCGCTCCGCTCCCCGTCGCTCTCGGCATCCGGCCGCGAGTCGTGGCGATCTGAGGCCGGCGCGCGAGGGCTACGCGGCGAGCGACAGGAGGACGACGCCCGCCAGCATCACGAGGGCACCCGGCGCGATGTCCCGGACCTTCTGCCGCTCGCCAAAGACCAGCACCCCGATCCCCATGGCCAAGAGGATCTCGACCTGCTTCACGGCCTCGACGTAGGAGGACAGGGTGAGCAGATAGGCCGTGCCCTGGCTGATCGTCGTGAGCGCCGCGAAGAGGCCGAAGCTCACGAACGCCTTCCAGTACCGCGGCACGTCGGCGAAGTGGCGTCGCGAGGTGACGAGCACGATCGGCGTCACGATGAGGCTGGCGGCGACGTAGCCGCCGAGCGTGCCGGTGTAAGGATCCGAGAGCGTCATCGCCCACTTGATCGTGACCACGGAGGGCGCGAAGAAACACGCCGCGAGCAGCGTGTAGCGGAGCCCGCGGTCGGTAAAGAGCACGGTCAGCGGGGCCCACCACGCGATGTGAGCACGGTTGACGTTGAGCAGGTACACGCCCGTCATGCTGATCAGGATGCCGGCCACGCCCAGCGCCGTCGGCGTCTCCTTGAGGGTGAAGTAGCCCAGCACCACCAGGATCAACAGGCTCACTTTCCAGAGCGCCGTCACCATGGAAATCTCCCCGAGCTTCAGGGCCTTGGAGAGCGCCAGGGTCGAGATGGTCTGGCAGACGCCGAACGTCGCGCAGGCCAGGGTGAAGCCCGGCTTGATGGAGGGCACGCCCTTCCACACGACGAAGCACGCCGCGAACGGCAGCAGGAAGGTGAAGCGGCCCCAGACGTTGATGTACTCGTCCAGCGAGTGCCCCAACCGCTTCATCACCGTGTTCCGCAGCACTTGGCAGAGCGCGGCGACGAGCGCCAGGGCGAACCACATGCAGCGGATTCTACACGAGCAGTCCTGGATAGCCGGCCGGATTCGTGGGGAAGCCCGGGAAGAGGGGCGCGCCGCCCGGCACGCCCAGATGCCGGACGGCGACTTCCGCGAACAGGTGGCGGAAGTCGGTCGTCACGGCGAGGTCGCGTCCTTCGAACAGCTGGTCGGCGCGCAGCCCGGGCCAGCGGCCGTACACCTTGGCACCCTTGACCGCGCCGCCCAGCACCAGCATGGCGGTGGCGTGGCCGTGGTCGGTGCCGCGATTGCCGTTCTCCCGCACGGTCCGCCCGAACTCCGACATCGTGAGAACGACGACGTCGCTCATGCGCGGGCCGAGGTCGCGGGCGAGCGCGGCCAGGCCCTCGGCGAGTTCCTTCAGGCGAATGGCGAGCTGGCCCCTCTCGTTGCCCTGCGCGGCGTGGGTGTCCCAGCCGCCGGAGTCGGCGAAGGCCACCTCGAGCCCGACCTCCGCCTTGATCAGCTGCGCGATCTGCCGAAGGCTGTCACCGAAGCGCCCGCGCGGATACTGAGCGCCGTTCTCCGGCTGGAAGCGCTGCGGATCGGCCGCCTTCAACATCTTCACCGCTTCGAACGTCTCCCGCCCGGTGCCGTAGAGAAGATCGCGCACGCCCTGCTCGTACATGGATTCGAAGCCGCGCTTCGGGTTGACCCCACCGGAGCCCTGACTCATGTCCTGGCGCACGTCGAAGGCGCCGAGATTGCTCATGGCGATGGCGCCGCCGTTGCCGCGCAGGATGCGCGGCAGCTGGGCGCCCATGGCCACGGCGCGGAACGCCGAGCCGGCCTTCG
>DASSSH010000019.1:0-3439 GCA_035708525.1 Candidatus Methylomirabilota bacterium
CGCCCTTGCGCGTGAAGACCGGATCCTCAGCGACCCGGGCGCTCACGATCAGGTCGCCCCGGGGGCCCGCGAAGGGGCCCGAGTGCCCCTCGCCGGGAACGCGCACCTGGCTGCCGGTGTCGAGCCCTGGCGGCAGCGTCACCGCCACCACGTCGCGGGACGGCTTGACCCCGCGCCCGCGGCACGCGCGGCACGGCGCCGCGATTCGGCGGCCCGCGCCGCCGCAGGCCGGACAGTCGGCGGGCGACGGGCTCTCGCCGCCGCCCTGCCAGAGCACGCCCACCCCCCGACAGTGGGTGCAGGGGACGGGGGGCGCGGTCCGGTCGGTGCCCGTGGCGCCGCAGTCGACGCACGGCGACAGCCGATGCACGGGCAGCTCGAGCTCGAGGCCACTCACTGCCTGCTGGAACGAGAGCTCGACGGGCAGGTGAAGGTCGTCGCCCCGTCGGCCGGTCGCCCGCTCCCGCCCGGTGGTCTCGTCGGGGCCCGCCCGCTCCACGCGCGGGGCGCCCTGCCGGTCGTAGAGCGCGCGGGCGATGGGATCGCTCAGTACCCGGTACGCCTCGCCGATCTCCGAATAGAGCGCCTGGGCCTCGCGCTCCCAGAGGTTGACGTCCGGGGAGTACTGGCGCGCGAGGCGCTGGTAGGCGCGCCGGATCTCCACAGCGGAGGCGCCGCTCTTGATCTCGAGCACCTCGTAGTAGTCGCGTCTCATGTTCACTCACGCCGGTCGGCCGGGCCGCTATTTCTTCTCGCCCAGGTCCTCGAACTCTGCGTCCACCACGTCGCCCTTGGCGCCCGCCGCACCGGACTGGCCGCCGTCCGCGCTCGGAGCCGCGCCGGCCTGAGACTTCGCCTGGCTCTCGCGGTACATGACCTCGGCCACCTTGTGGAAGGCCTGGGTCAGCGCCTCCTGGGCGCGCTTGATCCGCTCGAGGTCGTCCCCCTTGAGCGCCTCGCGCAGGTCGGTAAGCGCCGCCTCGACGGCCTGCTTGTCGCCCGCCGGGATCTTGTCGCCGTGCTCCCGCAGCTGACGCTCGACGTTGTACACCAGCGAGTCGGCCTGGTTCTTGAGCTCGATCTCCTCCCGGTGCCGGGCGTCCTCCGCCGCGTGCGCCTCGGCCTCCTTCTTCATTCGCTCGATCTCTTCCTTGGCGAGTCCGGACGAGGCCGTGATCGTGATGTTCTGCTGCTTGCCCGTTGCCTTGTCACGCGCCGAAACATTGAGAATGCCGTTGGCGTCGATGTCGAACGTCACCTCGATCTGCGGCACGCCGCGGGGCGCGGGCGGGATGCCGTCCAGGTGGAACCGGCCCAGCGTTCGGTTGTCGCGCGCCATGGGCCGTTCGCCCTGGAGCACGTGGACCTCCACCGAGGGCTGGTTATCCGAGGCCGTGGTGAACACCTCGGCCTTCTTGGTCGGGATCGTGGTATTGGCCTCGATGAGCCGGGTCATCACCCCGCCCAGAGTCTCGATGCCGAGGGACAGCGGGGTCACGTCGAGGAGCAACAGGTCCTTCACCTCTCCCGCGAGGACGGCGGCCTGAACGGCGGCGCCCACCGCCACGACCTCGTCGGGGTTCACGGTCTTGTTCGGCTCCTTGCTGAAGAGCTTCTGGACCTCTTCCTGGACCTTGGGCATGCGGGTCTGGCCGCCCACCAGGATCACCTCGTCGATGTCGGCGGGAGTCACGCCGGCCTGGCGCATGGCCTCGCGGCAGGGGTTCAGCGTGCGCTCGATCAGATCGGCCACCAGAGACTCAAGCTTGGCCCGGGTCAGGGTGAGCACCAGGTGCTTGGGCCCGCTGGCGTCAGCCGTGATGAACGGCAGGTTAAGCTCGGTCTGCACCGTGGTCGACAGCTCGCACTTGGCCTTCTCCGCGGCTTCCTTGAGGCGCTGGAGCGCCATGCGGTCCCGGCGCAGGTCGATGCCGTGCTCCTTCCGGAACTCGTCGGCGATCCAGTCGATCACCCGCTGGTCGAAGTCGTCGCCGCCCAGGTGCGTGTCGCCGTTGGTGGCCTTGACCTCGACCACGCCTTCGCCGATCTCCAGGATCGAGATGTCGAAGGTGCCGCCGCCCAGGTCGTAGACGGCGATGGTCTCGTCCTTCTTCTTGTCGAGCCCGTAGGCGAGTGCCGCTGCTGTGGGCTCGTTGACGATCCGAAGCACCTCGAGGCCGGCGATGGTGCCTGCGTCCTTGGTCGCCTGACGCTGGCTGTCGTTGAAGTAGGCGGGGACCGTGATCACCGCCTGGGTGACTTTCTCGCCCAGGTAGGCCTCGGCCGCCTCCTTGAGCTTGCGGAGGATCAGGGCCGAGATCTCGGGCGGCGAGTACACTTTGCCGCGGATCTCCACCCGCGCGTCGCCGTTCTGCGCCTTCACCACCTTGTAGGGCACGAGCTTGATCTCGTTCAGCACCTCATCGTGGCGGCGCCCCATGAAGCGTTTGATGGAAAAGACGGTGTTGTCCGCGTTGGTGATGGCCTGACGCTTGGCCACCTGGCCCACCAGCGTCTCGCCCTCCTTCGTGAACGCCACCACCGAGGGCGTCAGCCGGCTGCCTTCCTGGTTGGCGATGACGGTCGGGTCGCCGCCTTCGACGACGGCCACCACCGAGTTGGTCGTTCCAAGGTCAATGCCGATCACCTTCGCCATGTCTCACATCTCCTCTGTTGGAATCTGGGCCCCGCGCGCGCCCATGAGCCGGGCGGGGGCGACATGCCCCCGCCCGCGGGCTCCGGGCCTAGAGCACCTCGATCCTGATCTCCTTGGGCTTGATCTCCTCGGTCTTGGGCAGCTTGACGGTCAGCACGCCGTCGCGGTACTGCGCCTTGACCTTGTCGGCCTGCACCGGAACGGGCAGCGGGACGGTGCGCTCGAACTTCCCGAACCACCGCTCGCCACGATAGAGCCCTTCCTGCTTGGCCTCCTGGCTCCACTGCCGCTCACCGCGCAGCGTGAGCATGTCGCGCGTGATCGAGAGATGGATGTCCTTCTCGCTGAGCCCCGGCAGCTCGGCCTCGACGACCAGCTCGTCCCTGGTCTCGTACATATCCACGGCCGGCGCCCAGACCCGATCCACCCCAGCAGGCAGCGTGGGCCTGCTGACGAAGGCGTCGAAGAGCCGGTTCATCTCGGACTGGATATCGCTCAAATCGCGGAAGGGGTCGAGAGCGGAACTGAAGGGACGGAATCGTACCAGCGCCATAAGCAACCTCCTGCTTCCTAGGCCTTCGCGGCCTCTGGAATATGAGCATGTTTGACTTATATCTCATGAGCGGAGACTTGTCAAGTAGCTCCGAAGATTCCTCCTAAAGGTCGGAAAAGGCGATAAATTTGACTGGTCCTCCAAGCGGGTGCTAGGGTCGGCCTATGAGGCTGGGCTGCTTCGGATGCCTGATCCTCGTGGTTCTCCTCTTCGTCGTCGTTATCACGGTG
>DASSSH010000020.1:0-3008 GCA_035708525.1 Candidatus Methylomirabilota bacterium
CGCATACCCAATCTCTTCGAGGAATTCCGGGCGGTGGTTGCCGCCCTGGACCGGGCGGCCGTCCGGTTCGCGGTGTGCGGTGGCCTTGCGATGTTCATCCACGCCCGTCCTCGGGCAACGGTCGATATCGATCTCCTGGCGCCTCCGGACGCAATCCCGGCGCTGGTTGCCGCCGTCGCCCCGCTCGGGTTCACAACGCGAGCCTGAGTTCAAGCACCCAACCAGGCCGGGACGGGTCACGGTCAGCGGCCACTTGGGTGACGACATGCCCAAGGGAACATTTGCATCGGTTAAGCGGCAAGCTGGGCTCAAGGGGGAGACATCATGAGGAAGCTTCGGTACCTCGTGCGTATCAACAAGGACCGGGACAGCGATTGGGGGGCCTCGGTTCCTGACCTGCCCGGCTGTGTGGCAACTGGTAAGACAATCGACTCAGCGCTCCGACGTATCCAAGCGGCGATCCGGCTTCATCTCCGCGGGATGCGGGCTGACGGGGTTCGACCCTCGCGACCTCGTCAGCGTGCTGTGGTGCCTAGCAAAACGTCGCGGCGGGTTGACTTCTACGCAACGGTCGAGGTCGCTGCTTGACGACCAGGCCGCAAAATTCCGGGTTCCAGGCGCTCGCGGCCGACGGGCTCGCGATGGGCTAGCTTAGCTAGCGGGCGGCGGAGAGGTCGAGGGCCTGGAGCGAGGCCAGCTTGCGGTAGATCCCGGCCTCGCGCGCCATCAGCTCGTCGTGGGTGCCCGCCTCGGCGATGCGCCCGCCGTGAACCACCACCACGCGGTCGGCGTGCTTCACCGTGGCCAGACGGTGGGCGATGACGAGCACGGTGCGGCCCTTCATCAGTTCCGACAGCGCCTGCTGGACCAGGAACTCGCTCTCGGCGTCGAGATCGGACGTGGCCTCGTCCAGGATCAGGATGGGCGGGTCCTTGAGGAAGGCGCGGGCGATGGCGATCCGCTGGCGCTGGCCGCCGGAGAGCTTGACGCCGCGCTCACCCACGGGAGTGGCGTACCCCTCGGGCATGGCCAGGATGAAGTCGTGGGCCTGGGCCATGCGGGCGGCCCGCTCCACCTGCTCGTGAGTGGCGCCGGGCCGGCCGTAGCCGATGTTGTACTCGATGGAGTCGTGGAAGAGGAAGGTCTCCTGGGTGACGATGCCCATCAACGCGCGGAGGGACGCCACCGTGACCTGGCGCAGGTCGTGGCCGTCGATGGTGATGCGGCCGGCCGTCACGTCGTGGAAGCGGGGCAGGAGGTCCATGAGCGTGGTCTTCCCGGCGCCCGACATCCCAACGAAGGCGACCAGCTCGCCCTTGCCCACCGTGAGTGAGATGTCGCTCAGCGCCGGCTCCTCGGTCTCCGGGTAGCGGAAGCCCGTCGCCTCGAACACGATGCGCTCGCGGAAGCCCGAAAGGGCCACGGCGCCGGGGGCGTCCACGATCGCGGGCGGAGTGTCCAGGATGTCGAAGACGCGCTCCACCGAGCTCAGCGACTGCTGGATGGTGTTGAAGATGCGCGAGAGCTGGCGGACCGGGCCGTAGAGCAGGATGACCGCCGCGGTGAAGGAGAAGAACTCGCCCGGGGTGAGCCCGCCTGAGATGACCCGGTAGCCGCCGTACCAGAGGGCCCCCATGATGCCGATGGCGCCCAGCACCTCCATGAGGGGCTCGGCGAGCTGGTCCGTCATGTGGTCCTTGAGCGCCAGGCGCAGCAGGCGGTCGTTGACCTGGCTGAACCGCTCCTGCTCGAGCCGCTCGCGGCCGAAGGCCTTGACGATCTTGGTCCCGGTGAAGGACTCCTGGAGGACCACGCTGAGCTCGGCGATCTTCTCCTGGGCGCGCTTGTTGATCTTGTAGAGCCGCCTGCCGATGGCTTGCGCGGTCGCCCCGACCGCGGGGAACACGGCCACCGCGATCAGCGTCAGTACCCATTCCCGCATAACCATGACCACCAGCAGCGCCACGATGGTGCCGACTTGCCTCACGGCCATGACCAGCACCGTGGAAGCCAGGCGGGCGAGCCGGTTCACGTCGGTCACCACCCGGCTCATCAGCTCGGCTGAGTGCAGCGAGGCGAAGAACGACAGCGGCATCCCCTGGATGTGCGCGTAGAGATCGCGCCGCAGCCGCGCGATGACCTTCTCGCCCACCGCCGCCATCAGGTAGGACTGCCCGAAGCGCCCCGCGCCTTTGAGGAGGTAGGCCCCCAGGAGCGCCAGCGGGAGGACCTTGAGCATGTAGAGATCGCGCTTGAGGAAGATGTCGTCCATGGCCGGTTTGACCAGCCACGCGATGAAACCCTGGGCCGCCGAGACCAACAGCGCCATCAGCCCGCCGATGAGCAGAATGGGCCAATGGGGCCGGAGGAGGGGCACGAGCCGGAGCAAGAGACCGTAGCGCGCCTTCACTCGAGCCCCTTCTGCTCCAGGAGCCGTCGGTAGAGCGCCTCTGTGCGCTGGATCTTGATGGCCGTGGAGAAGCCGGCCTCGACCCGTTTGCGCCCGGCCCGCGCCATGGCCTTGGCCCGCGCCGGGTTCTCGAGCACGCGCAGGATGGCCTGGGCCAGGGCTTCGGGGTTGCGGGGCGGGACCAGCAGGCCGGTCTCGCCGTCGGTGACCAGCTCGGGGATGCCCTCGAGATTGGTGCCGATCACCGGCGTCTCGACGGCTAGCGCTTCCCGCAGCGAGCCCGTGAGGCCCAGGCCCGCGTAGGACGCGTCCACGACCAGGTCGCTTCCCGCCAGGATCTCGGGGATGTCCTCCCGGTGGCCGAAAACGTGGACCACGTCGGCAACGCCCCGGATGCGCGCCTTGTCCCGGAGCTGGGGGATGCGGGGCGGGGGCGCGCCCACGAAGAGCAGGCGCGCATGGGGTGCCGCGGCGCGGACCCGGACCATGGCGTCCAGCACGCCGTCGTTCCCGCGCCACGAGCGGACGCCGACCTGGGTGATCAGGGCGTGCTCCGGGCCCAGGCCCAGCTCGCGGCGGACGCTGCTGCCGTCCACCT
>DASSSH010000021.1:0-17525 GCA_035708525.1 Candidatus Methylomirabilota bacterium
GAGGCCTCCTCGAGGCGGTTCAGGAGCTCCTTGTGGGCCAGGGAGGTGGCGCCCTTGGCGAACGGACACTCCTCGACGATGTAGTCGATGCCCCGGAGGAACGCGTACGCCGCCGTCTCGAGCTCCGACAGCCGGTAGAGAGGCTTGACCCGGCGGACGAGCTTCGGATGGGTCGAGGCCAGCGCCGGCGATTGGCGCGGCAATGCCTCCGTCCGCCAGTGCAGCACCGAGCCGAACAGCGTGGCGGCCTCGTCGTCCAGGTTGTGCCCCGTCGCCACGACGCCGAAGCCGTGCTCCAAGGCGGTCCGGTTCATCAGGTAGCGCTTGGACAGCCCGCAGGCCGAGCAGGTCGGCCGGCGGGTCGCCTGCTGGACTTCAGGGATGGGCGCGCCCACGGCCTCGGCCACGCGCTCGATCAGGAGTTTCTGGCCGCGCGCGGCGGCGAAGGCCTCGCACTTGGCCTTGGACTCCTGCGAGTAGTCGAAGATGCCGAGGTCGAGGTACAGGCCCACGGTCTGGTAGCCGTCGTCGATCAGGACGTCCCAGAGGGCGAGTGAGTCCTTGCCCCCCGAGACGGCCACCATGACCGGCTCGTCGCGCGTGAACATCCGGTGCTTGTGCACCGCCTCCGCCACCTGCTTGCGGAAGAATTCCAGAAAGTGCGGCTGGCAGAAGGCCGCGTTGTGGCGCCGCAGCTCGAGGGCAGCGGTCCCGCCGCACTTCCGGCACTTCATCGAATCCCCTCGGGAGCGCCCCCGGACATGACGGGGCGCACCTCCAGCACGTCCTCGTCGCCGACGACCGTGTCCCCAGTGAGGAGATCGCTCCCCCGGATGACGAGCACGGTGCTCGGCAGGATGTCGAGCTCGCTGAGCAGGTCCTTGACCCGTCGCTTCCCCAGGATCTCGACCTCCCGTCTCGGATTGCGCAGGATCACCTTCATGGGATCACGGCCGTTGGCACAGGTGGGATCTCCTCTCCACGGGTCGAACGTCCAGGGCGATTATAGCCCGCCCGGCCCCGGGGCAATCAACCGCGTGCCCCGGGTCATCAAGCGTGGTACAAGAAGGCGTCCATGACCGCGCCCGAGCGATCCACACCGTGGTCCCGCAGGCCGTGGAAGACCACGGCCACGCGCCCCGTGTACGAGAACCGCTGGATCAAGGTGCGCGAGGATGTCGCCGAGCTCCCCGACGGCCGCACGACCATCTACGGGGTCGTCGAGTGCGCCGAGTGCGTCGGCGTGCTTCCGTTCCTCGATCAGGACACGGTTCTCCTCGTGGGGCAGTACCGGTACGTCGCGCGCGACTTCTACTGGGAGATCCCGACGGGTGCGCAGCACGCCGGCGAGTCCCTGGAGGAGGCCGCCCAGCGCGAACTCACGGAGGAAGCGGGGCACGTGGCCGGCCGGCTCACCAAGCTCGGCGACTTCCACACCTCGAAGAGCATCATGCGCGAGGTCGCGCACCTCTATCTGGCGGAGGAGCTCCAGCCGGCCTCGCGGCCGGCGGACCGCACGGAGTTCATCGAGCGCCGGCCCTTCCCGTTCGCCGACGTGCTCCGCATGGTCGGGCGCGGAGAGATCAAGGACTCCATGACGATCATCGCCGTTCTGCTCGCCGCGCGGCTCCGCGACCGCTAGGCATCCTCGCCGATGGACCTGACGCCGATCACCCTTCGCGGGCGATACCTCGCCCTGGAGCCGATCGAGGACCGGCACGCGCCGGGCATCTTCAAGGCGATGCAGGACGAGGAGGTCTGCCGCTACCTCGTCTGGGCTCCCCCGACCCGGATCGAGGACACTCTCGCCCTCATCCGCGAGGCCCAGACGCTGATGGCGAAGGGGCAGTCCCTCGTGTTCGCCCAGGTGTGGAACGAGACGGGTGAGGCCATCGGCTCGACGCGTCTGCTCGACGTTCGCCCGGCCGATCGCCAGGTGGAGATCGGCTCGACCTTCCTCGCCCGCGAGTACTGGCGCACCCCCGCCAACACGGAGTCCAAGCTCCTCTTCCTCACCCACTGCTTCGAGCGGCTCGGCTGCGTGCGGGTGGCGCTCAAGACCGATGGCCGCAACGTCCGCTCCCAGCAGGCCATCGAGCGGCTCGGCGCCGTCCGCGAGGGCGTGCTGCGCAAGCACATGAATGTCCGCGGCTACCAGCGGGACACGGTCTACTACTCGATCCTCGACAGCGAGTGGCCGGCCGTGAAAGCCCGGCTCGAAGCGCGGCTGGCCGGCTAGCTCTTTCCCGCCAGGTACATGGCGCCGGTCGGCGCGGGCACGCCGTCAGCGGGCTCGAGCGTGACGGCAAAGACGTCCACCTGCTCCACGCCCGGCAGCGGTGACACGCGCAGGCTCCCGGTGCCCTTGGCGTCCACCGAGAAGACTCCCGCCGGGACCGGAGGGTTCTTCCCGACGATGGCCCAGAGCTCGTACGCCTTGCCCTCGGGCGCGGGCGGCAGCCCGCCGGTGACGAGCAGCAGGCCACCAGCCCGCGGATGCCAGAGCATGCGCGCCTGGGCCTGCGGCGCGGGCTTCAGCCCGCCGAGTGACACCACCTTGGTGGCCGGATCCCGGACCAGCGCGATCACCGCCTGCTGGCGCTCCAGCTCGCCCCGGAGCGTGGCCGATTCCTTCGCGAGCTCGCTCAGCCGCTTCTCGTAGGTCGCCGACACCGAGAGCCCGACGACGAGGGCCGCGAGGCCGGCGGCGAGCGCGCCCGCCCACGCCGCCGGCCAGAGCGCGCTCGTCCACCGGTCCGCCGTGGAGAGCTCCGCCGCAGGCGGGCGCGGCGCCGGACGCCCCTCGGCGTCGAGTCGGGCCATCAGCGCCGATTTGACGGCAGGCCGCGGGACGACCGACGTCGCCGAGGCGAGCGTGGCCAGGGTACCCTCGAAGTCTCGCACGGCGGCCTGCGCATCGGCGTCGCCGGAGGCGAGCAGCGCCTCGAAGCGCGCGCGGTCCTCGCCGTCGAGCCCTCCCAGGGCGTACAGCGCCGCGAGCTCCCTGATCTCGTCGCGGTTCATGTCGCCGGAAGCCTCTCTCCCCTCAGGATGCCCCGCAGCCGCTCGAGCCCGAGTCGGGCCCGCGTCTTCACGGTCCCGAGCGGCTCGCCCAGTCTCGCGGCGATCTCCGTCTGGGTCAGTCCCTCGAAGAACGCGAGCTCGATCACCTGCCGCTGGGCAGCGGGTAACTGGGCCAGCGCGCTTCGCGCCAGATCGCGCTCCTCCGCTGCGACCCCCGGATCTGGAGCTGTCGCCTCGTCCTGGCGCGCCGTCGACTCGTCAACCGGCGCCACAAACGTCTTATCTCGTCTACGTATGGACCGGAGCCGATCGATTGCTCGGCTCTTGGCCTTCATGATGAGCCACGCTTCGGGGCTGCCCCGACGCGGATCATACTGGGCCGCCTCCCGCCAGATCTGCAAGAAGACGTCCTGCAGGACCTCCTCCGCGGTGACCGGGTCTCTAAGCACGCGCCGAATCAGACCGAACGCGATCCCCGCGAGGGCATCGTAAAAGCGGCTGAACGCCTCGCGGTCACCTTGGGCGATGCGGGTAATCAGCCTGGCGGGTTCATCGGACTGACCCGTGGGCGACGGCATGACGCCGTAATCAGTACCAGCCGCCGCCGCGGGGGTCAACACATCCAGCCGCCCGCGCTCCGCCGTAAAGGGAGTGAGACCCCGGGGCCGGGAGCCCCGGACCACCTTTCAACTCAGGGAGGAAACGAGCATGACGTGGCATCGGACGATGGGACTCGTGTTGGCGGCGGCCGTCCTCGCCGCCGGCTGCGCGGGCAGCGCGATGATGGAGAAGAAGCCGCTCTACGACCGTCTCGGCGGCAAGCCCGCCATCCAGGCGGTGGTGGACGACTTCATCGGCAACGTGGCCGGCGACAGGCGCATCAACCAGCGCTTCGCCAGCGCCGACATCCCCCGGTTGAAGACGAGGCTGGTGGACCAGATCTGCGAAGCCAGCGGCGGGCCCTGCAAGTATACGGGACAACCGATGAAGGTGGCGCATGCGGGGATGAAGATCACGGAGGCCGAGTTCAACGCGCTCGTGGAGGATCTGGTCAAGAGCCTGGACAAGTTCAGGGTCCCGGCGCAGGAGAAGAGCGAGCTTCTGGGGGCCCTCGGCGGCATGAAGGGCGACATCGTCAACCAGTGAGACCGCGCCCGGTTCGAACGCGGTCACCCTCTCCCCCGTCGCGGGGGAGAGGGCTGGAGTGAGAGGACTACGCGCTCGCCCGCCGGACGAGGCGCTTGGCCTTGAGCTCGTAGCGCGGGAGACTGCGGGGCGGCACCGGCACCACCTCCACCCGGATCCCCAGGTCGACACGCACGGCATCCTTGACCGCCGCCGCCACGTCGGCGGCCGCGCCGTTGACCTCGAGCAGCAGCCGCACTTCGTCCATCTCGGCCCGGCGGTACACCTCGATCACGAACTCGTCGACCGTCGGGAATCGGCGAACGATCCCCTCGAGCGCCGACGGGAATACGTTGACGCCGCGGACGATCAGCATATCGTCCACGCGCCCGAGGATTCCGCCTTCGAGGCGCGCGAACGTCCGGCCGCAGCCGCAAGGCTGTTCGGCCAGCCGCACCCGGTCTCCGGTTCGATAGCGCAGCACCGGGGAGCCCGCACGGCCGAGGTTGGAGAGCACGAGCTCCCCTTCCCGGGCCGGTCGGCCCGTCGTGGGATCGATGACTTCAGCGATGAATTCGCTCTCGTTGACGTGCAGCCCCGACTGGGCCGCGCACTCGAACCCGTAGGCGCCCATCTCGGTCATGCCCGAGTGGTCGTAGGCCCGGGCGCCCCAGGCCTCCTCGATCCGCGCGCGCACCGCGGGGATGCCAGCCCCGGGCTCGCCCGCGTGCACCATCGCCCGGACGCCGAGCGCGCGCAGTCCGAGCCCTCGCTCGCGGGCCGCTTCGGCCAGGTGCAGCGCATAGGACGGCGTGCAGCACACCGCGGTGGCGCCCAGGGACTCCATGGCGGCCAGCCGCTGAGCCGAGTCCTGGCCGCCGCCCGGAATCGCCATGGCGCCCAGCATCCGCGCCCCTTCGAAGCCCGCCCAGAAACCCACGAAGAGCCCGAAGGAAAAGGGAAAGAAGATCCGATCGCCGGGGCCGAGCCCGGCCCCCCGCATCACGAAGCACCAGCAGCGCGCCCACCACGCCCAGGATTCTTCCGTGTCGAGCCACCGCAGCGGGGCGCCGGTGGTCCCCGAGGTCTGATGCACGCGCACGTAGCGCTCGAGCGGATAGGTCAGGTTGGTCCCGAACGGAGGGCGGGCGGCCTGATCCTCGACGAGCTCGCCCTTGAGGGTGAATGGCAGCCGGAAGAAGTCGTCCCAGCCGCGGAGGTCCTCGGCGCCGGCGAGACCGGCGGCGGTCCACTTTCGCGTGATGAACTCATTGGCGGGATAGAGCGCCGTCGCCAGGGTCCGCAGGCGCCGCCACTGATGGGCACGCAGCACGTCAGGGCTCATGGTCTCCGCGCCCTGATCGAAGTAGGGGGTCATGGCCTCGCTCGATGAGCGTCCGATGAGAGCGTGACGGTCGGGATCGGCGAACGCAATTTGCCCGCATCACGCGCCGGACCCGAACGTCTCACACGTGTAGTCCCGAACAAGGAGGGACCCCTATGATCCGCAAACTGATTCTCGCGCTCGGGGTGCTGGCGGTGACGGCCCTGCCGGCCGTGCCGGCCCAGGCCCAAGAGCACTGGCGCCATTGGCGCGGCGAGCGCTTCGATCGCCACGAGCGCTTCGAGCCTCGGTTCTTCTTTGGCTTCCACGCGCCGGGCTTCGCCTTCTACGGTCCGGGCTTCTATGTGCCGGCGCCGACCTGCACGTATGAGCCGGGCCACTGGGTAACCCAGCCGTATGTGGATGCCTACGGCAACTACACGTACGCTGAACGGTGGGTTCCCGGTCACAACATCTGTGGCTAAGTGATCCCACTCCCCAGCCCCGATGGGCCGTCGGGGCAGGGCCCCGGCGGCTCATCGCGCGCCGCTCAGTCACTTCCTCAGCTTGAACCGCTGGATCTTCCCCGTCGCGGTCTTGGGCAGCTCGGACACGAACTCGATCCAGCGCGGGTATTTGTAGGGCGCGATCTTGTCCTTCACGAACGTCTTGAGCTCGGCCTCGAGCTGGGGCGAGCCGGACTGTCCTTCCTTGAGCACGATGAAGGCCCGCGGCTTCACCAGCTTGTCGGTGTCCTCCTGCCCCACTACCGCCGCCTCGAGCACCGCGGGATGGGCGATCAGTGTGTTTTCCACCTCGACCGGCGAGACCCAGATACCGCCGACCTTGAGCATATCGTCGGCGCGGCCGCAGTAGAAGAAGTAGCCGTCCTTGTCCTGGTAGTACTTGTCGCCGGTCTGGATCCAGTGGCCGAAGAGGGTGTCCTTGGTCTTCTCGTGCTGGTTCCAGTAATAGGCCATCGTGGAGTCGCCCTTGACGCGCAGATTGCCGATCTCCCCCTGCGGGACAGGTCGGCCCTCGTCGTCGACCAGCATGGCCTCGTAGCCGGGAACAGGCAGCCCCGTGGAGCCCGGCCGGACCTTGCCGGGCCGGTTCGAGAGAAAGATATGCAGGATCTCGGTGGTCCCGATCCCGTCCAGGACCTCGACGGCGAACTTCTCGCGCCAGCGCTTGTACAGCTCCTCGGGCAAGGCTTCGCCCGCCGAGATGCAGAAGCGGAGCGACGAGAGATCGAAACGCTTCTCCGCCTCCTTGACCTGCAGCATCGCGGCGTAGAGCGTCGGCACGCCGAAGAAGAGCGTGGGCTTGTGGCGATGGATGAGCTCGAACATGGCCTCCGGCGTCGGCCGGTGGGGATAGAGCACGCCCTGGCCGCCGACGCGCATGGGGAAATACATGTTGTTCCCGAGGCCGTAGGCGAAGAAGAGCTTGGCGGCGGACACCGTGCGGTCGCTCTCGGTCATCCCGAGGACCTGCATGGCATAGGTATCGGAGCAGTAGACCATGTCATGCTGCAGGTGGACGGCGCCCTTGGGGCGGCCGGTGGACCCCGAGGAGTAGAGCCAGAAGGCCACGTCGTCCTTGGAGCTCTCGATCGCGTCGAGCCGGGCGGACGCCTTGCCGATCCAGTCATCGAAGCTCAGCTGCCTGCCGGAGGCTTTGCCGACGACCACGACGTGCTTGAGGGACTTGGCCTCGCCGAGAATCGGGCCGGCCTCGGCGAGCAGCGGCTCCGAGATGAGGGCGACGGGCGCGCGGCTGTCATTGAGGAAGTAGAGATAGTCCTGGCCGCGCATCATGGTGTTCACGGGGATCGGGATCGCGCCGATCTTGATGGCGCCCCAGAAGGCCGCCAGGAAAGCCGGCGAGTCGAGCAGGAGGCAGAGGACGCGCTGCTCGCGCTGGACGCCCAGATCCAGCAGGGCATTGCCCGCGCGGTTCACGAGCTCCTGGAGCCCGGCGTAGCTGAGCGAGGTGTCCTCGAAGAGGAAGGCGGTTTTGCCGCCGCGCCCCTCCTCGACGTGACGGTCCACGAAGAACCGGGCGGCGTTGAAGTGATCGGGGATCTGGATCATCGCCGTCTCCTCGCCGGCTGACGCGGCCCGGAGCGCCGGGCTGCCGGCCGGCCTTTGGCCCGCCCGGCCGCGCCGGCCGCGGGAGTGACCGCCATGGCTTCGATCTCGATGAGCAGCTCGGGCTGCACCAGCCGTGACACGACCAGGATGGTGTTCGGCGGGTACACGCCGTCCGGGTAGTAGCCGGGGAAGACCTCGCGGCGCGCCTGCATGAATCCATCGATGTCCGAGGCGTGAGTGAGAAAGGTCTGGAAGCGCACGACGTCGCGCATATCGCAGCCCGCCGCGCTCAGGACCTTGCGGATGTTCTCGAAAGCCTGCTTCGTCTGGGCGCGGACGTCGCCGGGGCCGACCAGCTTGCCCGCCCCGTCCATTCCCACCTGCCCGGCCACCACGACGATCTCGCCGGCGGGCGCGACCATGCCGTGCGAGTACATCCCGAGGACCGGCCCGAGCTCCTTCGACGTCACCGCCTTGGGCCCCATCGGTCCCTCCCCGCCGCGGCGTCGCGGCCTCCGGTCGTGCGCGTGAGTCGGCGTGCGTGAAGCGCGATCAGGCCAGCCGGACGTACTCGAAGTCCACCGGCTGGCCGTTGATGCCGCGAGCCGGGGGCGCGATCCAGTTGGCGAACTTGCCGGGCTCGGTGACCGGCTGCATCAGGCTCGCCACGTAGACCTGGTCCTCTTTGGTCGGGAGCCACTCGTGGCGCTTGGCGTCCCATTCGGCTTCGCTGATGACCCGGCCGTCGGGGGAGACCTTCACCTCGGCGAAGGTCCCGATGGCGCGATGGAAGCCGCGATGCGGCAGCTTGAGCTCGACGTCGATCCCGTGGCTCTTGATGATCTGGTTCCACCGGGCGAGTCCGCGGTTGCAGTCGGCCACGTAATCGTCGCGCAGCCGCTCGTTCAGCGACAGGAGCGCGGGCTCCTCGCGGGTCGTGACTCGATCGCCGTCCAGCTCGATGACGGGATAGGTCGCCTCCTTGAGCCGGTGATCATCGCTCTTCTTCGTCTCCTCGAACCGGCCCTTGAGACCCATCGTGTAGAAGTTGGCGGCGTTGGTGGAGACCTCGGAGCCGAACAGGTCGAGCGACACCGAGCAGTGGAAGTTGATGTAGCGCTGGATCGTCGCCAGATCGATGGCGCCGAACTTCCGGACGTCGTCGGTCTTGTGCTCGCGCATCAGCTCGCAGGTGCGCTGGACGATGCGCCCCATGCCGGTCTCGCCGACGAACATGTGATGCGCCTCTTCGGTCAGCATGAACCGGCAGGTGCGGGAGAGCGGGTCGAACCCGCTCTCGGCCAAGCTCGCCAGCTGGTATTTGCCGTCGCGGTCCGTGAAGTAGCAGAAGAGGAAGAACGAGAGCCAGTCGGGGGTCTTCTCGTTGAACGCCCCGAGGATGCGCGGCTTGTCGGCATCGCCCGAGCGGCGCTGGAGCAGGGCCTCCGACTCCTCGCGGCCGTCGCGCCCGAAATGCGCGTCGAGGAGGTACACCATGGCCCAGAGGTGTCGGCCTTCCTCCACGTTGACCTGGAAGAGGTTGCGAAGGTCGTAGAGCGACGGGCACGTCCGCCCGAGATGGCGCTGCTGCTCCACCGAGGCGGGCTCGGTGTCTCCCTGGGTCACGATCAGCCGGCGCAGCACGCCGCGGTACTCGCCTGGCACGTCCTGCCACGCGGGACTGCCTTGGTGATCGCCGAAGTTGACCTGCCGGCCGGGCTCGGGTTCGGCGAGGAAGATCCCCCAGCGGTACTCGGGCATCCGGACGTAGCCGAACTTCGCCCACCCCTGCGCGTCGACGCTGATCGCCGTGCGGAGGTAGACCTCCTTGGCCTGGAAGCCGTGCGGGCCCATGTCCTTCCACCACTCGAGGAACTTGGGCTGCCACTCCTCGAGGGCGCGGAGCAGACGCCGATTCTCGCGCAGGTTGACGTTGTTCGGGATCTGCTCCAGGTAGTCGATGCCCGTCATCACACTCTCCCGCGGTCGAAGTCGCTGCGCTCGCCCGTGCCGTACACCTTCAGGGCCCCCTTCGGACCCACGGCGTTCGGACGCTGGAAGATCCAGTTCTGCCAGGCCGACAGCCGACTGAAGATCTTGCTCTCGAGGGTCTCGGGGCCGCCGAACCGGAGGGAGGCCTCCATGCCCGTCAGCGCGTCCGGCGAGAACGCCGCCCGCTCCTCGATCCCCATCCGCACTTCGTCCTCCCAGTCGATGTCGTCCGGCGTGAAGGTGACGAGACCAGCCGCGTGCGCCGCCGCCGCGTCCAGCTCCTCGCCGACCCGCCCCTTGAGGTCGTCCACCCGGCCGGGTTCACCCAGGAAGCGGCTCTCGAGCCGCGTCAGGCCGTTCACCATCGGGTACGGGCCGAAGTTCATTCCGGTCAGCCTCACGGTGGCGGGAGGCTGCGGATCGCCCTCGCGCGTCCTGTCCAGCATGTACGAGCGGTCGGCGGCCAGCGCCAGCTCCAGGAGCGTGCCCGCGAAGCAAGACCCAGGCTCGATCAGCGCGAAGATCGACCGCGAGGAGACGTCGAGACGCTTGAGCGTGCGCTTGAGGTAGAGACGGATCTCGCGGACCAGCCAGTCGGAGGCGCGATCGAGCAGCGCGCGGTCGTAGGCCTCCACGTGATCGCCGCTGCCGGCCGTCCGGAAGACCCAGAGGCCGATCTCCTCCTCGTTGGTCCGCAGGTGCAGGATCAGATCGTCGAGCTCCCGCGCCACCGCCAGCGGCCAGAAGGCGCACCCCTGCGCGTGGATGCCGGCCGTATCGCCGGGAGGCGGTCCCGGGGGCGCCGTGACCGTGATCTCCGCGATGCCCCCGCCCCGATCGATCTGGCACGCGACGTGACCGTAGCGGATCCGGTCGCCGTCGATGGTGCGGGCGAGCGGCTCGAGATGGATGCCCCGCGCCCCGGCCGGCCGGTCCGAGCGCACGGCGAGGGCCGCCGCCCGCTGCTTCACGGTCTCCTCGAGCTTGGAGCGGGGCACCACCTCGTCCACCAGCCGCCAGTCGACCGCGCGCTGCCCCTTGACGCCCTCTTCCAGCGTCGAGAAGAAATCCGCGCGGTCCCGGCGGACCCGGCGCTTGTCCACCAGCCGTGTGAGCCCGCCCGTGCCGGGCAGGACCGCCAGCAGCGGCACCTCGGGCAGCGAGACCGAGGTGTTGCCGTCGTCGGCCATGATGATGTGGTCCGTGGCCAGGGCCAGCTCGTAGCCCCCGCCGGCGCAGGGCCCGTTGACGGCGCAGAGGTAGACCTGCCGGGAATGGGTCGTGGCGTCCTCGATGGCGTTGCGGGTCTCGTTGGTGAACTTGCAGAAGTTCACCTTCCAGCCGTGGGAGGACTGGCTGAGCATGCGGATGTTGGCGCCGGCGCAGAAGACTCGCTCCTTGGCCGACGTCACCACCACGGCGCCGACCTCCGGATGCTCGAAGCGGAGGCGCTGGATCGCGTCGTAGAGCTCGATGTCGACGCCCAGGTCGTACGAGTTGAGCTTGAGCTCGTAACCCGGCCGCAGCCCCCCATCCTCCCTGACGTCCATGGCGAGCGTGGCCACCGGACCGTCGAAGCTGAGCTTCCAGTGCTTGTAGCGAGCCGGCTCGGTTCGGAAGTCGATCGTCACGCGCTTGCTCTCAGCCATGGGGTCCCCTCAGCCGAGGATCACCCAGAGAGCCCGCGCGGTCTTGGCGCCCACGTTCTCCCAGCCGTGCGGGGTGCCGCCGTCGAGGTAGGCGCTGTCGCCCGCCTCGAGGAGGTGGGTGTCGCCGTTGTAGCGGAGGGCGACCTTGCCCTCGATCACGTAGAAGAGCTTCATCTGCCCGGGGTCCAGGATCACCTTGTCGGTCTTGACCCCTTTGGCGCGCGGGCCCAGCGAGGATACCACCGCTCGGATCTTCCCCTGGAAGAGCCCCGCGCCCAGCACATGCCACTTCTCCGCGGTGCCGTCGAAGGAGACCACCGGGTAATCGCTCTTGCGCGAGATGTGCAGCCGGCCGTTGGGCGCGGACTCGAAGAGCGCCGCGATCGGCATACCGAGCGCCGCCGCCAGCTTCCCCAAAGTGTGGAGCGAGGGCGTGAGCCGGCCCGACTCGATCTGCGAGAGCATGCTCGGCGTCAGCCCCGCCTTCTCGGCGAGCTGGCGCTGCTGGAGGTGACGCTCGGCCCTCAGCGCCTTGATTCGCGCGCCGAGCGTCGTCATGCCCGCGCCTCTTCGAGGAAGGGCCCGGGCCCTTGTTCGGCCCGCTCCGGCAGCCCGGCCAGCTTCCGAAGCGCCCGCGCCACGAACACCCGGGTCATCTTCTTCCGGTACGGGTGCGTGAGATCCGTATTGTCGAGGGGCTTGGAGGGCTTGGCGGCGGCCTCGGCCGCGCGCTCGATAAGCTCCGGCGTCAGCCGTTCGCCCTGGAGCAACCGGCCCGCCTCAGCCGCTTCGCGGGGCAGCGAGGCGACAGCCCCCAGCACGATGCGTGCCCCGCGGACGATGTCGCCGTCCATCGCCAGCGCGACAGCCACACCCAGAACGGGGAAATCGAAAGAGCCACGGCGGCGGAGCTTGACGTAGACCGAGCGCAGCCCGTCGGCAGCCGGAATCATGATGTCCGTCAGGATCTCCCCCGGCCCCTTGCTCAGGTACTGAATGCCGTCATCCCGGTACAGCGCGGAAATCGGAATGACGCGCTCCCCGGCGGCTCCCACGAGCCGGACCGTCGCGCCGAGACTCCAGAGCACGGGAGCCGTATCCGACGAGGACACGGCCCAGCAGCGGGGGCTTCCCGGCGCGACCAGGCAGATCTCGCCGTCCTTCTTCATGCAGAAGTTGACGGCCTTCCGCCACTGGTAGGACTGGTTGTAGTAGTTGCAGCGCGTGTCCACGCAGACATTGCCGCCCAGGGTTCCCATGTTGCGCAGCTGGGGCGTCGAGACCACGCCCGCGGCGGTGGCCAGCGCGGGGTAGCCGCGCGCCACCTCGGGATGGCGCGAGACGGCCGTGAGAGTGGTGCTGCCGCCGATGCTGAGCCCGCTCCGGGCGGTGCCGCGGATCCCACCGAGCTCCGTGATGCCGCGCAGCCCCACCAGCACCTTGGGCTCGAACTGGCGTCGCTTCATGTTCGGGTAGAGATCCGTGCCGGCGGCCACGAGCATGGCGTCGGCGCCGTGGTCGGCCATCAGCTTGGCCGCGTCGGCCACCGACACCGGCGCCAGATACCTGAAGGGCGGCAGCCGCATCATGATGCGAAGGGCCTCTCGGCGATGGCCGCGGCGGGCTCACCGAACGCCGACTCGATCACCCTGGGCTCGGGGAACGTGAAGAGCGGCAGCTTCTCCGGGCCCACGCGCGCGGCCTTGCCCTGCCGTTTGAGCTCCAGCCCGCGGACGACCTTCTCCGGCGAGATCGGGATCTCGTCCACGCGCACGCCGACGGCGTTGTAGACGGCATTCGCGACCGCCGGGATGACGGGCAGCAGCGGTCCCTGCCCCGCTTCCTTGGCGCCGAAGGGACCCTCGGGGTCGTCGGTCTCGACGAGGATGGTGTGGATCTCGGGCGTCTCGAGCGTGGTCGGACTCTTGTATTCGAGCAGCGACGGGATCTTGTGGACGCCTTTGCGGAAGACCTGCTCCTCCATCAGGACTTCGCCGAGCCCCATGTAGATCGAGCCCTCGACCTGCCCCTCCACCAGGAGCGGGTTGAGCGCGCGACCCACGTCGTGAGCGACCCAGACCTCCGTCGGCCGGACTTCGCCGGTCTCCGCGTCCACGTCCACCTCGACGACGCAGGCCGAGTAGGAGTAGCAGGGCGACGGCCCCACCCCTCCGCCCTTGTACTTGCCGGCCCGCTTGGGCGGCGCATAGGAGCCGGGGAAGGCCAGGACGCCGAACTTGCTCTCGGCCAGCACCACCGCTTGGGCGAAGGCGACGCCGCGGTCGGGATCGCCGTCCACATAGACGCGCCGGTCCCGGGCCACCAGCTTGTCCGCCTCGACGCCGAGCTTTTCGGCGGCGGCCTCGAACAGCCTCGACTTGAGCCGCTCGGCCGCCTGGATCGCCGCGTTGCCCGCCATGAGCGTGACGCGCGAGGAGTACGACCCCAGATCGACCGGCGTCAGATCGGTGTCGGCAGGATGGACCCGGATGTCCTTGGGGTCGATGCCGAGGACCTCGGCGACGAGATAGGCCAGGATCGAGTCCGAGCCCTGGCCGATGTCGGTGGCGCCGCACAGCACCGCGACGAGCCCGCTGCGGTCCGCCCGGACAACCACGCCGGAGTGGGGCATGTCGTTCCAGTAGATGGCCAGCCCCGCCCCCGTGAGATAGGACGAGCAGGCGATGCCGATCCCCTTGCCTCGGGGCAGCCTGCCGAACTTCTGCCGCCACCCCGAGGCTTCGACGACGCGGTCGATGCACTCGGCGAGGCCGGTGGTGGTCACCGTGAGATGGTTCGCCGTCTTGGTGAAGGGCTCGGCGAGATTCTGCCGCCGCATCTCGGCCGGATCGAGGCCGAGCTGCTCGGCGGCTTTGTCGAGCTGGCACTCGATGGCGAAGCGCGGCTGGGGCGTGCCGTGGCCGCGCTTGGGGCCGCAGGGCGGCTTGTTGGTGAAAATCCGCGCCCCCTCGAACCGGTACGCCGGAATCTTGTACGTCACCGTCTGGAGCGCCCCGGTGTAGAAGGTCGAGGCGACGCCGTAGGAGCCGTACGCGCCGCCGTCGAGCCATGACCGGAAGTGCATTCCGGTGATCGCGCCGTCCTTCTTGAACCCGGTCTTGACCCACATGAGCACCGGATGACGGCCGCGGTGGACGTAGAAGACCTCTTCGCGGGTCAGCGTGATCTTGACCGGTCGCCCCGTGAGCTGGGAGAGCCGGCACGCCGCGATCTCGTGGGCAAAGGGATCGAGCTTGCCTCCGAACCCCCCGCCGACCGGCGCGGCGACCACCCGGATATGGGCCTGGGGCAGATCGAGGATCTTGGCCAGCATCCGGTGGATGTAGTGCGGCGTCTGGGTCGAGGACCAGAGCGTGAGCTTCCCGTCCGCGCCCCACTGCGCCACGGCCGAGTGCTGCTCCATGGGCAGATGGGTGCTGCCCTCGAAGAAGAAGACGTCCTCGCGCACCAGATCGGCCTTTCGGAAGGCTTCGTCCACGTCGCCGAACTGGAGCGAGACCGCCTTGTGGACGTTCGGGCCGTCCCCGTACTCGTGGATCCGGGTCTCCGGATGGGCCAGCGCGTCCTCGATGGACATGAGCGGCCGCAGCGGCTCGTAGTCCACCTCGATCAGCTCGGTCGCCCGCTCCGCCGTCTCTTCATCGACGGCGGCCACGGCGGCCACCGCGTCCCCCACCATGCGCACCTTCTCCACGCAGAGCGCCTCCTCGTCCTGGGAGACGGGGAGGATGCCGAACTTGACAGGCGGCAGATCGCGGCCCGTGATGACCGCGTAGACTCCGGGCAGCGCCCTGGCGCGGCTCGTGTCGATGCGCGTGATGAGCGCGTGGGGATGGGGGCTGCGCAGGAGCTTGCCGTGGGCCAGCCGCGGCAGGACCAGGTCGTCGGCGTACTTGGTCTCGCCGACCACCTTGGCCCAGGCGTCGATCTTGGGCAGGTTCTGCCCGACGACCGAGAATTGCTTCCTCATGCCTTCGCCCCCTTCATGCGCAGGGCGGCCAGCTCGACGGCATCAAGGATCTTCGTGTAGCCGGTGCAGCGGCAGAGATTGCCCGCCAGGGCCGTCCGGACTTCGTCCCGCGTGGGGGCGGGATTGTCCTCGAGCAGGGCCTCCGCGGTCAGCAGGATGCCGGGCGTGCAGTAGCCGCACTGGGCGGCGCCCAGCTCGGCGAACGCTCGCTGGAGCGGATGGAGCTGGCTGCCCTGGGCCATCCCCTCGACGGTCTTGATGGCGCGGCCCTGGCACTCGACGGGCAGCACGAGGCAGGACAGCACCGGCTCCCCATCGATGAGGACCGTGCAGGTGCCGCACTCGCCGAGCTCGCAGCCGTGCTTGGTCCCGGTGAGGTTCAGGTCCTCGCGGAGTACCTCGAGGAGGGTCTTGTGAACGGGGACGACGACCTCCCGGTCCTCGCCGTTCACGGTCAGCGTCAAACGGGTCCTCATACTCCCCCCCGGGCGGTCGGGTGGATTACGGAATTACGAAAGCGCAGTTAACTACTACTAAATCCAAGCCGGCCCTGTCAAGCGCCAAGTTGGCGGTCGCGTCAGCGAAAGTCGGATGCCCGGGGAGTAAGATACGCGGGTGCCCCGCTCGAAGCTCCTTTCCATGCGGGAAGCCATCGCCCGCTTCGTCCCCGACGGCGCCTCGGTGTGCATGGGCACGGCCCTCGAGGGGCTGATCCCGTTCGCCGCTGGCCACGAGCTGATCCGCCAGCGTCGGCGCAACCTGACCCTGGTCGGCCCTATCTCGGACATGCTGTTCGACCAGCTCGTGGGCGCGGGGTGCGTCAGCCGGATCATCGCCGCCTGGGTCGGCAATGTGAGCGCCGGCCTGGGCCACAACTTCCGCCGGGCCGTGGAGGCGAAGATTCCGGCCCCCCTCGAGGTGCAGGACCATTCCAATCTCACCCTGGCCTTCGCCCTGCAGGCCGCCGCGCTCGGCATCCCGTACCTGCCCGCGCGCTCCCTGCTCGGTACCGATCTGCTCGCCTCGAACCCGACCTTCAAGCAAGCCGCCGATCCCTGGTCGGGAGCGCCGCTGCTGCTGGTGCCGGCGCTCGTGCCGGACGTCACCATCCTCCATGCCCAGCGGGCCGACGAGGACGGCCGCGCCCACCTCTGGGGAACACTGGGCGTCACGCGTGAGGCCGCCTTCGCCGCGCGGCAGGTGATCATCGTGGCGGAGGAGATCTGGCCGCGTGAGCGCATCCTGAGCGACCCGGGCCTGGTCCTCACGCCGGAGCTCAAGGTGGTGGCCGTGGTCCACGAGCCCTACGGGGCCTTCCCCTCGCCCGTCCAGGGCTGCTACGGGCGGCATCACGACTTCTACCACCGCTTCCACGACGAGAGCCGGACGGTTGAGGGCAACGCCGCGTGGCTCGACCGCTGGGTCTACGGCGTGACCGACTGGAAGGGGTTTCTCGACCGGCTGGGTCCCGAGGCCTTCGAGGCGATCCGGATCCGCCGTCACCTGCCGTCCGAGCCGCTGGACTACGGAGCCTGAGGATGAAGATCACCGCCGTGCAGGCCATCGCCCTGGCCATTCCGATGAAGCCCCTGAGCCCGCCGTCGGCGTGGACGGGAGCCACGCGCAAGCAGATCCTCGTGCGCGTGCTGACCGACGCGGGCCTCGCGGGCTGGGGGGAAGCCTTCGCCTACGGCGCCCCGCTCGCCGTGTGCAACGTGATCGACGAGAGCCTGGCCCCGCTGCTCGTAGGACAGGACCCGCTCCGGATCGATGCCCTCCTGGATCTCATGCAGCGGGGAACCATGATCTACGGCCGCCGCGGCCTCGGCATGTTCGCCATCAGCGGCGTCGAGATCGCGCTCTGGGATCTCGCCGGCAAGGCGCGCAACGCGTCGGTGTGCGAGCTGCTGGGCGGCGCCATCCGCCCGCGGCTGCCCGCCTATGCGAGCCTGATGCGCTACGGCTCGCCGGCCGACGTGGCCGCGGCGAGCCGGCACTTCGCGGCCCAGGGGTATCGGATGCTCAAGCTCCACCAGATCGACGTGGACTCGGTGCGCGCCGCGCGGGAGGCCGTGGGGGCCGGCATCAAGCTCATGCTCGACACCAATTGTCCCTGGACGCCCGACGAGGCCATCGCCATGGCCCGGGCGCTCGCGCCCTACCGGCTGTTCTGGCTCGAAGAGCCGGTCTGGCCGCCGGAGGACTACCGCGGACTCGCGCGCGTCGCCGAGGCGATCGAGACTCCGATCGCTCTCGGCGAGAATGAATCCACCGCGGTCGGCTTCAGCGAGATCATCGACCGGTGCGCGGGAGACATTCTGCAG
>DASSSH010000022.1:0-11473 GCA_035708525.1 Candidatus Methylomirabilota bacterium
CTTGAGGTCCTGCGGCGAGGGCTCCCAGTCGTGAGGCTCGACGCCGGGCGGCACGAAGGTCCGGACTTCCGCGTGCTCGCCGGCGACTTGTCGGGTGAACTCGTAGAGTGGATAGAAGCTCGCGACAGCGATGAAGCGACCACGCGGCGGCGCGGACTGGTTGCACGCGGCGAGCAGCAGCGCCGCGGCGCAGATGCCGACGAGGCGTCTCACGACGACCGGCTCCTGTCCCACCAGGCCGCCGCCGCGGCACAGGCGGTGCCGATCAGCAGGCCTCCCAGGACGTCGGACGGCCAATGGGCGTGGAGCATGATGCGCGCCCAGCCGACCAGCGCCGCGAGCAGCACCGCGGCGACGACGAGGACCCGGCGTGTGGGGCGGGACCAGGACTCCCGGGTGGCAATGTAGATCAGCATCACGGCGAAAGTCGCCGCGGCCGTCGTGTGTCCGCTGGGAAAGCCCGGTGAGCCCCCGCTCGGCCGTGGCCGCCCGATCACATGCTTGAAGGCCTGCTCGAACCCGCCGGAGAGGATCAACAGGACCCACCAGAGCCACCAGTGCCGCCGCGCCACGGGGGAATACCACAGCAGCACCAGGAGGGCCGGCCCGAGCACCCAGAGACGCCCGCCTTGATTGACGACGCGTGCCACCCGATTCAGCGGGTCACCGATGGTGTCGAGGACCGCGCGGCGGATGGCGACGTCCCCCGGCAGCAGTCCCACCGAGGCGACGACGACACTCAGGGCGAGGAAGGCTACCAGGGTGACCAGACAGAGGGTGCGCCAGCGCGCGGCGGTGGGATTCACGCGGCGAGCAGCCTCCCCGTCCGGCCGGACAGCCGCGCGATGAGGCCCAGGGGGAGCAGGATCACGCCGAAGGCGCAGACGACCGTGGCGCCCGTCGGCAGATCGAGGACGGCCGAGGCCAGCATCGCGACCACGCTGACCAGCGTCCCGAACGCCCAGCCGACGATGAGGCGGGTTCGCATGGGGCCGCCGACCACGATCGCGGCCAGCGCCGGGACGATGAGGTAGGAGAAGACCAGGAGCACGCCCGCGATCCGCACCGACGAGGTCACGACCAGGCCGAACGATGCGTAGAAGAGGAAGTCCCACAGTCGCACGCGCCAGCCTTCCCGGTACGCGGCGGCCGGATCAGTCGAGATGAGGAAGAACGGCTGCCGGCACAGCCAATGGAAGAATCCGATCACGGCGTACAGGATCGCGACCTTCATGACCTCGGAGCCGCTCACGCTGAGGATGCTGCCGACCAGCATGCCACGCAAGTGCTCGGCGCCGTGGGGTGTCCGGTCGGCCAATAGCACCGCGCCAGCGGCGGAGACCGCGTACACCACGCCGATCACCGCTTCCTGGGAGACATGCCGCTCTCGGCTGCGCGTGAGCGCGAGGACGCCGGCGCCGAGGATCGTGAAGACGAGCGCGGAGGCGTACGATTCCCACGTCTCGAGATCGTACCCGCCGAGGAAGGCCGCCGTCGCGCCCAGGGCGGCGATCTGGGCGAGGGCGATGTCCACGAAGACGACTTCTCGCGCGATGACGTGAAAGCCGAGGTAGGCGTGGATGCCGGTGAGCACCAGGCACATGAGGAATGGCACCCACATCAGGGCGAAGAGGTCGGTGGTCATGGGCGTCATTGGAGGCCCTGAGCGAGGGCCTTCACATTGTAGTCGATCGCCTCCAGGTATGTATCCGTGCCCTTGACCGCGCCGACGCCGGAGGCGACGAGGACGGTCTTGGCGCCGGCCTCCTGGGCCACCCGCTCCGCCAGCGCCCGGTCTCCCCATGGCACGGTGAGGATGACCTTGATCCGCTCCTCCCGAATTTGCGCGATGAGCTTGGTGAGATGGCCGGGCGTGGGCGGGATCCCCGGCCGCTCCTCGACGGATCCGGCCTGAACGAGACCGAAGCGCGCCAGGAAGTATGGCCACATGTTGTGGTCCACGATCACCTTCGCTCCCTTGAACGGGGCCAGCGTCGCCGACCAGCGGGCCATGGCCTGATCGAGCCGGCGCAGGAACTCCTGCCGGTTCCGCTGGAAGGCGGCTCGGTGCTGCGGAGCGACGCGCGCCAGCCCCTGCAGGATGTTCGCCGTGACAGCAGGAGCCATGCCGGGGTCGATGGTGTAGTGCGGGTTTCCCACCGGATGGACATCACCCATCGAGCGGTCCACGCGGCCGCCGGGGACTTCCAGGACTTGGATCCCGGTGGAGGCGTCGACGCGCCCGGCCGCGCCCGGAATCACCTTGGGGTTGTTGGCCCCCTGGACGACGACCTCCGCCCACTGGTCGAGCTCGAGGCCGTTCATGACGAGCAGGTCCGCCCGGCGCACCTTGAGCATGAGGCTCGGCCGTACTTCCAGGTCGTGAGCGTTCTGGTTGCCCCGTGCCAGCGCATCCACCTCGACCAGATCGCCACCGACCGCCTCGGTCAGGGCCTTGAGGTCGGTCGTGGTCGCCACCACGCGGATCTTGTCGGCGGCGCCGCCGTCCCCACCGAGGAGAGTGAGAATGGCGAGGGTTGGAATGATCGCTCGAATCACGTTTCGCATTTGTGGCTCCTCTAGAACGGATGCGCCGGATGGGCGCCGAGGATGAAGGTGGCCTGGGCGAAGATCTCGTCCACGGTCCGCGCGCTGCCGCCGTTGTCCGTGAAGCCGTCGCGGTGGGAGCGCTCTGTGTGCTTGTAGCCGAGTCGGAAGCGCAGGAACTCCGACGGCATGTAGGAGAGATAGGGCTGGACGGCCCACTCGCGGCCCGGGTTGATGGGGAACTGGGTCCAGTCGTAGCGAAGGCCGAGGGCCCAGCGGCTCAACGCGCCGAAGCGGAACGGCTGCAGCTCGCCGTAGACGTACCAGCCATTCCGCTCACGCGTCCGGGTTTGCTCGATCGCCGTGTCGGCCGATGAGTCCACGACATTGACCTGGCGGATGGCGTAGAGATATTCGCCCGCCACGGTGAAGAGCGCATGCTGCCAGCCGTCAGGGCGGTACTTGTACTTGGCGTCGAACCCGATGAGCTGGTTGTTGAGCTGTTCGGATGTCTGGCCGTTGGCGATCGAGGCACCGAGCTGGAACGCCCCCCATTCATCCAGGTCGAAGAAGGTGCGGACGCGGCCAGTCACCAGCGGGTACTTGAGGCTGCCGCGGCCGAAGGCCGTCTCGTTGTCGCCGTTGAAGACACCGCCCAGGAACTCGAGGAAGAAGGGTAGGGCGGGCACCCAGGTGGCCTCGAAGCCCTTCTCGGTCAGGCCGTCCTCTCCGAGGAAGCGCACGAGCACATTGGGGCGATCGATGAACGGCAGATCGTGCTCGTGGGTGACGTTGGTGAGGCCGAACCGATTGCGCATCTGGCCCATCTTGAGCTGGGTGCCCCACGGGAGTGTCATGAGACTGATTGTGGCCTCGGCAAGCTTCACGGAGATTTCCTCTCCCCGAGACTCTTCTCCCGCTTCGATGCGCACCTCAGCTCGCGCGTAAGGATCGACTTGGCCGAAGAGGTTCAGCTCGATCTCGCGCGGGAAGAAGCGGTTCTCGCGCCCGGAGAAGGTCCCGGCGTTGGCCTTCTGGACATTGCGCTGGGTGAGGTTGCCGATAAAGTCGCCGGCGATCCCCATGTCGAAGAGCAGCTGGCCGGCGCCGCGGCGCTCGTAGAGGGCGAAGGGCTCGCGCGGCCTGGCCAGGTCGAGCAGCAATGGCGGTCCCGTGGGGGCGCCGGGCGGCGGCGCCTGGGCGTACGCCGGGCCTGGTGGCGCGGCCGGCTGAACGACGCTCGGCGCGGGGGCGGGAGGTTGTGCTTCCAGCCGCTGGATCCGCTCGGCCATGGCGTCCATCGACTTCTGGTACTGCTCCTTCATGGCTTCGAACTGCCGGCGCATCTCGTCGAGCTGCCGGCGCAGGCTCTCGGCGTCCTGGGCCAGCGCCGGGAAGGGCACGAGGGCGCCGGCGATCAGCAGACAGATTCCGAATAGATGGCGCATGGAATCCTCCGTCCTGAGAGAAGGTGAGCGTGCGCCGGGGCGGGGACAGGCCCGCCTGGGGCGCGTGTCAGCGAGACGGCGGAAGGGGGCTAGACGAGAGGCGGAGCGCGGGGGCCGGTGTGACGGAGCGGAGTCGCGAATACCCGGGGCTCGGCGGCGGGAAGCGCGGCGCCTGCCGCGAGCGGCAGCGAAAGCGGGCCCAAGACGTGGGGCAGCGGCGCGTCACCCGAAACCGTGTCGAGCGCCGCGAGCACGTGCTCCTCGTTGTAGAGGCCGGCGCTCGGGGACTGATGGAGCTCGAGCGGCTGGACAGCATCGACGAGGCCAAGCGAGACGCCGAGGGCGAGCAGGAGCGGAATCAGGATCGAGCGAGCGTGACGCCGCATCGGACGCTCAGTCTACCACGGCGCCTGACCGCTTCAAGTACGTGACGCCGTCGATCGTGACGATCGGATAGGTCGGGACGAAGTCGCTGAAGCCGGGCGGAGACTGGCCCGTGCGGGGGTCGAACTGGTAGCCGTGCCAGGGACACTCGAGGTAGCCGTCCCGGACGCGGCCCTCGCCGAGCGGCCCGTTCTGGTGGGGGCAAGCATTCGACAGCGCGTAGAGCGCGCCGTCGAAGCGGACGATGGCGATGCGCTCGCCCTCGGCGAAGGCGGTCGTGGCCTGTCCCTCCTGAAGCCGCGAGAAGTCGCCCAGCGGCACGAGGCCGTCGGCCCGCGCCGGCGCCGCGCGGTCCCGGCGCGCTTCTTTCAGCGCCGCCGCCAGGTGGAGCGTCGCGACCGTGCCGACCACGGCGAAGAGCGGGATCGAGAGCTTCCACGCGATCGGTCCCGGGTCGGAGGCAAGGCGCGTGAGGGCGTGGATTACCAGCAGGCCGTAAGCCCCGTACACCAGCATGTGCAACCGCTTCCAGCCCGCTGGGCCCCAGGCGTGGAGGAAGCGGTCCCAGGAAGTCGCGGCCATCGCGCTCAGGATGGCCAGTGCCGCCACGCCGAAGAGCGGGAAGGGGATGCCGAGGAAGCGCTCCTCGGGCAGCGCGATGAGCAGGTTCGAGGGCTTCCAGTGAGCCCCGTAATGCATGACCATGCTCGCGTGAAAGGTGGCCAGGGCCCACGTGGTCACGCCGAGATGACGGCGGTTGAAGATGAAATGGGTGGCCGGCCGCCAGAGCCGGGCCAGCGGTCCCAGGCTCAGCGTCGCGCTCAGAAAGAGGAAGGCGAGCGTCGCGCTCGCCTGGGTGAGGAACACCGAGAGATCGGGGCCGCGGAAGAGCAGGCGTCCCGCGACGAACCAGACGAGGATGATCGCGGCGAGGACCGCGTCGAATTTCCACTTCGGAGTGAAGGTCACGGCTGGACCGTCAGGATGATGGTCACCGCCGCCGCCAGCAGCACGATCCACACGAGCCAGATCCGCCGGTGGAGGCGTCGGAGGGGCGCGATCATCCCGTCAGCGCGCGCCGCCGGATGCGACTCACTGCCGCTCCCGCGCGATGGCCACGATCTCCGTATTGTCGGGCCCGGTGCCCTTGAGCGTGAACCGGATCGTGGCGCCGATGTCGAGATCCTGGTAGAGGCGCGGGTCGTGGACCTTGAAGCCCATGGTCATGGACGGCATGAGGCCGGGAATGTCCTCGTGGGTGAGGACAATGATGTTCCGGTCGGGAAGCACGGCGCGGACGACACCGCGGGCCGTCCAGGTCCCCTCGCCGCGCACGGCGGCGCTCTGCTGACGGGCCGCGTCCAGGGCCAGCTCGAGCCGCACGATCTCACGCCCCCAGGCCAGGTAGCCCAGCAGCACCCCGGCGCCGAGCGCGAGGTTGAGTAGCAGGACGACTCGCCAGAGCCTCATCGGGCGCCTCGCTAAGGATCGTGATGGAATTCGGTAACGCCGGAGCCCGGAGTCGGGGATCCCAGTCGCGCCGACGATGGCTCGCCTGTACGCCGACGCTCGCTCGGGCGCGGCTCGCGCGACCCCCCATCCCCCAGTGGGGGCTCGGGCTCCACCGGTCGGCCCGCGATCGCGCGCTCGCCCCGCCCTGCGCTTCGCACGGCGACACGGCTCGCCATACGGCGCTCCTTGGGCCCCCACTCTCCGGGCTCCCTCGGGTCGCCGATACCGCGTCGCGCGGAACCCATCAGTGGACGTGCTCGGCGGGCGGCGCCGACGGCGCTTCCTTGTCGAGGATCGCGACCTCCTCGAGGAGGGTCTTGATGTCGTCCCAGCCGCGTCCCGACTGGCCCGGGATCCAGCGCGCCCGGATGTAACCCTGTCGGTCGACCAGGAGCTCGGCGTGCCTCGGCAGCGGCGCCGGGCGCCCCCACGGCGGCGCGTCCGCGGTGCGGCTGAAGAGGGCGTAGGCGCGGACGACCTCTTCCGCGCCGTCGGTGAGGACCGGGAAGAGGATCGGTGGCTTGTCGCCGAGTCGCTTCAGGATGCGGCCGTCACCGTCCATGGGCACGGCGACGATCTCGGTGCCCGAGAACTGGATCGGCTGGTAGGCCTGGGCCAGCTGGCTCAGGCGGCTCCGCGATTCCGGCAGCGAGAAGAGCACCAGCAGCACCATCCAGCGGCCGCGGAAGTCCTTGAGCGCCCGCGCGGGGGCCGGACCGACCACGACGGAGAAATCCGGAGCCCTGAGCCAGGGCCGATTGGGCTCGACGAGCGGGCCGAGCTGGCGCGCCCGCTCGCCGTCGGAGAGCGCCCGGAGAAAGTTGATCACATCCCAGCGCTCCGCCTCGCTCAGCGTGCCGCCGAAGGCGGGCATACCGGATCGGGCAAACCCGTGTGAGATCCACCAGAAGAGATCACCAGCCGTATGGTGGAAGACGTGGGTGCCGGTGAGGTCGGCCGGCTGCTTCGGCAGTCCCGCGCTTTCGGGTCCGTCGCCGCGCCCTCCAGTCCCATGGCAGCGGGCGCAGTTGGCGCGGAAGAGCGCGGCGCCCTCGGCTACCGAATCGACCTGATAGGGAACTGTCGGCCGCTGGTAGGTGGTGGGATAAGCGTCGACGGCGAGCGGCGGGAGGGCGATCCAGAGTCCAGCGACCAGAGCGGCCGCGCCGGCAGCGACAACCGGACCGCGCCGCCGCCGCAACAGGAGCCCGACCACGGCGGCGAGCAGGCCGATCAGCGCGAGCTGGCTGCCGATCACCAGGCGCGCCTTCAGCCCCGGCACCGCGGCCGCGTCGGCATACGACAGCCGGAACGACAGCGGCCATGTCGGCGATTCGTGGAGCGCGGGCGGACTGAGCGACAGGGCGCTCGTGACGGCCAGGATGGCCAAGCCGAGGGTAGCCTCGCCGGCCACGAAGTGTCCCAGGCGCGCCATGGCGGGCCGGCCTACGGTGGCGCCGTCGCCCGAGAGCGCTGGGAGCAGGGTGCGCCGGTTGATGGTCGCCAGCCCCAGCACCGGGGCCAGTAGGGCGACCTTGGCGAGCAGCAGCCAGCCGTAGCGCGTGCCGAGCAGCGCCGGCACCGAACCAACCTCGTACCACGCATTACCGAGTCCGCTGGTGATGATCAGCGACATGGCCGCGAGGGCGATCGGCGAGAACCGCCGGATCGCCAGGACCGCGTACGGGCGCGCGTCCGCGCCCCCCTCGGTGGAGGCGGAGCGCAGCAGCGCCGACAGCGGGAGCAGGGCGCCGAGCCAGACGCCGACGGCCAGCAGGTGGAGCGCGTCGGTCAGAGCCGCCAGGAGCGCCGAGGGCTCGACGGCGGCCGCGTGGCCCGCCCACGCGGCGGCGGCGGCGCCGGCGGCGGCGAGCAGCCACGCCTCGATGCGGAACGCTGCCCAGTCCGCGGTGGAGTCCTCCCGCTCCCGCAAGAGGACGAGCGCGGCTAGCAGCAGCAGCACGGCGTGGCGGACGAGCCAGACCGTGCCGAAATGGCTCTCGAGGAGCAGGCGCAACCAGACCGCCGGTTCGAGCGCGGCGCTGGCTCGTCCAGCCGCGTCGGCCGACTGGTAGGCGAGACTTCCGAGTCCGGCGAGGAGGACAAGGATCGCCAGGCGACGCGTCCACGCGAGCAGCCGCGCTTCCCACCGCAAGGCGGTCGCGCGGTCGCTGCGCCCGGCGAGCAGGCTCGCGGTCAGCGTGCCGACGAGGAGGAGGCTGACCGCGAGGTGGAGCCAGCGGACCGCCACGCCGACGGCCATCATTCGGACGGGGAGCTCCTCCGGCTGATCAGCATCACGATGACGACGACGAGAAGGCCGGAGACCAGAGCGAGGGCACCCGCCACGACGCCGACCATGAGCGGACTCATCGGAGCGGCCCGGAGCGGCCCTTCGTGATCGGCACGGGCAACCGCCGGGACCAGCGCGGCCAGCAGTCCAGCGAGCCCTGCCCGCGCCCGTGAGGGTCCCATGGCCGGCATCATTATAATAGGTCTGGAGCGAGCCCATGCCCCGCCTTCGCGCCGTCTTCTTCGACGCCGGCAATACCCTGCTGCGGATGAACTATCCGGTGATCGCCGGACATCTGGTGGGGCGTGGGCGCCGTGTCAGCGCCGAGCAGGTAGAGGAGGCCGAGCTCCGCGCGCGGGTGCGCCTCGATCCGCTCCTCGCGCCGGGCGCGTCCACGGAGAGCAAGGACACCGTCGGCCGCTACCTGCGCTTCCTGCTCGAGAATCTCGGGATCAGCGACGAGACGGAGATCGAGGAGATCGCCTGCTGGCGGCGCGGATACAACGTGCCCGTCGGGCTCTGGAACCAGGCCGACCCGGCGGCGCTGGGCGCGCTACGCCGCGTGAAGGCCGCCGGGCTGATCGCGGGCGTGATCTCCAACTCCAATGGATCGGTGCGCTCCATCCTGGAGGAGACCGGACTGGCGGCGCACCTCGACTTCGTCATCGACTCCTCCGTGGTGGGCGTGGAGAAGCCGGATCCGCGGATCTTCCACCTGGGACTGCGCGCCGCCGCCGTCGCCTCCGAGGAGGCCGTGTACGTGGGCGATCTGTACTCGGTGGACGTGCTGGGCGCCCGCGGCGCGGGCCTCGACAGCGTGCTCCTCGACCCGCGCGGATACTGGCATCCGCGGGATTGCCGGCTGGCGGGCGGCCTCGCGGAGGCTGTCGACCTCGCGCTGGAGTTGTAGCGGCCACCCTCACCCCGAGGGAGTTTGACCACCCTCTCCCCCTCTGGGGAGAGGGCAGGGTGGAGGGGAGCAGAGAATCCCTCTCCCCTCTGGGGAGAGGGCTGGGTGAGGGGGAGCATTAGGTCGGTAGCGTCACCGAAGGGTGGCGACGCAGCGCCTCGAAGACCTCGCGCTTCATCGCCTCGACACTCGACGCGCTCTTGCCCTCGAAGCGTAGCGTCAGATACGGATTGGTGTTCGAGGCCCGGACCAGTCCCCAGCCGTCCGGGAAGATGATCCGAACGCCGTCGATATCGACCGTCTCGTAGCGCCCCTTGAACTCGCCGGCCAGCTCGGCCACGACGCGGAACTTCTGCTCGTCGGGGCAGGGCGCCTTGAGCTCGGGGGTCGCGTGGAGATGGGGGAGCGTCTCGAAGTGCGCGGAGACCGGCCGCGGATCGCGGGCGACCAGCTCGAGGAATTTGCACGAGGCCAGGATGCCGTCGTCCACTCCGTACCAGTTCTCGGCGAAGAACATGTGCCCGGAGACCTCGCCGCCCAGCAGGATGCCGTCCTCCCGCATCTTCCGTTTGAGGTGGGAGTGGCCCGTCTTCCACATGACGGGGCGGCCGCCGTGGGCCCGCACGTCGTCCACCAGCACCTGCGAGGACTTCACGTCGAAGACGATCTCGGCGCCGGGATGCCGCGTGAGGAGATCGCGCGCCAGCAGGGCCAGGATGAGATCGGCCTCGTGCCGGTGCCCCCGCTCGTCGATGATCCCGACGCGGTCGGCGTCGCCGTCGTAGGCGATGCCCACATCGGCGCGCACCTCGAGCACCTTGGCGATGAGATCACGCACGTTCTCTTCCATCTCGGGATCGGGCAGGTGGTTCGGGAAGGTGCCGTCGGATTCGCAGTACAGCTCGGTGACCTCGCAGCCGATCCGGCGGAGCAGCTCGGGGGCGAAGAGGCCCGCCACGCCGTTGCCGGCATCCACCACGACGCGCAGTCGGCGGGCCAGCGTGACGCGGCTGGTGATGGCCTCGAAGTAGTCCTCCCTCGGGCTGCGGCTGCTCCCCGCTCCCCGGCCGCGCTCGAAGTCGCCGGACCGGATCGTGGCCAGGAGCCCCTGGATCTCCTCTTCCGTGAGCGGCAGGGCCCCCGCGTGCACCATCTTCACGCCGTTGTCCGACACCGGGTTGTGGCTGCCGGTGACGGTCGCACCGCCGTCCAGCTTCCAGTGGGCGGCGGCGAAGTAGAGCAGGGGCGTGTGATTGACGCCGATGTCCACCACGTCCACGCCGGTGGCCAGCACGCCGGCGGTGAAGGCTTCCTTGAGCGCGGGCGAGGTGGTGCGGTTGTCCATGCCGAGGGCGACGGTGCGGCCGCCCTTGCGACGGACGAGAGTGCCGTAGGCGCGGCCCACCTGCTCGAACACCGGCGGCGTGATGTCGATGCCGACCTTCCCGCGGACGTCGTAGGCGCGGAAGATATACGGATTGATCTCGGTCAAGGCGGAGCCTCCTGGACCTCCCCGCTTGGGTTAGACTAGCGCCTCTACGCTAGGGGCGGCGGTCGTCGCAGTCAACCACAAACGGAGAGCGCGAGGCGGGCATGCCGAACGAATACGTGCTGGTTCACGGGGCGGCGCACGGCGCCTGGTGCTGGGACGAGGTGGCGAAGCGGCTCCGGGCCAAAGGCCATCGGGTGATTACGCTCGACCTGCCCGGCCACGGCCGGCGGGCCGCCGAGGCCCGCCAGGCGAGCGTGCTGGCCTACGCGCGCGCCGTCGTCGATGAGATGGCGCGGGAAGGCGTCGGCCGGGCCATCCTGGTCGGCCATTCGATGGGCGGCCTCGTGATCCCCAAGGCCGCCGAGCTGGGGCGCGAGCGGATCGCCCACCTCGTGTTCCTAGCGGCCGTGGTCCTGCCCGACGGCGGGAGTCTGGCCGAGGTTCACCTGACGTCGGCGGCGCGCGAATCACTCCGGGGCATGATCGCCGGGCGGAGCGACGGCACCTTCATGTATCCGGCCGAGATCGCCTGGGCCCGCTGGATGAGCGACCTACCTCGGCGGGACCCCATCACCGCCCGGGCGCTGGCGCTGCTCACCCCTCAGCCGGCGCGACCGTTCTTCGAGCCGGTGGACCTGGGCGGCTTCTATTCGATGCGCGTGCCGCGGAGCTATATCCGCTGCCTGCGCGATGCTGCGGTGCCGCCGGACAAGGCGGCTGTCTACGCGGCGCGGCTCGGCGTCAAACCCATCGATCTGGACTCGGCCCACGACCCCATGCTGTCGGCGCCTGGCGAGCTGGCACGCATCCTCGGCGGGATTCGATAACACCCCCAACCGGAGAACCCCATGGATGACGCATTGAAGGAGACCACGCGGAAGACCGCA
>DASSSH010000023.1:0-2209 GCA_035708525.1 Candidatus Methylomirabilota bacterium
GACGAGGGTGCCCTTGACGTCCTTGGTGATGCCGATCACGCTCGCGAGCAGCCGCGTGATGTTGTCGTTGATCCGGATGGTGTTGGCCTTGAGCGGCGCGGCGAGCCGCCCGTCGCGGATGATAAAGGAGTCGCCCACCACCGTGCAAGTGAAGTCGCCCGCGCGGAGCCCGTTGATCGGGTAGGTGTACCAGATGCGCCCGACGTACAGGCCGTCCTTGGCCTGGCGGATGAGCTCGTCGAGGCCCACCGGCTCGCTGCCCTCGACGACGACGTTGGAGGCCGCTGTGGCGGGCGGCGTCTCGAAGGAGCGGCCGCCGCCGTCGAAGCGGAATCCGTTGCGCGGCACCAGCGCCGGCGCCGCGACGGCCGCCTCCACGCCGAGCTTTTCCCGAATGGCCGGGTCGTGCAGGAGCCGCTGGCTGTCGTACCAGTGACTGAGCAGACCCGTCAGCACGCCGTTCTTGATCAGGTCGGTGCGGCCGGTGGGCAGCCCCTCGCAGGTGATCCCCTTGGAGCCCGTGAGACCCGGAGCCGCGCCATGGTCGTAGATGCTGAGCCGCGAGACGGCGACGGGCTTGCCGAGCTTGCCGAGAAAGGGTGTGCTCGAGGAGTAGAAGGCGGTCGCCTGGCAAGAGGGAACGATCAGGTTGTTCACCAGATCGGTCACCGGCTGCTTGCCGAAGATGATGGTGTAGTCGCCCGTGGGCACACGCTGGCCGTCCATCGCCGCGACGGCGTTGGCAGCGGCCTCGCCTCCGGCCTCGTCGGTGAAGTGGTCGAGCCGCGTGCACGTGCTCCAGCCCGATCCCTTGGCATCCCGCGCCTCGACCATGCCGGTGACGAAGGCCATCATCAGGGTCGACTCGTCGGTCTGGGGCTCGGGCATCCGGGTCGATGCGATGGCCATCCGCTCCTGGAGGATCGTGACGTCGCCGCCCAGGATGAGGCCGAGCCGCCTCAGGGCGGCCTCGTCTCCGGCCAGATCGTTGAGGCGGGAAGAGGCCATGAAGCTCCTGAGACCCCCGGTGACGACCTTCCAGCCCGCCTCGACGAGCTGGGCGTCGCCGATGCTCAGCAGCTGGGGATCGTGGTAGTCGAACAGGCTCCGCCGCTCGACCGGGGGAGCGGGGAGTGAGCGGAACTCGGGGTCCCGCACGGCGGCGCGCCGCGCTTTCTCCAGCGCGCGCCGGACGCCCTCCAGGCTCAGATCGCTGGGCTCGGAGCCGAATCCCACCTTTGGTCCCTCGGGGGACTCGACGACGATCTGAAGCCCGAGCCCGAAGCTCTCGGTGGACTTGGGCTCCTCGACTCCGTTGCAGGGAATGTGGGAGGTGTAGTTGAGGCGAGTGAGCAGCGCGCGGTTGGCGGCGGCGAAGACCTCACTTTCGATGAGGCCCGGCTGGCCGACGAGGAAGGCAAGCGCCTCCTGGACCGCCCGCCTGAGCTCGGCCGTGCTCGCCATCAGCCCTTGTGCGGTGTCGCCTCGGTCGGGTAGTTCTTCGCGTACCAGCCCGGGATGCCCTCGTCGAGGATCATCATGTTCCGGTAGCCGGCGATGTAGAGCACCTTGTAGGCCCCCCGGGCCAGCGCGTGGGGGCAGGCTCAGTAGAGGGCGACCGGCTCCTGCTTCGGCACCTCGGTGAGCCGCGTCGGGAGCTCGCGCAGCGGGATGTTCCGCGCCCCCTTGATGTGCAGCTCGTCGTACTGCTCCTTGACCCGCACGTCGATGATGCTCACCCGCTTCTTGGCGTCCAGCAGCGCCTTGAGCTCGTCCACCTTGATGTACTTCTCGGGCACCTCCGGATCGTCGGCAGGTGCCGGAGTCGCCCAGACAATGGCGGCGGCAACGAGGAAGATCGCGAGCGCTCGACGGCCCCTCACCCTTGCTCTCTCCCCAGAGGGGAGAGGGAATCCTTGGTCCCTCTCCCCCTGAGGGGGGGAGGGTAAGGTGAGGGGGCTGGAGGTGAGGGGGCGTTCGCTCGGCGAATGCATCATTGCCCTCCGGTGATGATCGCTCGGCTGCGCATGGTCGGGCCGCCATTGCCGAGCTTCTTGGTCTGCATCGGCTGGCCCTTACCGCAGTTGGGAATCGGGTAGAGGCGGAAGTCGGAGCCCACGGCGTCCACCTTCATCAGGTAGTCCTTGGAGTCGGCCATGATGCCGCCGTCACGGTAGAGCCGGCCGAGCTCGCCCCGGCGGATCTCGTA
>DASSSH010000024.1:0-9253 GCA_035708525.1 Candidatus Methylomirabilota bacterium
CGTGGTCCTGATCCATCCGTTTCAGGCCATGAACTGCCGATCGGAGCAGCTCGGCTGGTGGCGGCTGCCGCGCAATGGCTGGATCTGGACCGCGCTCCTCGCCCTGGTCGGGCTTCAGTGGGCGTCCGTCGCCGTGCCCGGGCTTTCGCGGCTGCTCGCGACGGTTCCGCTCGGGGTGAGTGATCTGGCCGTGCTGGCCGCCGGCGTGCTCTGGCCGGTCGTGCTTATGGAGATCGCCAAAGGCAGCCGGGCGCGCCGCTTGGGGCAGTCGCGCCCCACTCGAGAGCCCACAGCGGCGCCGGCGCATTACGGAACACCTTGGAATCATTGACGTCCAGTCTTGGCATCCGCGTTGCTCGATGAGAGAGGGCGTCGTAAGCGCTCTCAGACGGAGATGACCATGGTCATCGAGATCAGAGGAATTCGGCGTGATCCGGCGTTGCGGGCGCGCGTGGCGAAGCAGATCCAGGTCGCGCTCGAACGACTGCAGCTCAAGCCCATCACGGCTCAGGCGACCTTCTTCGACGACAACGGTCCCAAAGGCGGGCTCGCCATCCGGTGCGCGCTGACGGCCCGCCTGCCGTACCGCCCGGCGATCCGTGTCGAGCGAACGGCGGCCGACCAACGGACGGCCTTCGACGGCGCCTTTGCAGTCTTGGAGCGTCGGCTCGAGCGCTATCGCGAGCGCGACCGCGACAGCCGCCGCCACCCCAAGAAATATTTCGTGGCCAGGCGGCTGGTGGAATCCCGGCCGGGAGCCCGGGCCGAACACTCGCGGAAGGCCGGGTAAGCGGCCCCGCGAAAGGAGCGATCCATGGCAAAGCGAATTCTCGTACCGCTCGATCAGTCCGTACTCGCGGAAAGCGTCCTGCCTCTGGTGGACGACCTCGCCCGCGGCGAAGGGGCGGTCGTGCGCCTGCTGTACGTGGCGCCGGTTCCGCAGTCCCGAGTGAGCGAGGACGGCATCGTCGTGGCTTACGCCGACCAGGAAACGGAGCGCCTCGAGGCTGAAGCGCGGGACTACCTGAGCAAAGCTGAGATCCAGCTCGGGGGGGTGCCCGTCGAGTGTGTGGTGCGCTTCGGCGATCCGTTGCCGGAGATCCTGAGCGAGGCTGTGGCCTTCGAGGCCGATCTCATCACGGTGACCACGGCGGGCCGTAGCGGACTGAGCCGCGCCATTCTGGGCAGCGTGGCCGAACAGGTGATGCGCAAGGCGGAGGCGCCCGTGCTGCTGCTGCGTCCCGACCGGAGGGCTCGCGGCTGAGACGGCCGAGGGCTGGAATCCCATGGATCTCAGAGAGGCATTGACACGGCTGTCCAGAGTCACCGGAGCGGCCACGCCCGCGGTCAGCGTCTATCTCAACACGCACTGGGTCGACGAGCACCAGCGCGGCCGGGTGCGTATCTTCCTCAAGAACGAGCTCCGCAAGGCCCGCGAGGGCGGTCCCCGGGGTGCCTCCGGAGCCGATCTCGACTGGATCCAGGAGCAGGGTGAGGCCCTGATCAGCCAGACGCGCTTTCCCGAGGCGCGGGGCGTGGCGCTCTTCGCGTGCGAGGCGCTGGGACTCCGCGAGATCCTGCCGCTTCGGACGCCGTTCACGGACACCTTCGTCGTCTCCCCCGCGCCGATGCTCGGACCGCTCGCGGCGCTGCTGGAAGAGACCCCGGAGGCACTCGTCGTGTTCGTGGATGCCGAATCCGCGCGCCTGATCCCTCTCACGCCCTCAGGAGCGGGCGAGGAGATCGCGCTTACCAACGAGCCGCCCGCCCATCCGCGGCCCGAGGGGTGGCCCCAGCGCGCCTACTCGCACTATCGGCGCCACATCCTCGACATGCGGCGGTCGCATTTCGACGCGGTCGCGGAGAGTCTCGTCGGGCTCGCCGAGGGCTCGGATCTCCAGCGCCTCGTCCTGGCGGGGGAGCCCGATAATGTCGCCGGGCTCAAGAGGCTGCTTCACCCCTCACTGGCCGAGCGCGTCGTCGGCACCGTGGCCGGCGCTCGCTACGAGCCGGCGGCGACGATCGCGAGCCGGGCCGCCGAGCTGCTGACCCATTTCGAGGGCGAGCGGGTCGCCGCGGATGTCGACGCCGTGCTGACTGAAGCGTCGAAAGGCGGCAAGGCGTCGGTGGGAGTCGAGCCCACGCTGGAGGCGATCAACCGCGGCGCCGTACAGCGCCTGTACCTCCTCAAAGGCTTTCCCGAGGCGGGACGCGCCTGTAGCGGCTGCGGCGCGCTCCAGCGCGGAGCAGCCGCCACGTGCCGGCTCTGCGGACAGCCGACCAAGGGCGTCGAGCTCGCCGAGGCCATGGCGGACCGCGCTCTCGGAGCGGGAGGCTCGGTCCACTGGGTCGACGTCCACGCGGCGCTGATGCGGGCCGGCGGTGTCGCCGCACGGCTCCGGTATCCCCTGTGAGCGACGGGACCGCGAAAAGGCGGTCGCCGATCACGTGCGCAAGGATTGTCCGCAGGTGAAGTGGATCGGAACTACGCGATTCTGGGGCCGTACGACTACTTGGACATCTTCGAGGCGCCCGACGAGATGATCGCCGCCAAAGTCGTGACGATCATCCGGTCGTACGGCCATGCGCTGACCGAGACGTGGACCGCCATGCCGTGGGAGCGCTTCGAGATCATCCTGCCTGCGGCGTGACGGTCGGTTGGCATCACCCCGGCGCGGGCGGGATCTCCGGAGCGATCGCGATGCGCGTGGGGTGTCCGTCGGCGATCTCGATTCGCGCGCCAACGAACTGCTGGACGGTCCAGACAACCGTGCGCAGGTGGTGCGATGGACTCGGGCACGTGAAGACGGACGGGCCGCCGGCGAGGGCCAGGTACGGCACGAGCTGATCGGCGAGATGGTCGTCCACCGCGGCGCTGCTGTCGAGGTAGGCGACGAGCGCGTCCACCGCTTCGTCGGCCACGGCCTCGGCTGTGACCCCACGGCGGCCCAGGGCGGAGAAGCCGGCGTGGGCGCCCGCGGCTGAAACGGACAGGAACAGAAAGGTGCCCCGGTCGAGCGCCTGAGTGTCCTCGACCAGGGCGATATCGGCCACCAAGCCGCGGGAGTGGAGCCGCGTCAAGGCCTGGCGCCGCTGCCGCTCCGCGATCTCGCGCGGCAGACGCGAGACGGCGGAGATGCCGAGGACGCCGGGCCGGGACGGCGGCGTCTCCCAGCGTAGCCCGCGCCAGCTGACTCCGGGATCGCCGGGCTCGATGCGCACCTCGACCTCGCCGCCGCCCCGCGGGTACCAGCCCCAGCGGTGCAGTGTCACCTCGGCGTCGAGACCCACGTGCTCGAGGGCAGGAAGCAGCACGCCGCTCAGGTAGTGGACCGGCGGGCTCCAGGGCGCGTGGGTGCCGCCGACCAAGCGCAGGTGTGAGGGCTCGCGGGCCAGCGCGAGCGGGAGCAGGAGCGCTTGCACGAGCAGGGAGACCGAGCCTGCGCTGCCACGGATGGCACCCACGTCGAAGCGGTAGTCGCCCCCGCGCACCGCACGCGGAGCGAAGGTGAGCTCGGTAGAGTCGAGCGCGTCGCCGCTGACCTGGGCATCGCTGATGGTAGCGAGCGCCCGGACGGCGGTGAGATGCTGGGGCTGGAGGCCCGGTTTGGGACGGCGTGCGCGGATTCCGGAGAGGGCCACCGGGCGACGCAGGGCCACCGAGAGGGCGAGGGCGGTGCGCAGCACCTGGCCGCCGCCCTCCCCGTGTGATGCGTCCAGCTTCAGCATCGTGAGCGCTCCTGCCGGTACGATAGCAGGGAACGGACCCCGAAGGGATTGAGAGACGGCGCCGGAGCGGAGTCATGAAGAACTTCGAGATCGCCCGCCAGTTCGACCTGATGGCGGATCTGCTCGAGATCAAGGGCGAGAACCCCTTCCGCATCCGTGCCTATCGCCGGGCGGCGCAGAACCTGGAGAGCCTCACCGAGGACGTCGAGGCCCTGGTCGCCGAGGACCGGCTGGACGGCGTGCCCGGGATCGGCAAGGATCTCGCGGCCAAGATCGCCGAGTATCTCGAGACCGGCCAGATGGGGGCGATCGAGGAGGAGAAGAAGGGTATTCCCGCCGGCGTCGTGGAGCTGATGAACGTGCCCGGCGTGGGCCCGAAGACGGCCAAGCTGCTCTACGAGAAGGCCGGCGTCCACGACGTCGGTAAGCTCGAGGAGCTGGCCAAGGCGGGGCGGCTCAAGGGGCTGCCCGGCATCCAGGCCAAGACCGAGGCCAACATCCTCAGAGGCATCGCCGTGGTCCGCCAGGGGCAGGCGCGGATGCTGCTCGGACGGGCGCTGCCCCTGGCGGAAGAGCTGGCGCATGCCCTCGAGCGCGTGAAGGAGGTCAAGCAGCTGAGCCTCGCGGGCTCCATCCGACGGCGGAAGGAGACCGTCGGCGACATCGACATTCTCGCCACGTCGGCCAAGCCCGAAAAGATCATGGACGCCTTCGTCCGGCTGCCCCAGGTCGCGGACGTGCTCGAGCGCGGCGGCACCAAGGCCTCGATCCGTCACCGCGAGGGTATCCAGGTCGACCTGCGCGTGGTGGAGCCGGAGACCTTCGGCGCGGCGCTGGTCTACTTCACCGGTTCCAAGCAGCACAACATCCGCATCCGTGAGATGGCCCAGAAGAAGGGGCTCAAGATCTCCGAGTACGGCGTCTTCAGGGAATCGACGGGGCGGCGCGTGGCGGGCAAGACCGAGGAAGAGGTGTATTCGGCCGTCGGCCTGCCGTGGATCCCGCCCGAGCTGCGCGAGGATGCCGGCGAGATCGAGGCGGCGCTCAAGCGCCGTCTGCCGGAGCTGGTCGAACTGGACGACATCCGCGGCGATCTCCACGACCACACGCATGCCTCCGACGGCCACCACAGCATCGAGGCGCTCGTCGAGAAGGCGCGCGAGCGCGGGTACGAGTACATCGTCGTCTCGGACCACAGCCGCTCTGCAACCATCGCCCGCGGGTTGTCCGTCGAGGCGCTGCGGGCGCATGTGAAGAAGATCCGGGCCGTCCAGGAGAAGTTCCGTGGCATCACGATCCTGGCCGGCAGCGAGTGCGATATCCTCGCCGACGGCTCCATGGATTACCCCGACGAGGTCCTGGCCGGGCTGGACCTCGTGCTGGCCGCGGTCCATGCGCGATTCAAGCAGCCGCGGGCGGAGATGACGCGTCGGATCTGCCGGGCGCTGGAGAATCCCTACGTCAGCATCCTGGCGCACCCGACGGGACGGCTGATCGGCGAGCGCGATGCCTACGACGTGGACCTCGATGCCGTGTTCCGGACCGCGAAGCGGCATGGCAAGGCCGTCGAGATCAACTGCTACCCGCAGCGGCTGGACCTGAACGACGTGCACGCTCGGCGCGCCGCCGAGCTCGGCGTGCTGATCGCCATCAACACCGACACGCATTTCCTCGATCATCTCGAAAACGTCCAGCTGGGCGTGGCCACGGCCCGGCGGGCCTGGATCGGGCCTGCCCAGGTGATCAACGCCTGGCCGCTCAAGAAGCTCCTGCCGTGGGCCCATCATGGGCGTCCGCGCGACGCGCGGGCCGGAAAGAAGCGGGGCTGAGATGACGCTGACGATCGAGGCGCTTCCGGATGCGCCGGTCGCGCGGCGACGGATGGAGCTCGTCGAGCGCAAAGGGCTCGGCCATCCCGACACCGTCTGCGACTCGCTCGTGGAAGCCATCTCGGTCGCGCTGAACCGCATGTACCTGGAGCACCTCGGCGCCATCGCCCACTACAACATCGACAAGGCCATGCTGGTGGCGGGACAGTGCACGAAGGACTTTGGGTCGGGGGCCGTGATGCGGCCCATGGAGCTGATCGTCGGCGACCGCGCCACCGACTCGGTCGCTGGCCGCCGACTCCCCGTGGAGGACACGGCCCGGATGGCCGTCGACGGCTGGGTGGCGGCCCATCTGCCGGGCGTGCGCGCGGGGCGGGACCTCGTGACACGCACGGTGCTGGCGCCGGGATCGGAGGAGCTTCGCCGCATCTACACCGACCGGGACCCCGAGATCGCCTCCAACGACACCTGCGGCGCCTCCGGCTACGCCCCGCTGAGTCCCACCGAGGAGCTCGTGCTGGCAGTCGAGCGCTTCCTCAACTCAGCCGGGTTCAAGGCGGAGTTCCCGGATACCGGGCAAGACGTGAAAGTCCTGGGCGTGCGCCGCGACGACCGGTTGGCGCTGACGGTGGCCATGCCGCTGTCCTGTTTACGGACGTCATCGGAGCAGGGCTATTTCGCCCGCAAGGAAGAGATTCTCCACGCGCTCGCCAAGCAGTTCGGCCGGGCGCCCTTCGAGATCGACTGGCGGCTCAACTGCCTCGACCGGCCGGGCCGCGGGACCGCCGGCGTCTATCTCACGCTCACCGGCACCTCGGCCGAGGACGCCGACTCGGGCCAGGTCGGACGCGGCAATCGCGTCAACGGGCTCATCGCCTTCTCCCGCCCGACTGGCGGCGAGGCCGCGCCGGGCAAGAACCCGGTGGCCCACGCGGGCAAGGTCTACAGCGTGCTGAGTCACCGGCTGGCGCGGATGATCTACGCCCGCTGCCCCGAGCTCCTCGAGGTCTACGTTCACCTGGCTGCACGGATCGGCGAGCCGGTGGACCAACCCTGGACCGGCGTGCAGCTCGTGCTGCCGACGGGCCTCGCGCTGGCCGACGTGGAGCCCGCAGTGAGCGAGGTGATCGCGGCGGAGCTGGGCCGCATGGCCGACTTCCGCGGCGAGCTGGTGCGCGGTGAGCACGCCGTCTGCTGAGGCGGCGAGGTGGGCATGTCCCACCTGGGGCGCCGATGGGCCGATCCGCGTGGAGCGGTTCGCGGCCTCGGTCAGGGAGAGCCGTCTTTTCAAACGCATACGCGCCGTCAGCAGAGGTACGCGGCTTGCATCACTGTTTCGGCGTGGGCGTTCGTCCTTCGAACGCGTGAGAAAGGAGGCCCGCCATGGCCAGCAAGCAGGTGCTGTTCCGTTCCGAAGCGCGAGAGAAAATCCTCCGCGGCGTCAGCGCTCTCGCCGACGCCGTCCGCGTCACCCTCGGGCCGAAGTCCAAGAGCGTGCTCATCGAGAAGAAATTCGGGCCGCCGGTCGTCTGCAATGACGGGGTCACGATCGCCAAGGAGATGGAGCTCAAGGATGCGGCGGAGAACCTGGGCGCCCAGATGATCCGCCAGGCGGCGGAGCGGACCGGCGAGGCCGTGGGCGATGGCACGAGCACCTCGACGATCCTCGCGCACGCGATCTTCGCCGACGGTGTCCGCAACGTCGTGGCCGGGGCCAGCGCTGTGGATCTCAAGCGCGGGCTGGACCGCGGGGTGCGCGCCGCCGTCGACAGCCTTCGGGAGCTCTCGAGGCCGGTGAAGAGTCGGCTCGAGAAGGCCCAGGTTGCCGCGATCTCGGCCCACAACGATCCCGCCATCGGCGAGCTGGTGGCGGACGCCATGGAGAAGGTCGGGGGCGAGGGCGTGATCACCGTCGAGGAGTCCAAGACGACCGAGACCCAGCTGGAGGTCGTGGAAGGCCTGCAGTTCGACCGCGGCTACCTCTCGCCCTACTTCATCACCGATCCCGAGAAGATGGAGGCGGTGCTCGAGGACCCCTTCATCCTGCTCACCGACCGGAAGATCGGCGTGATGAAGGATCTGCTGCCCATCCTCGAGCAGGTGGCGCGGGCGGCCGCCGCGATCCTGATCATCGCCGAGGACGTGGAGGGCGAGGCGCTGGCCACCCTCGTCGTCAACAAGCTCCGCGGCGCGCTCAAGTGCGTCGCGGTGAAGGCGCCCGGCTTCGGTGACCGCCGCAAGGAGATGCTGGAGGACATCGCCATCCTCACGGGGGGCCAAGTCGTGGCCGAGGAGATCGGGATCAAGTTCGAGAGCCTCGAGCTGCGGCAGCTCGGCCGCGCCGAGCGGGTCGTCGTCAACAAGGACACGGCCACGCTCATCGGCGGCAAGGGCGACAAGAAGGCCATCGAGGGCCGCAAGCAGCAGATCCGCCAACAGGTCGACAAGTCGACGAGCGACTACGATAAGGAGAAGCTCCAGGAGCGGCTCGCCAAGCTCTCGGGCGGGGTCGCCGTGATCCGTGTGGGCGCGCCGTCGGAGGCTGAGATGAAGAGCAAGAAGGAGGCGCTCGACGACGCGATCAGCTCGACTAAGGCCGCGGTTGCCGAGGGGATCGTCCCCGGCGGCGGGCTGGCCCTGCTGCGCGCGACGGCGGCCATCGAGCGCGAGGAGGGCAAGTGTGACGGCGATGAGCGCACCGGGCTGCAGATCTTGAGGCGGGCCCTGGAGACGCCCGCCCGGCAGCTCGCCGAGAACTCGTCGGTAGACGGCGGTGTGGTGGTCAACGAGATGAAGCGGGGCACCGGCAATCTGGGCTTCGACGCCGCCCGGAAGGAGTACGTGGATCTGGTGGAGGCCGGCATCATCGATCCCACCAAGGTGGTGCGGGTCGCGCTGGAGAACGCCGTGTCGGTAGCGAGCGTCCTGCTCCTGACCGAGGCGACGCTCACCGAGGTGCCGGAGAAGAAGGAAGAGCGCATGCCGTCGCTCGAGGGGGCCTGATCGGTGATCGTCGGCGTCCCCCGCGAGATCAAGAAGGGTGAGCAGCGCGTGGCCCTCACCCCGGCCGGCGCTCGCGCGCTCAGCGAAGCGGGACACCGCATCGTCGTCGAGCATGGAGCAGGGCAGGGTAGCGGAATTCGCGACGAGGACTACACGGCCGCCGGCGCCGCGCTCGACTCGGTGGAGACGGTGTGGGCCCAGGCCGAGTTGATCCTGAAGGTCAAGGAGCCGCTGCCGCCGGAGTATCCCCGGATGCGTCCGGGCCAGACGCTCTTCACCTACCTCCACCTGGCGGCCGTGCCCGACCTGGCGCGCGAGCTCCAGAAGCGGGACGTGATCGCCATCGGCTACGAGACCGTTCAGCGCGCCGACGGCAGCCTGCCGCTGCTCACCCCCATGAGCGAGGTCGCGGGCCGGCTCGCCGTGCAGGAGGGCGCGTTCTATCTCGGGAAGGCTCACGGGGGGCGCGGCATCCTGCTCTCAGGCGTGCCCGGAGTGCCGCGGGGCAATGTGGCCATTCTCGGCGCGGGGACGGCGGGGCTCAATGCCGCCAAGGCGGCCGTCGGCCTGGGCGCCGACGTCTCGGTGCTCGACATCAACCTCGACCGGCTCCGTCACCTGGATGACCTCTTCAGCGGCCGGGTCGTCACCCTGGCCTCCAACAGCTTCAACATCGCCCAGGTCGTCCAGCG
>DASSSH010000025.1:0-14247 GCA_035708525.1 Candidatus Methylomirabilota bacterium
AGGACGTCCTGCCCCTCTTCGTCTCGGAAGTACTCGGCCGAGGTGACGCCGGTCAACCCGACGCGGAGGCGTGAGCCGGGCGGCTCGGTCATCTGGCCGAAGATGAGGGCGGTCTTCTCGATGACGCCCGACTCCTTCATCTCGTGCCAGAGGTCGTTGCCCTCGCGCGTGCGCTCCCCTACCCCGGCGAAGACCGAAATGCCGCCGTGCTGCTTGGCGATGTTGTTGATGAGCTCCATGATCAGCACGGTCTTGCCGACACCGGCGCCGCCAAAGAGCCCGGTCTTGCCGCCCTTGGTGTAGGGCTCGAGCAGATCCACCACCTTGATGCCGGTCTCGAACATCTCGACCTTGGTGGACTGCTGCTCGAAGGCGGGTGCCGGCCGGTGAATCGGGTAGGTCTTCCCGCTCTTCACGGGGCCGCCCTTGTCCACCGGCTCGCCGGTGATGTTCAGGATGCGACCGAGGGTCTCCTTCCCCACCGGGATCGAGATCGGCTGGCCGGTGTCGACCACGGGCATGCCGCGCGTGAGGCCGTCGGTGGCCGCCATGGCGACGGCACGGATCTGGCTCTCTCCCAGATGCTGCGCCACCTCGAGGACGAGCTTCGAGGAGTACGCGAAGATGTCCGTGCTGCCCGCCCCGGGTACTTCCAGGGCGTTGTAGATCGCCGGCAGCTTGCCCGGCTCGAATTCCACGTCCACCACCGGCCCGATCACCTGGACGATCTTGCCCTGATTCATCTCAAACTCCTTTGATCGAACATGTCACGCCTCGACGGCATGTCTGAGCGCTTCGGCGCCGCCGACGATGTCCAGGAGCTCCTTGGTGATACGCTCCTGGCGCGCCTTGTTGTACTGAATCGTCAGCACCCCGATCATCTCTTTCGCGTTCTTGGTCGCCGCCTCCATCGCGGTCATCCGCGCTCCGTACTCCCCCGCGATGGATTCCATCAGGGCCCGGAAGACCTGCGTGATCACATGACGCGGCAGGAGCGCGGCCAGGATGGCCTCCGGACTGGGCTCGTAGATGTAGTCACCACCCGGCTGCGCCTCGCTCCCTTCGGCCGCTTCGATGGGCAGCAGCCGCTCCCGGCGGACGCGCTGGACGGCCACCGAGCGGAACTCGTTGTAGATGAGGTGGACCTCGTCCACCTCCCCGGCGAGATAGTCCTGTATGAGCTGACCCGCCAGCTCCTGGGCGTGGGAGTAGGCCAGCCGGTCGAAGAAGCCCAGCATCTCCGACTTCACGGTCCATTGCCGGCGGCGGTAGAAATCGCGCGCCTTCTTGCCCACCACGATCAGGGTCACGTCGGTCTGGCCGCTTTCGCGGAGAAACGCAAGCGAGGCGCGGAGGATGTTGGAGTTGAAGGCTCCGCACAGGCCCTTGTCGGCGGTGATGATGACGAGCCGCTTGCGCCCCGTCGTGCGCCGGGCCAGCAGCGGATGGGCCTCCGCCCCGGCGCGCGCTACGAGGTTGGCCAGCAGCTCGGCCATCTTCCGCGCGTAGGGCCGCGCTTCCACGATACGCTCCTGGGCGCGCCGCAGCTTGGCGGCCGCGACGAGCTTCATGGCGCGGGTGATCTTCTGGGTGGATTCGACCGAGCGAATCCGGCGCCGGATGTCCCTGAGTGTCGCCATGGAGGTCTACGCGGCTTTGATGCCTCGCGAGGCCAGGAACTCGGCCTTGGCGTCGGCGATCGCCTTGGTCAGCCCGTCGCGCAGCTCGTCGCTGAGCTCCCGCTTGTTGGCGACATCCGCGAGGAGCTCGGCGTACTTGCGGTCCATGAAGGGATAGAAGAACTCCTCGAAGGGCCGAAGCTGGTCCACCGGCACGTCATCGAGGAGCCCCTGGGTTCCCGCGAAGATGATGGCGATCTGCCGCTCGACGGGCAGCGGCACGTACTGCGCCTGCTTGAGGATCTCCACCATCCGCTGGCCGCGCGCGAGCTGCTGCTGGGTCGCCTTGTCCAGATCAGACCCGAACTGGGCGAACGCGGCCAGCTCCCGGTACTGGGCCAGGTCGAGCCGGAGCTTGCCGGCGATCTGCCGCATGGCCTTGATCTGCGCCGAGCCGCCCACCCGCGAGACCGAGAGGCCGACGTTCACGGCGGGTCGGATGCCGGAGAAGAACAGGTCCGACTCCAGGTAGATCTGGCCGTCGGTGATCGAGATCACGTTGGTGGGGATGTAGGCTGCAACGTCGCCGAGCTGGGTCTCGATGATCGGCAGCGCGGTGAGCGAGCCGCCGCCGAGCTGGTCGTTCAGCTTCGCGGCCCGCTCGAGCAGGCGCGAGTGGAGGTAGAACACGTCCCCCGGGTAGGCCTCGCGCCCCGGCGGGCGCCGGAGCAGGAGCGACAGCTGCCGGTACGCCGTGGCGTGCTTCGACAGATCGTCGTAGATGCAGAGGGCGTGGCGGCCGGAGTCGCGGAAGAACTCGCCCATGGCGCAGCCGGCGTAGGGGGCGATGTACTGCAGCGGCGCCGACTCGGAGGCCGAGGCGACGACCACAGTCGTGTAGGCCATGGCTCCCGTGTCTTCGAGCACCTTCACGACCTGGGCCACGGTCGACCGCTTCTGCCCGATCGCGACGTAGAAGCAGTAGACCCCCTGCCCTTTCTGGTTGATGATCGTGTCCACGCCGATGGCGGTCTTGCCGGTGCCGCGGTCACCGATGATCAGCTCGCGCTGGCCGCGTCCGATGGGGATCATCGCATCGATGGCCTTGAGTCCCGTCTGCAGGGGCTCCTTGACCCCGCGCCGGTCCACCACACCCGGAGCGTAGCGCTCGATGGACCGAAACTCCTTGGTCTCGATGGGCCCCTTGCCATCCACGGGCTGTCCCAAGGCGCTCACGACGCGCCCGGTGAGCGCCTCACCGACAGGGACCTGGGCGATCCGCTTGGTCCGCGTGACCGGGTCGCCTTCCTTGATCTGGGTATCGGCGCCCAGCAGCACGGCGCCCACGTTGTCGGCCTCCAGGTTGAGCACGAGACCGTACACGTCACCCGGGAACTGGAGCAGCTCACCCGCGAGGGCCTTCTCGAGCCCGTAGATGCGCGCGATGCCGTCGCCCACCTCGATCACGCGCCCGGCTTCCTTGAGGTCGATCTCGGCCTCATAGCCCTGCAGCTGGCGCTTGATGATCTCGCTGATCTCTTCCGCCTTGATCATGCTCTATCCCCTTGCCAGCCGCTCGCGCATGCGCGCCAGCTGCCCGTCGAGACTGCCGTCGAGAATGAGACTGCCGACTTGGGCGACGAAGCCGCCCAGGAGCGTGGGATCCACTTGTTCCTCGAGGAGGATGCGCTTGCCCACGGTCCGCTCGAGCCGCGCGCCGAGCTGCCGCTTCTCCTTCTCGGTGAGCGCCACCGCCGAGCGCACCTGCGCGCGAGCCTGCCCCAGGTCCTCGTCCACGAGAGCGCGGTAGGCTGCGACGATCTCGCCGAAGTGATCCATGCGACCGCGCTCGGCCACGAGTCCGACGAAGTCCTGGACGAGCTTGCCGCAGCCGACCTTCTGGCTGAGCGCGACGGCGATGCCGCGCCGGTCCGCGGGCTTGATCCAGTGCCGCGTGAGAACGTCGCGGACCTCCGTCTGCCCGCTGATGGCTCCGAGGAACGCCTCGAGCTCCTTACCCACCGCCGGAGCCGAGCCAGCCTCGCGGGTGATCATGTGGAGCGCTTTCGCGTAGCGCCGCGCGGTGGCTTCCCTCGCCCGCATGGGTCAGTTGACCTTGTCGACGCGCCCGATGGCGTCCGCGACGATCCGCCGGTGGTCCTCGTCCCGAAGGCTCTTCTTGATCAGGCGCTCGGCGACGCTGATGGCCAGGTCGCTTACCTCCTGGCGCAGCTCCTGGCGGGCGCGGCGGACGTCTTGACTCAGCTCGGCGCGCGCGGATTCGACAAGCCGAGCCGCCTCGGCCCGGGCCGCCTCGACCAGCCGGCGCTGCTCCTCGGCGGCTTCCTTCAGGGCGGCGGCGCGGATGGCCTGGGCTTCGGCGTGCGCGGCCTGGATCTTCGCGGCGTGCTCCTCGCGCTCGCGCTGCGCCTCGGCTCTCGCCGCCTGCGCTTCGTCAAGCGACTTGCGGATGGCCTGGGCCCGCTCGTCCATCTTCCCCACGAGCGGTTTGTACAGCAGCTTGGCGAGCAGGAAGAGCAGCAGGCCGAAATTGATCGCCTGGATGATGAGCGATTTGTCCAGGTTGATCAGCCCCCCGCCCTCGCCCTCGGAGGCGAGCGCCAAGGACGGCCACAATCCGACCAGGAGCGCAGCGATGGCGAGGAGCCGACTCATGGTGAATTCTCCGGCCTGAGCGAGATTTTGTGAAATTAGGAACAAACGTTAGAGAAGTATCACGCGCTTTCGAAAACTGTCAAGGGGCTTCGGGTCCGCACCGGGCGATCACGCCCCCGCCCACCACGAGATCGCCCTGGTAGAAGACGATCGACTGTCCCGGCGCCGGGGCGCGCTGGGCCTCGGCGAACCGGACCCGCGCCCACCCTGTCCCGGCGGGCTGGAGGGTCGCCGAGGCGGGCACATGGCTGTGCCGGATCTTGGCGGTGACCTCGACGGGCCCGTCGAGGCGCGCGATGGAGATCAGGTTCACCTGCTCGGCCCAGACCTGCTCCACCTCGAGCTCGTCGGCCGTGCCCACGACGACCGCGTTCCGCTCGGGATCGAGCGTGCTCACGTAGAGCGGCCGCGCCCCCGCCAGGCCGAGCCCTCGTCGCTGGCCGATTGTGTAGTTGGCCAACCCGCGGTGCTCGCCCAGGACAGTCCCCTGCCCGTCCACGATGGGACCGGGGCGGAATGCCCGCGGAATCCGGCGACGGAGAAATCCTCGGTAATCGTCGTCCGGGATGAAGCAGATCTCCTGGCTCTCGGGCTTGTCGGCGGTGACGAGACCGAGCGCCCGGGCGTGGGCGCGCACCTCGTCCTTGGTGAGATCGCCGACCGGGAAGCGTGCCGCGGCCAGCTGCGACTGGCTGAGCGGCCAGAGAAAATCCGACTGATCCTTGCGCGCGTCACGGCCGCGCCAGAGCAGACAGCGGCCCGACTCGCCGTCGCGCGTGATCCGCGCGTAATGCCCCGTGGCGACGGCGGCGGCGTCCCAGGCGCGCGCGCGCTGGAGGAGCGAGCCGAACTTGACCTCGCGGTTGCACACGACGCACGGCACCGGAGTCCGCCCAGCCTCGTACTCGCGCGCGAAGTTCTCGATGACGGTCGCGTCGAACTCCCGCTCGCTGTTGAGCAGGTAGTAGGGGATTCCGAGTCGGCGCGCCACCTGCCGCGCATCGTCCACCGTCTCGGGAGAGCAGCAGCTGCCGAATCGCCGCGTCGGCTCGTCGGGCTCCCGCCACGGCCAGACCCGCAGGGTCACGCCCACCACGTCGTCGCCCCGCTCGACGAGCAGCGCCGCCGCGACGGACGAGTCCACTCCACCGCTCATGCCGACGACGATCCGCTCCGCCATGTCCTCTCCGCCTCGCTTCCGATTCTACGCCCGGGCGGACGTGATCAGCTCCGTGAGGCGGTCCAGCTCCTCGCGCGACGTGTAGGCGATCTCGATGCGGCCCGCCCGCTCGTTGCCGATGAGGCGGACGCGCGTCGCCAGCGCCGAGCGTAGAGCATCTTCCACCGAGGCGAGCTCGGGGGAGCGTCGCGTCGGGCGCCGCGCCGGCTTGGTCCGCTTGAGCTGCACGCCCTGCTCCGTCGCGCGGACCGACCATGAGTGGGCGAGGATCTCCTCGCGCAGCTTGAGCTGCTCGGCGGGCGAGGCGAGGGAGAGCAGGGCCCGGGCATGGCCCATCGTGAGACGCCCGGCTCTCAAATCGGCCTGGATCAGCTCGGGCAGCTTGAGCAGCCGCAGGCAATTCGCGATGCTGCTCCGGTCGCGCCCGACGCGCTGGGCGAGCTCTTCCTGGGTCCAGCCGAACTCGGCGAGGAGCCGCTGATAGGCCTCCGCCTCTTCCATCGGGTTCAGGTCTTCGCGCAGGAGGTTTTCCACCAGCGCCAGCTCGAGGCTCTGGGCGTCCGTCGCCTCGCGAACGACGGCCGGGATATGGGTCAGCCCGGCGAGCTTGGCGGCCCGCCAGCGGCGCTCTCCAACGATGAGCTCGTAGCCCAAGCCGCGGCGACGGACAACGATCGGCTGGAGGACTCCTGTTTGACGCAGTGAGTCAGTAAGTTCGCGTAAAGCCTTATCGTTAAAGTCTTTTCGAGGTTGCTGCGAGCTCGGCTTGATCGAGTCGACCGGCAGCTCGGTTGCGGATTCGATGGATTCGGCTTCGGAGGTCGAGGACAGCAGCGCTCCGAGTCCGCGACCGAGTCCGTGACGATTAGCCATGGGCGAGCACCTCCTTGGTGAGTTCGAGATAGGCCGTCGCGCCAGATGAGCGGAGGTCGTAGAGCATGATCGGCTTGCCGTAGCTCGGCGCCTCGGTCAGACGCACATTGCGAGGGATGATCGTCGTCAGCACCTGGCTCCCCAGGTGCTGGTGGACCTCGGCCTTGACCTGAGAGGCGAGGCTCGTTCGGCCATCGAACATGGTGAGCACGATTCCTTCGACCTTGAGGGCCGGGTTGACCCGCTCGCGCACGAGATTGATGGTCTTGAGGATATGGGCCAGCCCCTCGAGGGCGTAGTACTCGCACTGAAGCGGCACGAGCGCGGAATCCGACGCGGCAAGCGCGTTGAGGGTCAGCAATCCGAGTGAGGGCGGACAATCGACGATCACGTAGTCGTACTGGTGCTTGAACGGAGCCAGGGCCCGCTTGAGGCGCCGCTCCCGATCGTCAACCGAAACCAGCTCGATCTCGGCGCCCACAAGGTCGATGTCGGCTGGCACGATCGACAGGAAGTCCAGGGGAGTGGCCAGGGTCGCCTCCGAGAGCGGGAGCCCCTCGAGCAGCACATGATAGATGGTGCCGACGAGCCCCTTCTTGCTCACCCCGAGGCCGGTCGTCGCGTTTCCCTGGGGGTCGAGATCGATCAGGAGGGTCTTCCGCTCAGCCAAAGCGAGTCCGGCGGCCACATTCACCGCCGTGGTGGTCTTCCCGACTCCGCCCTTCTGGTTGACTACGGCAATAGTTCGGCCCACTTACCCCCCTGAATGTTCCACGTGGAACATGCGCCTGGCTCGGAAGCTCTCCGTTCCACGTGGAACACTATCCCACAAGGGGTCAGAATCTCAAGGATTTCTAGTGGCCATCAGGAAGGACCGCGTCAAGCCCAGGTCGGGGTAGGGCACCCGGGTCCACCGGGCCGTAAGGGTCGGCGGGGTTTTCGGCAGGCTTCCAGGCTTTGGCGGACCCGGGGCGATGAAGAGGCCCCCAGGCTTGAGATAGCTGGCGGCGGCGGCCAGGAAGCCTCGCGTCTGGGAGACGGCTCGAGACATGGCTACGTCAAATTCGCCCGATAAATCAGGATGTTGCTTGAGAAGATCCTCGGCCCGGCCCTCGAGCACCTCCACTCCGTCGAGGTCGAGCTCCCTCTTGAGGGCAGCGAGAAAGGACACCCGCTTTCTCCTGGCTTCGATGAGGGTGAGCTTGATCCTGGGCTCGACGATCCGAAGCGGCATTCCCGGAAACCCGGCGCCTGCGCCAATGTCCACGATCCGGATCAGGCCGCGGGGAAGCAGAGGCAGCAGCAGGAGCGAGTCCTGGAAGAGCAGGCGCCCGATCTCGGCCGGCGATCTGAGTGCGGTCATTCGGTGAGTGCGGTTCCAGAGGAGCAGGAGATCGAGATAGCGCTTGAAGCTCTCCCGCTCGGCGTTCGAAGCGGCCCGACCCGTCACAGCGCGGATCGCCTCGGCCAGGGGGGCGAGCGGATCGCGCGGCGGGCTCGTCATCGCGACGGGCGAGAGGACCGGGACGGCAGCGGGGGCCGGGCGGCCCCGATCACGCCTTCTTGCCGGCGCGGACCGGCGCCTTCTCCACCTTGGCGCTCCGCTCCATGTACTTCTGCTGCGCGATCTGAAGCACGTTGGACAGGGTCCAGTACAGGACGAGGCCCGCCGGCAGATTGAGGAACATGAAGGTGAAGACCACCGGCATGAACAGCATCATCTTCGCCTGCCGCGGATCGCCCATGACCGGGGTCATCTTTTGCTGGATGAACATCGAGATGCCCATCAGGATCGGCAGGACATAGGTTGGGTCCTTGGCCGCGAGGTCGCAGATCCAGACGCACTCTCCGCCAATTCCCGGGAACCACTTCGGCAGCGTGCCGAGGTGAATGAAGGGCGCGTTCTGCAGATCGACCGAGATCGACAGCGCATCGTAGAGGGCGTAGAAGATCGGGATCTGCACGACCATCGGCAGGCAGCCCCCGAGCGGATTGACCTTGTGCTGGCGGTAGAGCGCCATCGTCTCCTGCTGCATCCGCTGCGGGTCGTTCTTGTATTTCGCCCGGAGCGCGTTGATCTGAGGCTGGAGCGCCTGCATCGCCTTCATCGAGTTCATGCTCTTCACGGTCAAGGGGAAGAACACGACCTTCGTGATGATGGTCAGCAGGATGATCGCCACTCCGTAGTTCGGGATGAATCCGTGGAACCATCGCATGAGAGCCAGGGTCGGAACGACGATCCACTCCATGGGGAAGGTCGGGAGTCCGTAGTTGAGCGCGACGGATTCGGAGAAGGGGAAGCCTCCGAAGTAAATGGCCTTCTCCAGCCCCACTCCCAAGGATCGAAGCGGGTCGTACTCCATGGGGCCCAGGTAGCTCTGCACCCGGCCCTCCCAGCTCTTGCCGGGCGCGAGGACCGGCAGGGTCGTGCTCAGGCCGATCTCGGCCGCCTTGGGGGTCTTGTCCTTGGCGCCGTTGCCATTCAGGACCGGCGCCTCGACGACCTGGATACCCGGGCTTCGCGGGATCAGCGCGGTGAGGTAGACACCATTCTGCCCCGTCGGGGCCACGCCGCTCTCGAACCCGATCCAGCGGTCTGGGCCCGAGAACTTCTGGGCGTCCTTCACCCACACCCGGCGCGCCCAGAACGAGCCTGGGGCGAGGCGGACCACGCTGATGGGCCGCGGACCCCGAAACTCCTCGTGCTCCCCGGGCCACACGGCAGGTGCGGTCCAGGTAGACGTCAGCGTCGCGCTTTGCGCCACGCTGTGACGGTTCTCGACGCGAATGTCCTGCTCGACCAGATAGCTGTCGGACCGGAAGCGGAGAGTCTGGACGATGCGGAGGCCGAACCCGTCGTCGCCCGCCAGGCGAAGCTCGCCCTCCGGCGTGCCGGGGCCGAGACGGATGGTCTCGCTGGAAAGCGTGAACATGATCGGTGACGGCTCGCCGCCCTGGCGCGTCACGGTGAGGCCGGACGAGGTCACGACTCCGGACAGCACCATGGGCTTCTTGCCCCGATAGTTGAGCTCCCAGCCCCGGATTTCGCCGCCGCGGCTCGAGATTTCAGCCCGGTAGAGTGGAGTCTCGATCACCGCTATCCGATCAGGGACGGCCGGCGCGCCCTTGGCGGGCAGGGGAGGGACCGCGGCTGGAGCCGGCGCCGGCCCTGGCGCGACGGCTCCCGAAGGCGCGGGGCTCGGCCCCGGCGCGGGGCTCTCCGACTTCTGGGGAGTGGGTTTGGACTCCTGCTGGGGAATGAACAGGATCTGATAGACCAGCAGCAGGGCCACCATCAGAATGGCGGCCAGAATCGCCCGCTTCTCCATTAGCCTCCCGGGGTCTCCGTTCTCCGCGTTGGCGCCGGCGGCGGGTCAAATCCGCCCGAATTCCAGGGATGGCACCGTGCGATGCGACGCACGCTCAGCCACCCTCCTCGTAGCAGCCCATGGGTGATCAAGACTTGCCGGCTGTACTCCGAGCAGCTCGGCTCGAACCGGCAGGCCGCCGGCAGGAGCGGTCGCAGCAGGAGCTGATAGCCCCGCACGACGAGGGCCGCCGCCCGGCCCACGGGGCTCACGCCCCACCCCGCGCCGCGCTCGCCATGGCCGCGATCGCCCGCTCCATGTCACCCCTCAGGTCGCTCACGGTCCGGCTCAGCGCGGCCGGCCGCGCGACGAACACGACCTCGATGTCGTCAGGCAGCGTCGGCCGGAGATGGCGATACACCTCCCGCAGCCGCCGCCGGGCCCGATTCCGGCTCACCGCGCTCCCGACCTGGCGGCTGACGGCGAAGCCGGCCTTGCGTCCGTGCTTGCCCACTCGCCACAACGCGATGAATCCCGGCTGCTCTTCACGCTTGCCCCGCTGGAAAACCGCCTGGATGTCGCCTGCGTGCCGGAGTCTTTCGTGGCGAGGGAACGACCGCACTACGCCGCGTCGGCGGACCACGCGCGAGCTACACGGTGAGCCGCTTGCGCCCTTTCGCGCGCCGCCGCTTGAGCACCTTCCGGCCCCCCTGCGTCTTCATCCGCTCGCGGAAGCCGTGTGTCTTCTTCCGGCGACGTACATTCGGCTGAAACGTCCGCTTCATCGAGGAGCTCCTCCTCTCGGAGAGCCTTCGTAGTCTACTGACCGCCCTCCGGCAAGTCAAGGCACGCAACCCTCTTGCGAGGGCGATTCGCAGTGTGCTAACGTTCGCGTCCCACGCACTCCACGTAGTGAGCCCGGGCTGGCCGGCGCTCCTATCGCGGAGCGAAACGCGGGGCGAGCTCTTCACCGTTCGCGGTCGGTTGGGATGATGACTGGTTGCGACCCGGTTCACCGCAGTGCCGCCCTGATCAGCCAGCCCAGTCGAGACGCCCGAGGTTATCCACATCTGTGGATAACTGTGTGCGTAACTTCCCGGCCGGGCCTCGCCTAAGGTATTAGAATGCTTGACTCTTTGTGGCAGCGTCTGCTCGGGTCTCTCGAAGGCAAGCTCCCGGAAACGGCTCTTGATTCGTGGCTTCGCCCATGCCGTCTCGCCGCTCTCGATGGCGATCTGCTCCGAATCGCGGCGCCCAACAAGTTCTCGCGCGATTGGCTCGCGCAGCACCACACGCAAGCCTTGGAAGCGGCGGCCCGCGAGGTGCTCGGCGGGAATCCGCGTGTGCTCATCGAGGTGAACCGCGAGAGCGACCGGCCCTCGGTAACGCTGCCCGCTGGGGAGACCCTGTCGGCGGCGCTCCCGACAGGGCTGTCCTCTCGGTACACGTTCCAGTCCTTCGTGGTCGGCAACTCCAACCAGTTCGCCCAGGCGGCCTGCCAAGCGGTGGCCGAGCTGCCCTCCAAGGCCTACAACCCGCTGTTCATCTATGGCGGGGTGGGCCTCGGCAAGACTCATCTGCTTCACGCGGTGGGCCACGAGATCGCCCGCCTCTACCCGTCGATGCGGCTCCTCTACCTCTCCTCGGAGCGCTTCACGAACGATCTCATCAACGCCATCCGGTACGACCGCACGGCGGAGTTTCGCGCCAAGTACCGCACCATCGACCTCCTCTTGATCGACGATGTCCAGTTCATCTCAGGGAAAGAGCGGACCCAGGAAGAGTTCTTCCACACCTTCAACGATCTCTACGAGGCCCGAAAGCAAATCGTCGTGTCGTCCGATTCCGCGCCGAAGGAGATCCCCGAGATCGAGGAGCGCCTCCGCTCGCGGTTCGAGTGGGGCCTGATCGCCGACATCCAGCCGCCCGACTTCGAAACCCGCGTCGCCATTCTCAAGAAGAAGGCCGAGATCGAGCGCGTGCGTCTCCCGGACGACGTCGCATACCTGATCGCCTCCCGGATCAAGGCCAACATCCGCGAGATCGAGGGATCGCTCACGCGCATGATCGCCTTCTGCTCCTTGACCGGCCGCGAGATGAGCGTGGACCTGGCACAGGAGGTGCTCTCCGAGCTCTGGGGAGAAGAAGACCGCATCATCACCGTGGAGCACATCCAGCGGAAGGCCTCGGAGTTCTTCGGCATCAAGCCCTCCGACATGCGCGCCAAAAACCGGACCAAGGCGATCGCCCTTCCACGCCAGATCGCCATGTACCTCGCTCGGCAGCTCACCCACCAGTCGCTCGCCGAGATCGGTCGCGCGTTCGGCGGCAAAGACCACACCACCGTCCTCCACGCAGTCGACAAGATCCAGTCTCTGCTCCGCGAAGATCCCAAATTCAAGAAGACGATCGACTCACTTTCCCAGACCATCAACTCGTGATCCACCCGCGCCGGCGTCTCGTCCACGTCCCTGTCCACACGGCCGCCGCGCCTAACTCCCCCCGCTGCCACGCGTTTTTCGCCTCAGCGCGCTACCCACAGCTCCGCCTCCTATTACGACGACGAGGTTTGTGATCTACTTCCTCTAAATACGGAGATCCTTATGGAAGTCCATGTGGACCGAGAGGCGTTCCTCCGAGGGCTCCAGATGGTGCACAACATCGTCGAGCCCCGCCAGACGCTGCCCATCCTGGCCAATGTGCTGCTCGAGGCCGAGGGGGAGACGGTGCGGATGACGGCGACGGATCTCGAAGTCGGCGTCCGCGTCTCGGCGCCGGCCAAGGTGGTGGCGCCCGGGGCGATTACGATCTCCGCGCGGAAGCTCATGGAGATCGTGAAGGAGTTGCCTGCCGCCCCGCTGGCGCTCAAGGTCCAGGAGAATGCCTGGGTGGCGCTCCGGTGCGGGGGAGTCTCGTACAGGCTCGTGGGGCTGACCCCGGAGGACTTCCCGGCGGTGGGCGATGCCGGGGCTGCGAGCTGGATCATGCTGGATGGCAAGATGCTCCGGGACATGCTCACCCAGACCACCTTTGCGATCTCCCATGACGAGAGCCGCTATGCGCTCAACGGCGTGCTCTTCGTGGTCCACGACAAGGAGCTGCGGCTGGTGGCGACGGACGGGCACCGGCTGGCGCTGGCAGTCCGGCAGCTGCCGGCGGGCGCGCAGGCGGTGTCCGGGATCGTGCCGCGCAAGGCGGTCCAGGAGATCGCGCGGATCGTGGGGTCGGGGGAGGATGTCCAGGTCGCGATCAGCGAGAACCAGTTCATGCTGCGGATGCCGAATGTGGTGCTCATGGCCCGGCTGATCGAGGGGACATTTCCAAACTACGAGCAGGTGGTACCCCGGGCGCATCCGCACCGGCTCACGGTGTCGCGGAGCGCGCTGACGGCGGCGCTGCGCCGGGTCTCCGTCCTCTCCGAGGAGCGCACCAAGCCGGTGAAGTTCGTTTTGTCGCCGGACATGCTGAAGCTGACCGCGTTCAGTCCCGATTTCGGCGAGGCTGAAGAGCAGGTGGAGGTTCAGTACGCGGGCGACGAGATCACCATCGGATTCAACTCGCGTTACGTCCTCGACGCGCTCGGATCACAGACGTCCGAGCAGGTTGTCGTCGAAGTGAAGGACGGTTTGAGCCCCGGCGTGATCAAAAGCTTCGAGGATGAGGGGTCGCTGTGTGTTATCATGCCCATGAGGATTTGATGCGGCATGGGAGCGATAATCGGTGCACCTTGAGAGGGTAGAGTTTTCCGATTTTCGTAACTTCCGGTCCCTCTCCCTCACGCCCGCCTCCAGCCTGAACATCCTGACGGGTCCTAACGCCCAGGGAAAAACCAACCTCCTGGAGGGAATTGGCTTCCTGCTGGCCGGTCGCTCGTTCCGTGGTGCGAAGGCTGCGGCGCTGCCGTCGTGGGAGGCCGCGGGAGCGGTCGTGACGGGACATCTCAGACGGAGGGACGCCGAGCGGCCACTGCAGCGGGCCGTGAGTCGGCGCGAGGACGGCGCCTGGGTCGTCACCGGCGAGCGCTGCCCGTGGGCGCGGGTGATCGCGTTTGGCTGGCACGATTTGGGTATCGTGACCGACGGTCCGCACGCGCGTCGTAGCTTTCTGGACAACTTTGCGGGCAAGCTCTATCCCGCTCACCTCACGGCGCTCAGCCGCTATCGACAGATCCTGGCCCGGCGAAATCATCTGCTCCAGCGCGGGCTGGATCCCGCGGCGCTCAGCGGTCGGCTCGGGCCCTGGAACGAGCAGCTGGTGCGCGTGGGGCTCGAGCTCATCGGGCGGCGACGCTCGGCTGCGGCGGTCCTCGCGGGCGAGGCGGCCCGGCTTTACCCGCAGCTCGCCGGGAACGGGCAGGTCCACCTCGAGTATCTCGGCGCCCTCGGGCCCGAGCCAACCGAGGCGAAATTCCGGGAGGCCCTCGAGGGGCAGCTCTCCGAGGAGATGCGGCGAGGGCAGACGCTTTCCGGTCCGCATCGCGACGATCTCTTGATCGAGGTGGACGGGCGGGATCTAAGGGTGTTCGGCTCGCGTGGCCAACAGCGGCTGATGGCGCTGGCGCTGAGGCTCGCCGAGGCGGACCCGGTCACCG
>DASSSH010000026.1:0-65678 GCA_035708525.1 Candidatus Methylomirabilota bacterium
ACCGGGGAGACCGCCGCGGCCGATGCCCACGTGGCTGACTGCCCAGAGTGCCGGTCCCGGGTCACGCGGCAGCGCGAGTTTCGTCAGCTGCTGCGCCGGCAGCCGCGGGAGTCGGCGCCGCCCGAGTTCCGGGCGAAGATCCTCGCCGAGATCCGCCGATCGGCGCGGCGGGCCGTGGTCCGTCCCTGGCTCATCGCGCCGGCGGCGTCTGTCGCGGCGGCGGCACTGCTCGTGCTGTCGCTGCTTCCCATGACGCGGCCGACGTCTCCCCTGATTGGTGAGCTGGTGGACAAGCACATCGCCTATGCCCAGGTCGAGGAGCCGGCGGAATTCGCCTCGTCGGACCGGCAGGAGGTCGAGGAATGGTTCAGGGAGCGGGCCGGGCTGCGGGTGACCGTGGCCGACTACTCGCCGGCTGGGATCCGGCTCGCCGGAGCGCGCATCGCCGAGGCCAACGAGCGGAAAGCGGCCTACGTCCTTTACGAAAAAGGCCATACCTTGCTCTCGGTCTTCATGGTCCCGGCCTCGGCGGCCGGCACCGAGCTGACGGGCAAGCGCGTTCCGTATGGGGGTCGCGAGTACATCACGGCGGAGCGCAAGGGCTACCGCACGGTGTCGTGGACCGATGGGCAGACGGTCTACGGACTGGTGTCTCTCCTCGACTACGATGCTCTGCTCGAGTGTGCCGATCGGCTCCGCGCTGAACGCGCACGCGAAGCGCGGCTGTAGCAGTTGCCCGATGGGGGCTCGGCTCGCGCGGCTCGGGCTCTTGGCGGTGTTGGGCTGCCTGGCCGCCGTCGACAGCTCCCATGCCGGGGCCTTGCGGACCGACCTCAGCAAGGCCTTGGTCCCGTTGGACGAGATCGTCTCGGGCGGCCCTCCCCCCGATGGCATTCCTGCGATCGATCGGCCGAGCTTCGTGACACTGGCCGCGGCCGATGCCTGGCTCAAGCCCAAGGAGCCGGTGGTGGCGCTTGAGATCAGCGGCGACGCCCGGGCCTACCCCCTCCAGATTCTCATGTGGCACGAGATCGTCAACGACACGGTGGGCGGCAGGCCCGTCACCGTCACCTACTGCCCGCTCTGCAACTCGGGGCTCGTCTTCGACCGCGTCGTGGGTGGCGTCACGCTCGACTTCGGCACCTCGGGCAAGCTCTACAAGAGCGATCTGGTCATGTACGATCGGCAGAGTCATTCGCTCTGGGCCCAGATGGAGGGCCGGGCCATCGTCGGTGAGCGGGCGGGGACGCGTCTGGGCCTGATTCCCGCCAACACCGTCGCCTACGAGGATTTCAAGGCGATCTATCCGGGTGGGAAGGTGTTGTCCCGGGAGACGGGCCACGCACGCTCCTACGGACGCAACCCCTATGAGGCCTACGACCGCCCCGATTCGTCCCCCTTCCTCCTGCAAGGCACGGCCGACCGGCGGCGCCCGCCCAAGGAGCGTGTGGTGGGGGTCCTCATGAGCGGGATGCCCCGGGCCTATCCGTGGTCGGTGCTCGAGAAGCAGGGCGTACTCCATGACACACTGGGCGGTGAGCCGCTGGTGATCTTCCATCGTCCAGGTGCGCTGTCCGCGCTGGATGATTCGCGCATGGAACAGTCCCGCGCGATCGGCGCTACGGCCGTGTTCAGCTCTGTGCTGGCTGGCAAGCTACTGACCTTCGAGCGGGTGGCCGATGGATTCCGCGACAAACAGACCAGCAGCCTCTGGAGCCTGCTGGGCTACGCGACCAAGGGTCCGCTGGCCGGCAAGCGGCTTAAACCGATCCAGCACGTGGATGCGTTCTGGTTCGCCTGGGCCGCGTTCAACCCCGCGACCTCGGTCTACGTCACACCGTGACCGCCCTCGAGGAGCTCGCCGCCCTGCTCGCAGAGCTCGAGCGGGCGCGCACATCCATCATGGCCCTGGCGCGTGGCAACTGCGCGCAGGAGCCCTGGAGGCTCTATCCGGGCGAATACGGGATCTTCGACCGCAAGACGCATAGCCAGTTCTACTACCACTCGCACGAAGGTGCCCGGCACGAGGCCGGCCACTTTCACACTGTCCGCCTCTTCACCGATCGCTCGGTGCATCTGGTGGCCATCTCCATGGCCGAGACCGGCTGGCCGCAGGCGCTGTTCACCGTCAACGGTTGGGCCATCGGTGACGCCTGGGAACCACCGGAGACGCTCAAGCAATACATTCGCCGATTCCACATCGGGCCGGGCCGAGGGCCCGCGCCACTGGTCCGGTTCATCAACCTGATGTTTGAGGCCTTCACCCTCGAAATGGAGCAGCTTCAGGACGACAAGGAGCGTGTGCTGCGGGCTTACTGCGCCGCCCATCCGGGGAAGGATCCCCTCCAAGACTGGTCGCTGGAGATCCTGAGCCGGGTCGAGATCGACATGAAGGCCCGTCTCGCCGGGCCGGCAGAAGTGGTCAGGCCTTGATCCGCGCACGGATCCTCGCCGTGCTCGTCGGGGTGGTCGCGCTCGGCGGGGTCTTGCAAGTGGCCGCCGTGGGCCCGGATCCGACGCTCGGGGCGGATCTCTGGCGGGTCGCAGGCATCGCGCGGGCCGGTCGCCAGGTCGCCGCGCCGTCGTTCCAGCTGCAGGATATCGCCGGGAACCGGGTCGAGCTGCGCCAGCTCCGCGGGCGAATCGTGCTGGTCTACTTCTGGGGCTCGTGGTGACCGCACTGCACGAGGGAGTTGCCCTCGGTGGATGGGCTGCACGAGAAGCTGGCGCGAGAAGGGCTCACCGTTCTCCTCGTGAACATCGGGGAGACCCGTGAGACCGTGGTCCGGGCCCTGGCGTCGCGCCGCTACACAGCCCCCGTGTTCCTCGACTCGAACGGCAAGACCAGCGAGTCCTATCGCGTCGCAGGCACCCCCACGGTGTTCATCATCGGTCGGGACGGGATGATCCTCGGGAGTGCCGTGGGCCCTGGCCCCTGGGCGGAACCGGCCGGGCGCGCGCTGCTCGAAGCGCTGCTCCGCGGTCGAACGTAAGCAGAGGTCATGCCGATTCCGCCGGTCTCCTTGCACCGCGCGGTTCAGTCGCCGGCCGCGCGGAATCCTCGCCAGGCGAGCCGGTGCTTCCGGAAAAAGAACGCGAGCATGGCGACGGCGGATAGTAGATTACCGATCAGAATGGTCCACCAGGCCAACGCTTCCAGCAGCCACTCGGCCAGCGCCGCGACCAACCCGATGAAGAAGACCTCGAAGCAGCAGAAGAGCATGACGAAGGCGTAGAGCAGGCGCGGCTCGCGGTCGGCCAGCGCCAGCAGTCCTGCGGCGGCCCAGCCGAAGGCAACGAAGGCTGCGCCGTGCACCACGGTGTACTTGGCGACGGCCGGCACCGTGACGGTCAGGGCATTGACGTCCCGTAGTCCGTCGAAAAGCGCGGCGCCGAGCAAGGCCGGAGTGCGCAATGGCCGGCCAGCCGCCAAGTCGTAGAGCAGAAACCACACCGCCACCGTCACCGCGCCCAGCAGCCCGGCCATGAAGCCTTCCCTAGTCGCGCCCGTCCATGGGCCCAGCAGCGCGCGTCCGAGCGCGCGATGCCCGACGAAAAAGTACGCGAGCATCCCGGCGGCGGCGAGCAGATTGGCCGCCAAGATTGCCCACCAAGCCACTTCGGTCAGGACCGGGTGAGCCAGCCAGACCACGAGAGCGAGAGACAAGACCTCGAAGCACATGAGACCGATGAAGAGCACGAGCAGCCGGCTCGGGTGAGTTTGGGCTGAGGCGATGAGATACGCGATCAGCACCCCGATCATCGCGAAGACGACGCCGTGCAGCACCGTGTATTGGAGGACCAGGCCGGGCGACGTGGACACCGCCCCAGGGTCGGTCGCGCCCTGGAGCGCGGCAGCGCCTAGCACAGCGGGCGTGCGAAAGGGATGCCCGCGCGCCGCATCAAGGATCAAAAACCATACGGCGACGACTGCGGCGCCGATCATGCCGCCGATGACGCCTTCACGAACGAAGCGGTGTGAGAGCGCCATTGAGCCTCCTGTGTTGGTGCCCAGGGCGATGTCGGATGGGACCGCTAACAAAACAGGAAACCGGGTGATCTACCTACTTATTCCTCTGAAAACCGAGCGCCGGCTGGGAATACGAGCGCCGCCAGGGGAGTTGTCCGGATGAGGAGGACGAGCCATGAAGATCCTACCGTTGGTTGCCCTGTTCCTGGCTGTCGCGGCTCCCGTTTATGCTTTTCACGACAAGCCCCCGGACATCCAGGCCCCCCTCAGCGCGGACGATATCCAGGCTCCGTGAGGTCGAGTTGCCTTCGCACCGGATCTCCCGGGTGGCGTTTGTTCGCGTGCCCACGCGAATGTTTCAAGACGCGGAGCGGGCCAGATACGAGGTAAGCCAGTAGAGCGAGATGTAGACGATGACCATCGCGACGGCCACGGTGAGGAGCAGATGCCATTGGGCTTGCGCGCCGCGCAGACTGCAGGCGTTCCGGCGGCGCAGGATGGCCATCACGCCTAGCACGGCCAAGATAAGGGCCGCGCCGCGGAAATACCACCCGTAGCCGTAGTAGAGAGTGTTGCCCAGGCTGATCGCGAAGGACGCCGAGGCGAGCCCAAGCAGGACCAACACGACGGGGCTCACGCAGCAGGAGATCCCGAGCAGGCCAGCCAGCAGGCCGAGCTTGAGACCCGTCTTGTCCATCAGCGCAATCCCGCGGAATGGCTCGCCGATCGCTCCGGCAGCTGCCAGTCGTACTCCCGCCAGGTGACGCGGTCGAGCCCGCCTGCGAGGACCGTCCGCCTGACCGGACCGTCCTCGAGGTGGTCGGCGAGGAAGCCCACGAGCCCGCCTGGCCACTGGGCGAAGTCGGCGGCGAACCATTGGAAGATGGGCGTGGCGACCAACCGCTCCTTGTCCAGCGTCACCTCCCGGGTCACGAAGCCCCGCGTCGCCGCGTCGAGCTGGTCGTGCACGTGGACGCTGTCGTAGTGCTGCAGGGGCGGGCACGATCGCGCGCCGCAGTCGATGGCGAAGTGGATCCGGGGATCAAGGTCCGATATCACGTGCGCCAGACGCGGGTCGTCAGGCGAGAACGGTGGCGCGCCCGAGAGCGGATTGGGCCGGTTGCCGCGGAGCACCCCATGCTCGATGTCGTTGGCCGAGAACTCCAGCCCGCCGATGCGAGCGCGAATACGGTCGAAGAAGTCCGGGACCTCCCAGACCGTCTGCCGGATCCCGAGGGCTGCGAGGCCCCCGGTGACCAAATCATTGTAGGCGTTGATCCAGAACGCGAGCCGCTCCCCACGTGTCGCGAGGCCGGCGAGCGGCGGGGCGGAAAGGTCCCTCAGTACCACGGCAACCATTAAACCAAACCGCGACATCGCCTATTCCCGGTGCTTGACGGGCAGGCCACGGTTGATGCGGTGCCGGCACGGGCGTGCGAGACGGGCGATTTTCCTCTTGACCTTGCCCCAAGGGGCCGGGTTTAGGCTGCGGTCATGGGACGAGATGGCCTGCTGATCGGTGAGGTGGCGAAGCAGAGCGGCGCAAGCCGGAAGGCGCTGCGGCTGTATGAGACCGCGGGTATCCTTCCCGCTCCCCGCCGCACCGGGGCGGGCTATCGCGTGTACGGAGCCGACACGCTGGCGCTCCTCTCGTTCGTCCGGCGGGCGCAGCGACTCGGCTTCTCCCTGGAGGAGATCAAGGAGATCGTCGCCATCCGGCGAGCGGGACGCGCTCCATGCCCTCACGTCCGTGAGCTTGTCCGACGGAAGACCGAGGAACTCGACCGGCGGCTCACGGACCTGATGGAGGTGCGTGCTGGCCTTCGAGCCCTGGTGAAGGGCTGGCGCTCTTCGGGGCAGGGCCGCGCGGCGGTCTGCCCGCACATCGAGCGCGGCACTGGTCAGAGGGGGAGGTGAGAAGTGATGCCTTGGAAGAAGGGTGAGGTGTACAGGTGCCCTGACCCCAACTGCGGGTGTGAGGTCGCGGTGACGAGAGAGCCGAGGCCTGGGATGGGAGGCGATCGGGCACCGGCCTGCTGCTGCGGCAAGACCATGACGAAGTAGAACGTCCAAACAAGGAGGGATAGAGGATGGACAGCCTGAAGATGTCGCTGTGCCCGGCGTGTACCGCGTGCCCTGAAGTCGAGATCGCCGGGGACGAGGTCAGGATCGGCGAAACCGGCAACCTTGCCGTGCTGAAGCGAGACGAATGGAACGTGCTGGTAGACCTGATCCAGGCGGGCCAGCTGTCGAAGCTCTGATCAGCACCGACCTCCAACGTCCCGCGCGGGTCACCGGTCGAAGAGGCCGGTGGCCCGCAGGTCGTTTCAGGCCTGGGGTTGGCCCATCGCGTAAAATGCCTTCACCGCGGCCGCGGCCCGGCGCAGAGGTGGCCAAGGCCAGGGCCTGTGGGAATAAGTCGCCGAGGAGCTGTGTTATGTGTGTTGGTGTACACGCCGGGCGGCCCCCGGAAGACGAGAAAGGAGCCGAGAATGGCGAGAGCGGGAAATCGAATCCTCGACAGCGGCGAGGTGCTGCCGACAATCGCCATGGACACCGTTGCCCATGAGCGAATCAGCGCGCCAGAGTGCTTCGGAAGCGGCTGGGGGGTCTTCCTCATCTACCGCGCCCACTGGTGACCATACTGCAAGCAGCAGTTAGCTGCCTTCGAGCGTGCGCTGCCAAAACTCCAGGATGAAGGGATTACCGTCGTAGGGGCGTCCACTGACGCGCTGGAAAAGGCCAAAGAGACAGTAAGAGAACACGCCCTCTCCTTCCCCATCGGCTATGGGCTCCCGCTCCGAGAGACTGCGGCAACCCTAGGCACGTTCTACGAGGAGCGCCGAGGCATCTTGCAGTCTACCGGGTTCTTGATCAAGCCGGACAAGACGATCGCGGTCGCGCAGTACAGCTCAGGACCCATCGGTCGCTTGGTCTGGCAGGACGTCCTCGGTCTGGTTCAGTTCTATAAGAAGCAGGCGAAATAGCGATTCGGCCTACGAACCGGAGGCACGGGACCTGCTCATGACCGCGATGGAGTGGGACTGCTGCCGGCACGGGGAAGAGACCCGTCTGACGTTTCAGTTCGCAGGTCGATCGGGGTCGGTTCGCAAATGCTGGTGGTGTGCGCTCGTGCACCCGCCCATGCTCTGGCGGTCCGTGAAGATTGGGCTTGTGGTAGGGAGCGTTCTGGCCGCCATCAACCATGGCGGCGTCCTGGTGAGTGGCGAGCTGACCTCTGGCGTAGCCTGGAAGATCGGGTTGACCTATCTAGTGCCCTTTGTCGTGGCAACGTGGAGCGCCCTCGCGGCGAGTCGGATCTCCTCCGTCGCCGAGCCACGCGGTCGAGGCTCGGGTCCGGGCACATAAGGTCATGACGGAGAAACCTCATCGAAGAGAGTTGACGCCGCCGTGACAAACCAGCGCAGTGTCCGTGGGAGGATGGAGCACAAAGGAGGTTTCGCGATGCGACGCGGACTGATCGCGGCAGTCCTCTTGGGCCTGGGCGCGACCGTGAGCTGGGCCGCGACGCCGGCCCCGACCTTCATCTTGCCCCTCATCCAGGGCGGTAAGGTGTTCGATTCCAAAGCCGAGATCGGCAGGCGGGTCCTGGTTGTCCGCTTCCAGGCCTCCTGGTGACCCACCTGCGTGCAGGAGTCTCCTGCATTCGAGAAAGCCTACCGGAAGTACAAGACGCGTGGCGTCGAGTTCGTGGGCGTCCAGGTGCAGGACGAGGAGGCTGACGCCCGGCGGTTCCTCAAGGCTCACCAGGCGACCTATCCCGCAGGGCTCGATCCCGATCTGGCTATCGCCAAGCGCTTCGGCTACACAGCGACGCCTCTGACCGTCATCATTGACCGTCAGGGCAACATCGCCGCGCGCCAGTTCGGGCCGGCGGACGACACCTGGATCGCCGCCCACCTCGCCCCGTTGCTCAAGCCCAAGTAGGGACTACGGCTTCAGCACGATCTTCATCGGGCGGTCGGTCGGTTCCAATTCGACCCCGCAACCAAGGCATCCAAGGGGTGAGCGAGGTGATCGCTAACCCCTTCGTGTTTTCTCCTGCCAGTTTGCCCCAAACCTTCCCGGATTGTCCGCCTGTCGAGCTGACCCTTATCCCGTGGAGTCTCGAATGGACGGCAGGACCTCGTGGGCGAAGCGCTCGATCTGCTCCAGCCGTTGTGGCCAGCGCGGCACCATGAATTGAAGCGCGATGTGCTCCACCCCGATCCTGCGATAGGCGGTGAGCGCCTTGACGAGCTGGGTCGAATCGCCGATCAATCGGTCCTCTTCCTGGGGCACGGGCTCCCGCGTGAGCTCGATGGGGAGACAACACGCCAGGCTGATCTGGCCGGGGTCTCTGCCTTGCTTGACCGCCCAGCTCCGCACGTTGTCGAACCGGGCGGCCAGCTCGCGCGGCGTGATCCGGACGAAGTAGGGAAACCACGCGTCTCCATACACGGCCGCCCGACGCTGGGCTCGCGCCCCTTCGCCGCCCACCCAGATCGGGATCCGGGGCCTCTGAAAGGGCTTCGGCGAAAAGCCGATCTCCTGAAAGCGGTAGTACCGGCCGTCGAACCGGGGCCGTTCTTCGGTCCAGACCCGGTTCACGACGTCGAGCTGTTCATCGGCGACGGCGCCACGGTCCGTGAACGGAGCCCCGAGCGCGCTGAACTCCTCGAGCATCCAGCCGACGCCCACCCCCAGGATCAAGCGCCCGAGTGAGAGGTGGTCGATCGTGGCGGCGATCTTGGCCCAGTAGAGAGGATGGCGATACGGCATGACCAGGACGCTCATCCCGAGCAGAACCCGTCGCGTGCAGCCCGCCAGGAAGGCGAGACAGGTCAGCGCCTCCAGGAACGGAACATCAGGGGGAACGATGAAGCGCTGGTCCGCGCTGTACGGGTAGGGGGTCTTGATCTCCCACGGCGTGACGATCCGATCGGCGGCCCACACCGAGTCAAAGCCCAGGGCTTCGGCCCGATTCGCCGCCTCCGTGAGGACGCCGCTCGCGGCTCTGCCCGAGATCGGGAGAAAGACACCGACCTTCATTGGCCTAGACCGAGCTGACGCGGCGGGCGACGAACTCCACGTTGAGACGCCACGTGGCTCCACCATCGGCGGACACCTCACCCCGCCAGCGAAACGATTTCGGCGCCATCTCGGAGAAGCTCCATCGGATCAGACTCCCGTCGGGGCCGTTCCCTTCCTGGACGATGTCTTCACCCCGCTTGCGGCCGATCATCGTGAAGTACGTCTGCGATGCCGGATCCGTCCACTGGATGTGCCACGCGTCGATTCGTGGATCGTAGACGCGCAACGTCGTGCCATAGTAGGCGCTGCTGGCCGCGGGATCCCCCTCGCGCTTTGCGCTGCGCGCCGGGACGATCCAGACATCCTGGATGGCGCGGCCTTCGAGCACCCATCCGAAGTGCCATTCGCCGGAGCTGCGACGCTTCGAGCCATCTTCCAGGTATCCGGTCACGTCGAGCTCCCAGGAGCCCACCAGCCAGCCGTAGAGGTCCATCTTGCCGGCGCGGTCTGCTGCCGGGCCGTTGGCGTGAAGAACGCCGAGAAATGGAGACGAGGGTGCGATCATGTGCCACCTCCTTCTGCTGGTCGCGCAGGCCCGGGTCCCAGCCCCGCTTCATGACGCCGTCATGACGCGGCGGCATCGTAGCACGTCGCGCGGCCGCCACTCTTGGTTCCGCTATCCCATGAAACACCGGATCCGGTGATTCGTGAAGACGGGGTCCGGCTGACCCCGGCGCCAGCGCTGAGGGTTGGGCCGCGGAGCTGCCGTCCGCGATAGAGACGGCGCCTGTGACCTGGGCGGCGCCGGCACGGAAGTGGAAGGTCGCCGGCGCCGCCCTTCGTTAACCGCAGCAGCCAGCCTTGGCGGGCTCAGGGGAGGGGCGGCGGCGCGGGCCGAGCATGCGGTCTGCCGCCTGAGGATCAGGCGCGCCGGGGTTTCCTTCACCTTCTCGGCGACCGTTAGGGCCGCGCGGAGCTGATCCTCCGTCGTCCCTTGTGTTCGAACGACCGTGACCGTCTCGGCGCCCTATGCCGCAGCAGCCGCGCCCGCCCGCGGCCAGCAGATAGAGGGCCATCATCCCCACGCAGACCAGCAGCAGTTGTCCACCGCTCATCAAGATCAAAACTGCGAGTGCAGATTACAAACAACCGCGTGATGGGTCTCCTTAGACGACCGGCGCTCCATTCGGCACCGGGCGGTTGACCGTCAGGAGAGCGACCGCGTCGGCCTGTTCGCAGCCGACGCCCAGGAGCATGCCCTGGGATTCGATCCCCCGGATTCGAGCCGGGGCCAGATTCGCCACGACCACGACCTTCAACCCGTGGAGCTCGTCCGGTCGGTAGCTCTGCCCGAGCCCGCCGACGACGGTTCGCCGATCTCCTCCAAGGTCCACCGTGAGCCGAAGCAGCCGGTCGGACCCAGGGACGGATTCAGCAGCAAGCACCTCGCCGATCCGCAGTTCGATCCGCTTGAACTCGTCCAAAGAAATCATCCGCCTGGCCTCCCGTCTCGCTCGGTCTGAACACCGGGATCCGTTTCGCGAGGAGCGCGTCGATCCCCTCTCGCCAGTCCGCCTTGCCCCAGACGCTCTCGAAGCATCCCACCTCATCCCTGCCCGCGAGCGCACACTTCGCGGCTCGAAGGGCCGCGGCTGACAGCGCGGCCGTTTCCCGGCCTCGCCCCATTACCTCTCCCAAGAGGCGCTCGGAGGACACAACCTGGGTCACGAGCCCCATGTCCAGGGCGCGGCTCGCATCGACCCTCCGGCCGGTCAGGAGCAACTCCGCCGCGTTGGCCCGACCGACGAGATCGACGAGGCGGCTGATGAGCCCCCAGCCGGGGATGAAGCCGTATCCGACCTCCGGGAGCCGAAAGGCCGCGTTTTCTGACGCGATCCGAAGGTCGCACGCGAGCGCGAGGGTGAGCCCGTCGCCGATGACGTGGCCATTGATGGCGGCGATGGTCGGCTTGGATAGCCGCGCGATCCGGTCGAAGACCTCGCGGCCCGCCCGACTGACCGCTTCAGCGTCATGGATCCCGCGCCAGTAGCCGAGGTCGCCCCCCGAGCAAAAGATGCCGTCGATTCCGCTCATGAGAACAAGCGCGCGAGCGCCGGCGTCCGCCTCGACGTCTCGGGCGATCGCCGCCAACTGCAACAGGGCGTCGCGGTCGAGGGCGTTGATGGGGGGACGGGTGAGGGTGACGAGGGCGATCGGCCCCTCTTGCCGACGGACGAATGCCTGGCTCATGGCGGTGTCCTCCCGACTCCCGCGAGGGGGTCTCCGCGCGTCATGCCGCACTCCTCGGGTCCCTTCAGTAGTGGTAGAAGTGCCGCGGCTCGGCAGATTTCATATTTCCATAGATATCAAACTATAGACAGGCTGTCAAGCGAATCGTTTCTGCCCGGCGGGCCCCGCCCTCGAAGGCGAGGGGAGACGACTGGGTCTACAGCGCCGCGTAGACTCGATCGATGAGCTGGCGCACGTGCTTGTGCTGCCAGCCTTCCCGGCCCTGGTTCATGGCGTAGGCGAAGGCGACGCGCGCGTCGGGATCGGCGAACCCGAGCGAGCCGCCGGCGCCGAAGTGCCCGAACGAGCGCGGGTTCGGCCCGAGTGGCCGCTCCCGCATGGTGAGCTGGAATCCCAGCCCGAAGCGCGTCGGCCGCTGGAGGACGAGGTCCTCTTCGTACACCTGCTCAGTGATCGCCAGCTCGAGGATCGCGGGGGAGAGAATGTGGATCCCGTCCAGCTCGCCGTCGGTCGCCAGCGCCGAATAGAGCCGTGCGACCGCTCGCGCGTTGCCGTGGCCGTTGGTGGACGGCACCTCGGCCGCGCGCCACTCGCGCGTGTTGACGATGCCCTGTCCTGAGAGATCTGGCGGGTTCCGATAGGCGCCCGCGCGCATGCGCGACAGGCCGGTGAATGCTGCCAGGTCGCCCTCGAGCAGCAGCCTCCGCTGCTCCCCCTCCGGCCCCGGCACGGCCGGGATCAGGTCAGCGCAACGCGGGTCGAGCTCCGGGCCAAACCCGATGAAGAAGTCGATGCCGGCCGGGCCGGCGATCTCCTCCCGCAGATAGGCGCCGAGGCTCTTGCCGGTGACCCTTCGGACCACCTCGCCGATGAGGAACCCGTAGGTATTGACGTGGTAGCCGTGCCCCTCGCCCGGCTTCCACCACGGCTCCTGGCTGGCGAGGGCCTCCGTCATGACTTCCCACTCGAGCACCGCGCCCTTCGGCAGCTCGCGGAAGACCGCGGGCAACCCCGCCTGGTGGGTCAAGAGATAGCGAACGGGGAGATGCTTCTTCCCGGCCTGAGCGAACTCGGGCCAGTACCATGAGACGGGCGCGTCGAGGTCGAGCAGGCCGCGCTCCACGAGCTGGAGCGCGCAGACGGCGGTGATGGCCTTCCCCACGGAATAGAGGTTGACGAGGGTGTGCTCGTCCCACGGGCGCGTCCTGGCTCGATCCGTGTGGCCGGCCCACAGGTCGACGACCGATTGCTTGCCCACATAGACCGCGAGCGCAGCACCCACCTCGCGCCCGGTGTCGATGCTGTCGGCGAGGGCCGCTCGCAGCGACTCGAACGCGGGCTCGCAGCGTCCGTGAACCTCGGCCGCCTCGGCCTTCATGGGCGACGGCTTCTCATCGTTGCGTGCGTTCTCCGCCCGCTTCGCCCGGCCGCCTCCGGGTCGTCCCCATTGATAGGAGCAGCCTAGCAGACGTTGTCGCCAGCGGCTGACCTATCGTTCGCGCCCGGTCTGGGCGCGGCGGCTCAGGACAGCCGTGTTCTGATCTTCTTGATCAAGTCGCGGTACGAGGAGGTCTTGATCACGCCTTCGAACTGCGTGCGGTAGTTGGCCACCAGGCTGACGCTCTCGATCACCACGTCGTGGATCATCCAGCGGGCGCCCTGCCGGGCCATGCGATAGTCCACCATCACTTCCTGGCCGGGCCTGAGGGTGACGCGGGTGCGCACCATGGCCGCGTCGTCGTCCGTGGCCTCACCGACGTAGGCGACGTTCTCGGCGCCGTACCGCTCGATCTTTCCGATGTACGCACGCTCCAGGAGATCGCGGAACAGGGCGACGAACTCCGCCTGCTCTGCGGCCGTGCGCTCTTCCCAGTGCCGCCCCAGGGCCTGCCGGGCCATCTCGGGCCAGTCGAAGATACCGTCCGTGATCGTCCGGATGGCCTGACGGCGCTCGGCGGTCCGGGACTCGGGCTGCAGGGACGGGTTCTCGATCGTCGCGATGACCCGGGCGATCTCGGACTTGAGCTGCTCCGTCGCGGGCCCGGCCGCTGCGCCGGCCGTCGTGCCCAGCACGAGCGACGCCACCAGCGCGCTCCCGATGACGAATCGATTCCGCATGCGTTCTCCTCGGTTTGGGTGGATTGAACGGGCCCCCTGAGGGCGCCGGGACCCGACATAAGAAGAGCCCCGCGAGTGCCGGGGCTCCGTGGTCTTCCTGAAGCCGCACTCGAGTATACATGCGATCTCCGCCGGGCGCCAGGGATCGCCGCGGGAGCCCTTGCGCGGATCGGCGTACCTGCTAGACTCGCGGCCACGGCGGGAGGGCGGGCCGAGCGGTCATCGCAGGAGCCGGGAGGACGATCATGGGCGAGCGGCTGGGGGTGTCACACGTCTACGTCGGCGCCGCGAGGTTCACGGCTACGGCCGTCGGGGGGATCTTCCGGTGGGCCGTCGGTGACGAACGCTGGGAGCCGCTCGCGAAAGGCCTGCCCGAGCCGGCGAACGTCCAGGCGATCACCGTCCACCCGGTAAATCCCGACCTCGTATACCTCGGCACTCAGGACGGCCCGTACCGCAGCGTGGACCGCGGCGAGCGCTGGGAGCGCCTCGACTTCCCCCGGGAGACCGAGGTCTGGTCGATTCTCGTCCATCCGAGCCGCCCGCGCACCCTCTATGCCGGCACGTCGCCCATCGGGGTCTACCGCAGCGAGGATGGCGGCGACACCTGGCGGCGCCTTCCGGCGCGGTCACCGGACCGCGTCCGGATGAGCTTCGCCTGCCGGGTGATGCGGCTCGCCGCCGATCCGGCGCGCCCGGACGAGCTCTACGCGACGCTCGAGGTCGGCGGCGTGATCCGCAGCCTGGACGGCGGCGAATCGTGGGAGGACATGAGCGCCGACCTCGTCGCGCTGGCCGAGCGGCCGCATCTCAAGAGCCGGATCCAGAGCGACACCGAGACGGAGGGCATGCTGGACGGCCACGCCCTCTGCGTCAGCGCTGCGGCGCCGGGCGTGGTGTTCCTCGCCGTGCGGATGGGGCTGTTCCGCAGCGCCGACCGCGGCGCCAGCTGGCAGGACATGGAGATCGGCCGGTTCTCCCCGCTGACCTACGCGCGGGACCTCCGGGTCTCGCCTCAGGATCCCCGCGTGCTGTACGGGTGCCTCAGCCCTGCGGCGCGCAGCGAGGACGGTTCGCTCTACCGCAGCCTGGACCTCGGCGAGACGTGGACGCGCTTCGACCACGGCATCAAGGCCGAGAGCACCATGATGGCCGTCGCCTTGAATCATCGGGATGCGCGCCAGGTCCACTGCGTCAGCCGGACCGGCCAGGTGTTCAGCACCGAGGACGGCGGCGAGGCGTGGCGTAAGCGCCGGCTGCCCGCGGGCGTCCAGGACGTGTACGCCGTCGCGTGCGGATGACGGGACGGTCGGGCTCGCGGGACGCTCGCCTCACCCGAAGGGAGGACTGTCCATGATCTACGAGATCCGGACCTACACGCTGAAGCCCCGCAGCCTCGCCGAGGTGGAGAAGCGGTACGGTGAGGCCTACGAGTACCGGCGGAAGTACTCGCCGCTCGCCGCCTTCTGGCACACGGAGGTCGGCCCGCTCAACGAGATCATCCACGTCTGGCCCTACACCGACCTCGCCGAGCGCGCCCGCATTCGCGCGGAGGCGGCCAAGGATCCGAACTGGCCGCCGAAGACCCGCGAGTTCATCGTCCACCAGGAGGTGGAGATCGTGACGCCGTTCCCGTTCATCCCGGAGATCACGCCCGGCACGATGGGCCCGATCTTCGAGATCCGGTGCTACAGTCTCCGGCCCGGCTCGCTGCCGGAGGTGATGAAGCGGTGGGAGGGAAAGATCGCCGAGCGAACGAAGCTGTCGCCGGTCGTGCTGGCCGGCGGCGTGGAGTTCGGCCAGGCCAACCGGTTCATCCACATCTGGGCGTACAAGAGCATGGACGAGCGGCTGGCCATCCGGAACCAGGCGCGGGCGGCCGGCGTGTGGCCGCCGCCGGGCGGCGGCGACGAGCTGCTGGCGCAGACGAACAAGATCGTGATGCCCGCCGCCTTCTCGCCGCTGCAGTAGCGCCTCGCGCGCCCCCGTGTGGGGTGGCGGGCTCGAGGGGCGGGATCAGCCGATGAAGAGGCCGCCGTTCGGCGAGAGCCACTGGCCGGTGTAGAAGGCGCCGTCGTCCGAGGCGAGGAACAGCGCTGTGGCCGCCACGTCGCGGGGCTCGCCCCAGCGGCCGAGGGGCGTGCGCGCCAGGACGGCGGCGCGCATGAGGGGTGACACCGCCTCGGTCATGGGCGTGTCGATGAAGCCCGGGCAGATCGCGTTCACGCGGATGCCGCGCGAGCCCACCTCGCGCGCGACCGAGCGGGTGAAGGCGAGAATGCCCCCCTTGGCGGCGCTGTAGTGCGGGACGCTGTCGAGCCCGGCGAGAGCGGCCACGCTCGACATGTTGATGATGACGCCGCGCTGCGCCCGGCGCATGAGTCGCAGGGCCTCGCGGGTGCAGAAGAACGTGCCGTTCAAGTGTACCCCGATCATCCGATGCCACGCCTCGTCGGTCATGTTCTCGGTGATGTCCCAGTGGGTCTGGATCCCCTGGCCCGACATCAGCTCGCCCAGCCGCGCCTCAGCCTTCCGGCTGATCTCCTCGTGCTCCCCGGCGGCGGTCACCGCGATCCCCGCGTTGTTGACCAGGATGTCGAGCCTGCCGAACTCGCGCTCGACCTCGGCGAACATCGCCCGGACCTGCCGGCTGTCGGACACATCCGCCCGGATCGCGCGGGCCTGGCACGCGCGCGGGCCCATCGCCTCCAGCGTCTCCTGCGCGGCCTCGAGCCGGAGATCGTTCACGACGACGCGCGCGCCCTCCGCGGCGAAGAGCAGGGCGATGGCCCGGCCGATTCCCGATCCTGCGCCCGTGACGAGGGCCACCCGGTCCAGCAGCTTCATCGTCTATCGCCCGATTCCGGCGGTCTCGTCCACGTGGGCATCCTCCCGGAAATGCGGCATGACCTCCCGCGAGAAGAGCTCCATCATCTCCAGCGTCTTCTCGTGACTGCCGCCGTTGAGGCCCGAGCACACGATCCCGGCCTGAAGCTCATCGGAGAAGACCGTGAGCTTGTCGCGCACCGTGGCGGGGCTGCCCACGATGATGTACCCCCCGGCCTCGAGATCGTCGAAGGTCAGCTCGGTGGGTGGCTTCGGCCGGTTGGCGAGCACGCGCCTCAGCGACGTCTCCGTCACGTAGCCCGGAGGCAGGTAAAACGGCGTTCGCATGCGGAGCCCCACGTTGTAGACCCAGAGGACGTTCTGCCGCGCGATCTCATAAGCCTTGGCGTCGTTCTCGGCCACCACGATGGGCAGGTTCACGGTGAGCTGGTAGCGGCTGGCCGTGTAGCCGGAACGCTCGCAGGCTTCCCGGTACTCGCCGTAGATCTGGGCGATGCGCTTGATGGGCGTGAAGACCATCAGATAGGGAAAGCGGCGCTGGGCCGCCCACTCGACCGTCTCGGTGCTGCCCTGGGACGGGCACCAGACGGGCGGATGCGGCTTCTGGAGCGGCCGGGGCCAGGGATTGACGTAGGGGTAGCGGAAGAAGCGGCCGTCAAAGGGGAACGGGCCTTCCTCGGTCCAGGCGCGGATGATCAGCTCGGCGGCCTCGTAGAAGCGCTCGCGCGAGTGAGTCGGGTTGACGGCCAGCGAGAAGTACTCGGGGCCGATGCCGCGCACGAAGCCCGAGATCACGCGCCCCCCGGAGACCACATCCAGCATGGCGATCTCCTCGGCGACGCGGAGGGGATTCTCCCGGAGCGGGAGGCCATTGCCGAGGATGGCGATCTTCGCGCGGCTCGTCCTTCGCACCAGCATGGCCGCCATTACGTTGGGGCTCGGCATGGTGCCGTAGCAGTTCTGATGGTGCTCGTTGACGCACAGGCCATCCCAGCCGAGCCGCTCGGCGTATTCCAGCTGATCGAGGTACTGGTGGTACAGCCCGTGGCCGATCGCGGGGTCGTAATGGCGATTGGACAGCGTCACCCAGGACGACGGCTCCTCATGGTCCATCAGGTAGGGCATCAGATGGAAGTAGTAGAACTTCACCGCGTGCCTTCCTGGCGGCAGCAGAAGTCGACCACGGCCGCGGCGACCGCCTCGGGCTCCTCCAGGTGTGGCACGTGGCCCGATTCACGGAAGGTCACGAGTCGGGCCCCGGGAATCTCCTTCATCCAGGCGTCCGCGCAGAGGAGCGGGCTCAGCTGGTCGTGCTCGCCCCAGCAGAGCAAGGTCGGCGCGGTGATCCGCGGCAGGCGCCGCCTGAGCAGCGGGTTGTAGAGGTAAGGATTCCAGGCCACGCGGGCCAGCGCCGCGTTCTGCCGGTAGAGCTCGGCGAGGGTGTCGATGGACTGATCCTTGGGCGCGAGGGCGAGCGCCGCTTCGGGGCGATGAAACACCGTCGCCACCAGCTCCGGGAGCTCCATCCCGAAGAGGAACGGATAGATCCAGCCGGTGACCTTGATGCCGACCGGGTCGATGAGGACGAGCGAGCGGAGGCGATGCGAGGCCATGACCGCGATCTCGGCGGCGATCCACCCGCCGAACGACGCGCCGACCAAGTGCACGCGGTCGAGCCCGAGCTCATCCAGGAGATCGAGGTAGTGGAAGGCCAGGTCCGAGACGTGCTCGATCCACTCGGCGGCCGGGGAGCCGCTATGGCCGGGATGGCTCGGAGCGTAGACCGTGAAGTGGCGGGCCACGTGTTCCTGGAAGGTGAGCCAGCGTCCGCCCGCGCCGGCGCCGTGAAGGAAGAGGAGCGCCGGCCCGCTGCCGTCTGAAAGCAGGTGAACCGGGGTACCGCGCACCGAAAGCCGGCGCTCCGCTGGCGGGCTCAACAGCTGACCGGCAGGCTCTTGAGACCGCGGAGCACTTGGGACTCCCGCCACTCCAGCCGGTCCGTGGCGAGCGTAAGCCGCGGCAATCGGCGGACCAGGGTCCCAAGCGCGATCTGTCCCTCGAGGCGCGCCAGCGGTGCGCCCAGACAGAAGTGGATCCCGAAGCCGAAGGCGATGTGACGGTTGTCGGGCCGCGAGATGTCGAGCCGATCGGGATCGGGGAAGTGAGCGGGATCCCGGTTCGCGGCGCCGATCACGGTGACGACCATGGAGCGGTGAGCGATCTTGTGCCCGCCGATCTCCACGTCGGCGTTGGTGATCCGCGCGGTCCGTTGGACCGGTCCGTCATAGCGGAGCAGCTCCTCGACGGCGCTCTGGGTCAGCGCCGGATCGTCGCGGAGCCGCTTGAGCTCCGCGGGATGACGGAGCAGGGCCAGCAGGCCATTGCCGATCAGGTTGACGGTCGTCTCATGACCGGCGATGTAAAGGAGCACGCACGTGGCCAGGAGCTCGCCTTCGGAGAGCTTGTCGCCCTGCTCCTCGGCCTCGATCAGCAGGCTCAGCAGATCGCCGCGAGGGCGCTTCTTGCGGTCGGGGATAAGACTGCGGAAGTAGTCGCCGATCGCGCGCCGCCCCGTCCTGCCGCGCTCCACGATCTCCTGGTCCGTCGGGAGGCCGATGGCGTCCAGGCTCCGCGCGATGTCCGCGGACCATTGCTTGATCCGCTCGCGATCGTCCTCGGGAACGCCGAGCATCTCCGAGATCACCGTGACGGGCAAGGGGTAGGCGAGGTCGGCGATCACCTCCATCCGCCCCGCCTCCTGGATCCGATCCAGCAACCCGTCCACGATCTGCTGGATGCGGGGCCGCAGCCCCTCGATCACCCGGGGAGTGAAGGCGCGGCTCACCAGCCCGCGCAGCCGCGTGTGATCGGGTGGGTCCCGGAAGAGCATGGAGGTCGGGAGCCGCCCCGGCTCGGCCGCGCCGCCGTAGACCGACTCGAGCATGGCTTCAAACCCTGCGCGGCCGAAGCGTGGATCGCGCAGGACCATCACGCAGTCGTCGTAGCGCGTGAGGACCCAGAAGCCGAGCGGGCTCTGATGGACCGGATCGACCTCGCGCAGGCGCTGGTAGAAGGGATACGGGTCAGCGTTGAAGTCGGGCAGGAACGGGTCGAACAGCGCCTCGGCGGATGCCATGGCTGGCGATGGTAAACGAAGCCCCGGCAGCCCGCAAGGGATCCCGGCGAGGGTCCGCGCGGCGCGGCGGAATTCAGGGACAGGACGCCCGGGGTGGGTGTATAAAGGACCCTCGTGTCGGCCTGAAACCTTCCACCAAGGAGCCGCTCGTGGCCACCAAGGTCGTGCTTTCGCCGAAGCTGCCCGTCCCGCTGGTCGAGATCGCGCGCTCCGTCATGCCCGCCGGCTACGAGCTCCATGTCGCCGACCAGGGCACCGCGGAGTTTTTCGACACCCTGGAGGACGCCGAGTACTTCGTGGGCTTCGCCCGGTCGAGCCTCGGCTCGGACTTCTACCGCGCCGCTCCGCGGCTCAAGCTCGTCCAGCTCATCAGCGCCGGCTACGACCGACTCGACCTCGAGGCGGCCCGCAAGGCGCGCGTGCCCGTCGCCAACAACGGGGGCGCCAACGCCATCGCGGTCGCCGAGCACACCCTGGCGCTCATGCTGGCGGTGATGAAGAAGATCGTGTGGCAGCACAACAACGTCGTCGCCGGCAAGTGGCGGGTCGGCGACTTCTCGGCCACGCGGCTCTACGAGCTCTCCGGCAAGACCCTCGGCATCGTCGGGCTCGGCAACATCGGCAAGAAGGTGGCCCGGCGGGCGCTGGGATTCGACATGCAGGTGCGGTATTACGACATCGTCCGGCTCGCGGAGGACCGAGAGGACGCCCTCGGCGTCCGCTTCGCGCTCTTCGAGGAGCTCCTCCGGGTCTCCGATGTCGTGAGTCTGCACGTGCCGCTGACGGATCGGACGCGCGGGATGATGGGCGAGCGCGAGTTCGCTCTGATGAAGCCCAGCGCGATCCTCATCAACACCTGTCGCGGCCCGGTGGTGGACGAGGTCGCCCTCCACGCGGCGCTCACGAGCGGGCGGATCGCCGGCGCCGGGCTCGACGTCATGCTCGAGGAGCCGCCGCCGGCGGACCATCCGCTCTTCGCGCTCGACACCGTGACGATCACGCCGCACATGGCGGGCCCCACGTGGGACAACTGGTCGCGGTGCTTCCGGAACGCCTTCGACAACATCCAGCGTGTCGCCTGCGGCGACCGGCCGCTCTGGATCATCCCCGAGCTGGAGCAGCCGCCGCGCTGAGCGCCTGGGTCGAAGCCGGGCGACCTGGCTCGCGCCGGCGGGCGATCGCTTGACGGGACCGCGGGCTGGTGGGACGCTCTGCTCGCGAGCACGGCGATGAGACGGGTGGGCCTTCTTCATCTCGTGAGTGCGCTCGGCGCCTTGGCGCTGTTGACCGGCGCGGCCGCGGCTCAGGAGCGTCCGAGGTCACACGACCGCCTCCCGACGACCGCGCCCAACCAGGTCGTCGCCCATCCCCGGTTCTCACAGCGGATTCACCCAGCCTTTCTCCCGCGGCATCGGGCCCCGCATATCCCATATCCGTATTCGAGCTATTTCTACGGGCCGCCGATGGTGTACGAGCAGCCCTCGTCGTACCTGATCGCGCCCCCCGCCCCGATCCCGTCGGTGATCGAGTACCCGAACGGCCGTTATGAGCTGCGGGGGGACGGCGTCACCACGCCGTTTCGCTGGGTGTGGATTCCCAAGCCGCCCCCTGGGCCGCCCGAAGCCCCCCCGGCCGCGCCACCCGCTCCGCCTGAGCCGCCGGTAGCGGCCAAGCCCAGCGCCGAGCGGCGGCCGGCGTCTCCCACGGCCGTCTATCGCTGGACCGACGAGGAGGGCGTGACGCACTGGACCGATCAGCTGGAAAATATTCCCGAGCGCTACCGCGCCAAGGTCCAACGGCCGACTCTCGCCGGACGGTAGGGGCGGTCCTCAAGGGGCCGTGGAACGAAGACTGAGCCCGCCGAGTTTGGGGCGGTAAGAAGGATGGATGAGGCCGGCCGCGGCGGAGCGGCGGGTTATGGCGCCCTGCGTTGGATAGCTGCGAGCGATCCACGGGGGGTGGCGGGGGGATACTAGTCGGGCCGCCCTGTCGGTTTTCTTCTTCTGCGTTGAATGGCCGAGAGGGTAGCCGGGTCCAAGGTAATAGCGAGTCGGCAGGGCCAGGAGGCGGGCAATGAAGCGGTTGGTGATCGTGGCTCTTGCGGTGCTGGCGTCAGTCTTCTGGAGTACAGCCCCGAGTCAGGCCTGGGACGGCCGTCACGGTGGGTCCAGGGGCCATCACCACGGCTTCCGGGGCCATCATCACGGCTTCCGGGGTCACCATGGCTTCGTCGGCGCCCGGGTCTTCATCGGGCCTGGGATCTTCTTCGGCGCCCCGTTCGTGTATCCCTATACCTACCCGTACGCGTATCGTTATACCTACCCGTACGCGTATCCTTATCCGGTCTACTCGCCGCCCGCCGTCGTCGAGGCCCCGCCTCCGGTCTATGCTCAGCCTCAGCCGCAGTACTGGTACTACTGCCAGGACGCGCAGGGGTACTACCCGTATGTCTCGCAGTGTCCGGGGGGCTGGCTCCAGGTCGCACCCTCCCCGCAGCCCGGGGGTCCTTCCCAGGGATACTAGAGGAGGGCAGCACCACCTGAGCGCGGTCAGGAGGCGACGAGCTTCCGCACCGTCTCGACGATGTGCCGGGCGCTGATCCCGTAGCGGTCGAGCAAGGCCTCGGACGGACCGCTCCGCGGCAGCTCGCTGACGGCGAGCTTGTGGACCTGGACTCCCTCGCCGGCGACAGCCTCCAGCACCGCATCGCCAAGCCCGCCCTGCAGGTAGTGGTCCTCCACCGTGACCAGTCGGCCGCCGGTCGCGCGGGCCGCGGCCAGCAGGCTCTCCCGGTCGAGGGGCTTGACAGAGTACAGGTCGATCACCCGGATCGAAATGCCGTGTCGACCGAGTTCCTCGCGGGCCTTGAGCGCCTCGTGAAGGGTGATGCCCGCGGCCACGACGGTCACGCGGTCGGCCTCGCTCTGGGCGACCACCTTCAGACCGCCGATGGCGAAGGTCTCATCGGGGCCGTAGAGGACCGGCGTCTTGGGGCGGGTGGTGCGGATATAGACGATCCCTCGCCGACCCGCGGCCAGCTCCACGCATCGCTCCGTCGACACCGAATCGGCCGGGTACAGGATGACCGAATCCGGGATGACGCGGAACATGGCCAGATCCTCCAGCCCCATCTGAGACGGCCCGTCCTCACCGATGCTCACGCCGCAGTGCGAGCCGCTGAACTTCACGTTGGCCCGCGAGATGGCAGCCATGCGGATCTGGTCGAACGCGCGGGTCAGGAAGCACGCGAAGGTCGAGACGAAGGGGATCTTCCCATAGGCGGCTAGGCCGACCGCGACCCCGACCATGTTCTGCTCGGCGATGAAGCCCTCGACGTACTGCTCCGGGCACGCCTTCTTGAAGAGCTCCGCGTAGGTCGAGTTCTTGACGTCGCCGTCCAGCGCCACGATGCCCGGACTGAGCCTCCCGAGCTTGGCCAGCGCCTCGCCATAGGCCTGGCGCGTCGCCACGGCGGTCCCCTTGTCATGCGCGGAGACGCGGAAGGCTTCCGGGTTGGCCGCCTTCGGAGCGGCCGGCGGCGGCCCCTGGGGCGGATGAACCGGCGGGAGCTTGGCCCCGTGCAGCCGCGCTTCCAGCGCCGCGATCGCCTTGCTGGCGGCGGTCTCGTCGAGCGCCCGTCCGTGCCAGCCCTCCTGATCCTCGATGCCCTCGATGCCTTTGCCCTTGAAGGTTCGGGCGATCACGGCGACCGGAACACCTGATGGACGGCGCGCCCGGCGCAAGGCTCGGACGACCTGCTCCATCTCGTGGCCTTCGACGAGAAGGGCCCGCCAGCCGAAGGCCTCGAAGCGTCCCTGGTAGACCCGGATGTCGTGCTCGAGCATGGTGGGCTGCGACTGGCCGAGGCGGTTGACGTCCACGACCGCGATCAGGTTTTCCAGCCGGTAGTAGCCGGCGAAGGCCGCCGCTTCCCACACGCTGCCCTCGGCGCATTCTCCGTCGCCGAGGAGCACGAAGATCGCCCCGGGAGCATTGTCGAGCTTGCGCGCGAGGGCCATGCCGACCCCGACGCTGAGACCCTGGCCGAGCGAGCCCGTGGCGACCTCCACGAACTTCAGGCGCGGGGTCGGGTGACCTTCGAGATCGCTGTCCAGGTGTCGGAGCGTCACGAGGTCTTCGGGCGAGAGGACTCCAGCTTCGGCCCAGGCCGCGTACAGCAGCGGCGCCGCGTGCCCTTTGCTGAGGATCAGCCGATCATTGTCGGGCGCGAGCGGCTCGGTCGGCCTGAAGCGCATGACGTCGAAGAAGAGGGCGGCCATCAGGTCGGCCGCCGAGCAGCAGCTCGTCGGATGCCCGCTGCCGGCCGCGGTGGTGGCGCGAATCGAATGGATGCGGAGTCGCGTGGCTCGATCTTCGAGGCCGGGCAGATCCGGCTGAGTTGGCATGACATCCTCCGTATCGTCCGAGGCGAAGCGCGCTGGCCCGTGAATGCGGCCGATCGCCTCCGTCTCAATGGCATCAAGCAAAGGCTCACGCCGGATGCGCATGTTGTCAAGGCACCGCAAGCCCACTTGGCACCGGCGCGCCCCGCGAATCCTGGAGCGCTTCGGGCCTTGGCACGGAGAATGCTCCGGAGAATCTCCGAAGTCGCAAAGGGATCGAGATCCACGGACGATTCGGGCGCTCGGGGGAGGAGCCAGCCGATGATGACCATCGTGACTCACACCGAGGTGAAAGATGGGGCGGAACGCCGGTGGGACGCGGTGATGCGCGAGCGTATGATCGCCGCGAAGGCGCAGCCGGGGTGGATTGGCGGACAGCTGCTTCGGTCAGCCGATGAGCCGAACAAGCGCGTAATCGTCGGCACATGGAGGGCTCGCGCCGACTGGGAGAAGTGGCACAAGGATCCCCGGTTCGCCGAGACCCGCCAGGAGCTCGACGAGCTGGTGACCGGACCCGCCGAGCACTGGTGGCACGAGGTGGTGCTCGATGTCAGAAAGGCGGGAGTGAAAGCGGCTCCGCCTGCGGCCAAATCGAAAGGCAAGCGCTCCGCGAAGCGCAAGGCGAGATATACGGGCCGGTAAATCTTACCCGCCATGCCGGTACTTCTTTCCGGCGCCGGAGGACTGTCTCCATGAGGATCACCACTGAATCACGGATCAGCGACATCCTCCAGCGGTACCCGAGCACGGGGCCCGTGTTCATCCAGAGCGGACGCTTGTACGTGAACCGGCCGGGCGAGCTCTACGCGCGGTTCCCTGAGCTCTCGGTGGAGGAGTTCGCCAGGCAGAACGGGATCGACCTGTCCTCGCTGCTCAGAGAACTCGACGCCCTCGCGGGATCCGAGGAGGCGGCATGGAGCGGTCGCGCTCCGCGGGCCGTCGAGGAAGCCCGCGGCGACTTCTCGTTGACCCTGGGCTATACCGGCAGCTATCGGCCTGGCGAGGACTCGGCTCCCCAGAGAGTCTCGGTGGTCGCGACGCAGTCCGCCCGCGGTCCCGAGTAGCCGACGAAGCGAGCGGGCGAGAGGAGGGCGACGACATGGTGATGGTGACGATGCGAGCGAAGGAGGCGCTGGTACGCATTCGGGCATCGGCGAACGTGAACGACCCGGACATCGGGCTGCGATTGGAGGCCGCGAACGCCGGCTTCGGGCTGTTTCCGGACCGCGGGAAGCCGGGCGATCAGATCGTCGAGCACGACGGCGAGAAGATCTTGCTCATCGACGATAAACTGTCCGAAGCCCTTACAGGAGCCCGGATCGACTGCAAGCGGGCCGGGGACGAGATCCAGCTCGTGATCGGCCGAGCCGAGGACTCCCCGTCACCGGCCAGCAACGGCGGGCCGGGGGCCGCATAATCGGGTCGACCCTCACGCCCTGAGTGCTTCGCTCCTCGCCCCAGAATCCCGGGTGGCGCGCCGGCGCGTCCAGACGGTATGATCAGATATGGGCGCGTCCGGTCCGGCAGCGGCCTCTGATCCCCTCGCGAAGGCTATCGAGCTCTTGGCCGAGGGAGCATGGCAGCCGGCCCACGACCTCGTCCAGCGCGAGAAGTCCCCGCTGGCCGCGTGGCTCCACGGCATCGCGCATACCGTCGAGGGCGATCTCGAGAATGCGCGGTACTGGTACCGCAGAGCGGACCGCGCCTTTCCTGGGCGAGATGCCCTGGAACGCGAGATCGCGGCGGCCCGAGACGCGCTGCGGGACCGGAGCCATCCGGAACGGTGTGAGGGCTTTCCCGGGCCCGACGCAAGACGGCCATGACGTCGTCTGGGCCGCCCGCTCGTGACTCCAACACAGGAGGGTTCAGACGTGGCGCTTTCACGGCGTAGCCTTTTCCTGCTCCTGCCCGCGCTCGCCCAGCTCCCCGCGTCCCTGCTCGCGGCCGCCGCGGCCCATGCCACCGGCGGCCCGGGCGATCCACCCGCGCCGCTCCCCGAGGCGAAGGGCCATGACGTCGCCCAGCGCACCGTGATCGTCAACGCGGACGACTTCGGTGAGAGCGTGGGCGTCAACCGCGGCATCATCGAGGCCCACGAGCGCGGGGTCGTCACGAGCGCGAGCCTCATGGTCGGCCGGCCGGGCACCGTCGCGGCCGTGGCCCTGGCGCGTCAGCGTCCGGATCTGAGCCTGGGGCTCCACGTCAATCTCGACGGCATCGGTCTCGCCCTGATCGGACAGGAGCGTCTGGACGTCCTCGGCCGGGAGATCGAGCGGCAGTTCAAGATGTTCACTGACCTGACCGGCAGCTTGCCGACCCATCTCGACTCCCATCATCACGTGCACCGGCAGCTGAACGTCGCGCGCCTCTTCCTCACCCTCAGCCAGCGTCACGGGATCCCGCTCCGCGGGTTCTCCGATGTGGTCTATCTCGGTGGGTTCTACGCGCAGTGGGATTTCGGCAAGTTCGACCGGAGGCACATCAGCGTCGAGTATCTGATCACCCTGTTCGGAAAGGCGGCGCCGGGCTTCACCGAGATCGGTTGCCATCCGGGCTACACAGACTTCGTTGCTGACGCGGCCTACAGCTGGCAGCGCGAGGTCGAGCTGAATACGCTCACGGATCCCCGCGCCAAGGCGAGCCTCTTGGCCCTGGGGATTCGGCTCGTGAACTACCGTGACTACGGGTCCACGGTGGGCGTGACGGCTGCCCAGGCCTCCGTGCCGGGCTGCCAGTCGACCATGACCCGCTGAGCCGGCTCGTGGAAGGGAATATGGCCCGCGCCGGTTCGTGTGTCGAGTCCTGGATCACCAGGTTCCCGCGGTTACATCACTTGATCTAGTAAGCGGGTGAGCACCTTCTTCGAGTCCAGATACTCCTCGGCGATCCGCCGGGCAGAGCGGGAGTGGCGGTCGTAATTGGCGGCAATCCGATCTAGCGCTTCCGCCGCCTCGTCGACGGACCGGAAACCGAACAGGCCCTCGCCGACCGGCAACCACCGCTCGAACCCGCTGGGCTGCGTCACCACCGGGCGGCCGCTGGCCAGATAGCACGAGCTTCGGTCGCTGAACCATCCGCTGGGCAGGCTGCGATAGATCTCCTTGACCACGGTGAACTCCCCCGCCGACGCCCGGATGAACTGGGCAAATGCATGACAGGACATGGTTACCGGCTCAGGGTCGATGCACCTCCAGCCGCGGGATTCGAAGCGCGACCGCACGTCGCCGGGCATGGTCTGCATGCCGATCGTCATCGTCCAGCGGGAGGCGCGACGGGGCAGGTCGATGACCTTCATCCATTCGACCCCTTTACTGGACAGATATCGCCTGCCTTCGAACTCCACGTGGCGGTCGGTCGCGTGCTCCCACTTGCCGACGGTCGTAAAGTCGCGCGAGATCGCCGGCACCACGGGCCAATGCGGGAGGCAGACCGGCTGACAGGTTGGAACCCAGTCGATCCCGTGAGTGGGGATCGAACACTCGCTCGTTCCGATCAATCTCCCAAAGGTCGCGGCCCGATCGAACTGCCGGTAGTAGTCGAGAAACTCCGTGTCATCCTGCATCCGAAGTTGCGTGAACGCTGGATCCGTGTCGATCACCGCTGCCCGCCGGGGCCGGGGTCGGTCCGGTCGCACCGCCGTCACACCGCTGACGCAGAGGAGCAGGTCGGCTCGACGGAGCAGATCGTGAAGCTCCGCCCGGGTCAGCCCATAATATTCACCCCGGGATTGCGCGTAATAGCAGTAGCGCAGCGCCAGGCCGTGCTCCCGGAGGGTCGTCTCCAGGTACTCGATTCCGTAGGTCGGATCGGCGTCGCATGTCCGCGTGGCAGGGTTATAGGGGACGGCGTCGTCTCCGGAATCCTCCAGGAACCAGACCTCGTGCCCCAGTTCGTGCAGGCCGAGCAGGTAGTTCAGATGATGCCAAGTCATTCCGCCGAGCGGGAAGGCGACGATGTATCCGCCGACGACAATGGTCATGAGACGCCGGACCCTCCGCCGTGTTCTCCACTCAACCTGCGAGCGCGGCCTCGACGAGGCGTTCGAGCACCTTGCGCGCGTCGAAATACTGGTGCGCGATCTCACGCGCCGCGCGGGCGTGGGCGTCATAATTCGCCTCGACCTCGCGGATGTCGGCGACCGCCTCGTCCGGATTGGAGAAAGAGAGTACCCCGCGCCCGGTCGGGATCACCGCGTCGAAACCCGTGTCCTCGACCACGACCGGCCTACCGGCTGCCAGGTAGCACGCGGATCGGCAGGAAAACCAGCCCGACTTACCTACGACATAGCCGTTCTTCGCGACGCTCCATTCGGCCTTCGAGGCTGAAAGATAGTGTCGGTAGGAGTCGAGGTCGGGGCACACCGTGTCCGGGTCGGCGAGGCGCCAGCCCTTGTGACGCAGGAGATCGTACGGCGTCTTGCGCGTCTTTCCGAGGTTCACGGCGATCTCGAGCTCGGTCGGCTTCACCCGTGCCGGCAGGTCGATGAAGCGCTCGAACTCGATGTCCTTCTGGCCATAACGCACGCCCTCGTGGACGATCGGCCGCGCCGTGGTCCAGTTCATGACGGTGGTGAACACCTCGCGGCGCTCGTCGATGGCTGGCCATTCGTCGAGCAGGATCGGCTGGCGCGTCGGGATCCACGCATACTGCGTCGGTGGCGTGTTACCAGGCAGCGCCTCGCCAAAGCTGAAATGCACATCGTGCGCGACCATCAGCGAGGCGAGGCTCGTCTCGCCGCGCGCGAGCTTCACCTGGGTGAACACGGGATCGCTGTCGATATAGGCGAGCCGACGCACCGAGCGGTACTTCGCCGGGGCGGCCAGCGTTCCCGAAATGTTGAGCAGGAGGTCGGCGGTCTCGATGACCTCCTTGCGGCTCGCGTCCGACAGCCCGAACCACTGCGACCCGTGCGGGAAGCAATAGGCCCAGCGGCTCCCCAGCCCAAAGCGATCCATCAACTGCTGCAGATAGCGAACGTTGTAGTCGCATATCTTGCTGATGCCGCCTTCCTCCGGGTTGTAGGGCCAGATGCCCGTGTCCTCGACGTAGTAGGCGTCGTAGCCGAGCCGCGCGAGCCCTGCGACATATTGCACGTAGTCCCAGGCGACGCCACCCAGGGGATACTGCGCGATCAGCCCGGAGACGATGATCCGCGGGCGGGGCATCAGGATTGGGGCGAGTCCATCGTGGCGTGACAGCGCGCAACTGGGGGAAGACTGCGTCGGGTTACCGAGGGGTCCCCTTTCTCACTTCCCCGTGACGGATCGCGGGTCGGCGCCGGCTGCTCGTGGAAGCCGTAGAGGCGCCAGACGGAGCCTTCGCGCCGGGCCACTTCCGGCTCGCGCTCCCACCAGAGAAACGTCACCCATCTCTTCACGATTGGCAGACGGCCGGAGACCTCTCCGGTCGTGTAGACCCGCGCGGCGCCGTCCACCATGTCCACCGCGTCGATGGTGACCCGGGCGCGCACGGCCTCGTACAACCCGAAGATTCCCAGGAGCTGCTCGCGGATCAGCGCCTTGGTCAGCAGCCCGCTCCGGTATTGATCCGAGACGTAGGCGAGGACGCCGGCCGCATCGCGAGCCTCGAAGCGCTCTCGGGCCCGGGCCAGGGTGGCTTGGAGCTCCTGAACCGTCTGCGCGGAAGCGGCCGTGAAGCCCGGGGCGGCGGCGGCCGGCGGAGGTGGCTGCGCCGCACGCGCCACGGCCGTCCAGGACGCCTCCGCGAGAGCGAGCGTCAGGATGAGCGCGAGGGCAATCTGGGCGCGGCGGTCAGAGGCCGGCCTCGCGGCACAGCTCCGCGAGCACATGGTCCGAGCCGAAGTACTCCGCCGCGACCTCGCGTGCCGCGCGGCACTGGTCGGCGTAGTCGAGATTGATCTCGTCGATGGCCGCAGCCGCCTCCTCGCACGTCGAGAACGCGAAGAGCCCGCGACCCGTCGGGATGAACTTGCTGAAACCGGTCTCCTGGGTGACCACCGGCTTGCCGGCGGCCAGGTAGCAGACGCTGCGATCGCTGAACCAGCCGCAGTGCGTACGCGCTACCAGATCCTTCGCGACCGTAAACTCGCCCCGGGAGCCGTAGATGTGCGCCTGGTACGTGGCGGTGTCGCGGGATTTCTCGAAAGGATCCGCGAGTCGCCAGCCGCGACCGCGCAGGAGCCGATCCGTGTCAGCATCCGTCTCGATGGCCAGCTCCAGCGGCTGTGGGGTCAGGCTCGGGAGGTTCATGAATCGCAGGAAGTTGACATGCTTGGACCAGGAGTATGTCTCTCCCGCGAAATGGATGTCCTTTCCGACGTTCTTCCAAGTGCCGACCGTGGTGAACGCGGCGGCCGAGGGATCGAAGCGCGGCTCCCAGAGGTCGAGCACGACGGGCGGCCGGGTCGCTCTCCAGTGGAGCTCGCCCAGGGGAATCGGGCAGTCGGGCCCACCCAGGTTCTCGCCGTACGTGAAGTGGTGGGTGTGAGCCGAGAGCGCGGCCCGGGCCCGCTGGTTGTTCTGGGCCAGGAGGATCTGGTCGTGCACGGGGTCGGTCTGCACGTAGATGCGGATGGGGCAGCGCAGGTGCTCCTCGCCCAGGCGGCTGGCGCCGCACACGTTGACCAGCGCGTCGGCCTCGCGGTAAAGCCGCTCGAGCTGCTCGCGGGGCAGGCCGTAACAGCGGCCACTGGCCCCATCCCGGTACACCCAGCGATCGGCGAGCCCGAACCGCTCCATGGTCCGACGGAGGAATTCGACGCTGTAGGCACAGTCCTCGACCACGCTCTGGAGCCTCGGATCGTAGGGCGGCGCGGCCGAGTCCTCGACGTAGTACACGTCGTGACCCAGGCGGCTCAAGCCGACCAGATGGTGGACCGCCTGCCAGCCGATTCCCCCCATCGGGTACTGCCCCGCGAGATGGAGGACCAGGATCCGCTTACGGGACGGCAAGGGGGCTCTCCTCCGGGACGCCGCCCTGCAGCCGGTAGAGGGCCGCGAAGGTGCCCCGGCCCTCCATGAGGGCTTCGAAGCCGCCTTGCTCCACGATCCGGCCGTCCCGCAGGACCACGATGAGGTCGGCCCGCCGCGCCGTGGAGAGCCGGTGAGCGATGATGAAGGTCGTGCGCCCCGCCGTCAGCCGCTCGAGCCCCTGCATGACGAGCGCCTCGGTCTCGGCGTCGAGGGCTGAGGTGGGCTCGTCCAGGATCAGGATCGGCGAGTCGCGGAGGAGGGCGCGCGCGATGGTGATCCGCTGCTTCTCGCCCTCCGACAGCGTGACGCCTTGCTCCCCGACCACGGTGTGGTATCCCCGGGGCAACCGGCTGATCATCCCATCGATGCGGGCCAGCCGGGCGGCGGCCACGATCTCGTCGGGCCGCGCGCCCGGGCGCCCGAACGCGATGTTGTCGCCCAGCGTGGCCGGGAAGACGAGCGGCGGCTGGAGCACCATGGCGATCTGGCGACGCAGCGAGGCAAGCTGGTATTCCCGCACGTCGACGCCGTCCACGAGGAGCCGGCCCGCCGTGCAGTCGTAGAAGCGCGGGAGGAGACTCAGCAGGGTGGACTTGCCGGCGCCCGTCGGGCCGACGATGGCCACCTTTTGCCCCGCCCGGACACGAAGGGTCACGCCGTTCAGCACGGGCTGGCCCCGCGTGTACTCGAAGGCGACGTCCTCCCACGCGACCTCGCCCCGGACGCCCTTCGGAACGGTGCGCGGACCATCCGCGATGTCCCGCTCCACGTCCAGCAGGTCGAAGACGCGCCGCACGCCCACCTTGGACCCCTGGGCGAGCCCGTAGGTCTGGAACATGCTGTTGATGGGACCGTAGAGCGAAGCCAGATAGGAGACGAAGATCACCAGCGATCCGACGCTCAGCGAGCCGTCCAGGACGTGGCGCGCCCCCACCCAGACGACGGCAGCGGTGCCGAGCGCGATCACCACGTTGATCACGCACGAGTAGGAGGTCTGCAGCGTGTAGAGCCGCAGGCCTGCCGCCAGGCTGTGGCGGTTGGCGGTCATGAACCGGCTGTGCTCGTCGTCCTCGCGCGTGAAGGCCTGGATCACCCGCATCGTGGACATGGCCTGCTGGACGACGGCGTACATCTCGCTCTCGCGCTCGCGCGCGTGCCCCGCCACTCGCGTGATCCGGCCGTTGAGCCGCGCGATCGCCGCGAACAGCGCCGGGCACACGGCGAGCGCGAGGAGCGTGAGCTTCCAGTCGAGGTGGAGCATGATCGCGCCCATTCCCGCCAGGAGGACCAGCGCCGTCGCGGCCGGGAAGAGGCAGTTCATGGTGAGGCTCTGCAGCGCGAAGGTGTCGGCGGTGACCCGATAGAGCAGGTCGCCCACCTGTGCGCGGCTGTGGAAGGCGAGGGAGAGCCGGTGGAGGTGGCCGTACAGATCGCTCCGCAGGTCGCTCACCATTCGCTGCCCGACGCGGATCGTGGTGTAGTTGTTCAGCACGGTCAGCGCGCCCAGCGTGGCGTAGATGAGCACCAGCGCCACGCACGCCGCGAGCAGCAAGGCCTCGCGGGACCATCTGGCCGGCCACCCCCACGGAGCCGGCTGTCCGCCCAGCACCGAGTCGATGATGACCTTGAGCGGCCAGGGCTTGAGCAGCTCACAGCCGGCGATGAGCAGGACCTGGCCGAGGGCCCAGAGCAAGGTGAGGCGATGCGGCCGGAGATAGCCGAGGACGCGGCCCGCGACCCCGCCGCTCACTTCGTCTCCGGCGCCCGCGCCTGAAGCGGCGGCGCGTAATGGAGCCGGGCCCGGCGCGCCACCGCCTGAAGCGAGCGGTGCAGCGTCCGGCCGAGATTGAGCCCTTCGCGCGCGAAAGCCAGCCCCCCGACCGCGGCCACGCCGAGGGCGGCCGCGGCCGCGAGCGGCGAGCCGAGCGTCACGGCCAGAGTGCCCAGCAGCAATGCTCCGGCGCCGACCAGCCGGGTGAGCAGGGAGGTCCGTAGCGCGCACTTGACGCGCATGACCCGGCGGCCCGCGCAGTGATACTCGGTAGCCACCTTGACACGAGCACGCGACCAGAACCCTCCGTACACCTGGAGATCCCACTCGCTCCATCCCTGATCGACGAGGACGAAGTACTGCCGGGCCGTGACGGCCTCTCGCAGGCCGTGCAGGAGGGTTTCCTTCTCGAGGCCGTTTTCGGTCCAGTAGGAGACGGCGAACGCCCGCTCGCGCCAGGATACCGGCAGGCTGCGGGCCGGGCGATCCTCCTCCACGGGCTTCGCCGCCGAGATGCCACGCGCCAGCCAGCGATAGCGCTCGAAGCAGCGCAGCAGTGGTCCCACATAGGTGAGCAGCGCGATCAGCAGGCGGCCCCGAAGATTGTCCGCCCGCGGGTCCACGCGGGCGCGGAGCGCAGCACCCAGGCAGCAGCCCCACGTCAGCAGCAGCGGGACGGCGCCGAACCAGGCCCAGCCGCCCCGGACGAACGCGTAGGCGAGGAGGGCGGCAGCCGCCACGCTCCACTCGAGCGTGAAGGGCAGGTACGAGTAGAAGCTCGACGGGGGGTGGTAGAGCGTCTGGAACAGGCCGCGTCCGAACACGCCGCCGTAGATCACCGGGCGCCGCAGCGAGAACAGCGAGGTGAACAGGGAGTAGATCCCGCCGTAGATCCGGCCGCGCCAGCGTGAGTAGCCGAGGGCGTTGAAGCGCTGCGGGTGCCGGAAGTAGAGCAGGCCCTCGGCCTTGCCGTAGCCTCGCTGCTGCCCGATATAGGCCTTGACGGTGTTGCGCCGGAAGTGCCAGACCATGGCGGCAGGGCTGAAGGCGATGCGGTAGCCGCGCTCCTGGAGCCGCCAGCAGAGGTCCACGTCGTCGCCGGCCGCGCGGTAGATCGGATCGAACCCGCCGAGCTCCTCGAGCACCTCCCGGCGGAAGGCCATGTTGCAGCCGGGAATGTGCTCGGCCTCTTCGTCGTTCAGCAGCACGTGCAGCGGCCCGCCCGGAGAGGCGGCGACGCAGGTGGCGACCAGGGAGTCCTCCGGCGGCGGCAGATTGGGCCCGCCGACCGCCACCCCGCCCGAGGAGAGGAAGGTGGCCACCAGATAGTGCAGCCAGTCGGGATCCACGATGCAGTCGGAGTCGGTGAAGGCGACGATCTCGCCGGTGGACGCGGCGATGCCGACGTTCCGGGCGGCGCTCAGGCCCTTGTTCTCCTGGTGGATCACGTGGATGCCTTCGTACTGGTCGGCGATCTCTCCCGTGCGGTCGGTGGAGCCGTCGTCGACCACCACGACCTCGTAGGCGGGGTAGCGGAGCTCCCGGAGCGAATCGAGGCAGGCGGCCATGGTGCTCTCGGCGTTGTAGGCGCAGACCACGACGGAGACCTTCGGGTACTCCACGAGGGCGGGCAGCGCGTCGGTCGCGTACCAGCGCCGGACCGCCCGGTAGGCGGCCTTCGTCCGTCGCTCGCGGTCGACCAGCCCGAAGCCCCAGTCGCGCACCTCCTCGCCGCCCGTGAACCACTCGTCGGTGAGCGCGAAGACATAGGTGCCCGCCGCGCCCATCTCGAGCGCCGTGCGCACCTGCCACGACAGCGTCTCGGCCTGCTCCTGCTCGCCGTGACGGAACGAGTCCATGCCGAACTCCGTGAGGACGAGGGGCCGGTCCCCCGCCAGCGTGTGCAAACGGTAGAGGTACCGGCGCAGGTCGGCCTCGCGGTGGAGGTACACGTTGAAAGCCAGGAAGTCCGTGAAGTCGGTCTCCAGATACTCGGTGGAGGGGAAGTTGGCGTAGCCGACGAGCGACTCGGGATCGATGCCTCGCACGACGTCCACCAGCTCGCGGAGGAAGCCGGCGACCCGCGGCGCGCCATACCAGCGGACGATGTCAGGGGGGATCTCATTGCCCACGAGATACGCGGCCAGCGCGGGATGGTCCGCGCAGCTGGTCACCGCCTCCGCGACCGTGCGACGGATGGACCGGGTCAGCGGCTTCGAATCGAGAAAGCAGACGTGCTCGGCCCACGGAAGCCCGGCCAGCACCCGCAAGTCCCGCTCCGCCGCCAGGTCGAGCAGCCAGCGGGGGGGAACGGTGAAGGTCCGGAAGGTGTTCGCCCCGAGTCCGACCATGAGGGAGAGGTCCCGCTTGACGGTCTCGCGGTCGGGAAACTGGGTGCCGAAGCCATCGGGCGCGAAAGGCCCGTAGGTGACGCCTTTGAGGAAGACCTTCTCGACTCCGGAGAAGAAGAACTTGCCGCGCGCCTCGAGCTTCCTACCGTCTTGCAGAAGCCCACGGGGGCTCGGGGGCGGGACGGCGATCGACCGAGACTGCACTAACCGAGACCTCCTTGGGACGGTTGCGCTTCAGACGGGGGAGGGGTGGCCCCCCGCGGTGACTTCGCTCTCCCCGCCGACCCCCGACGGGTCAGCCCGGCCGACAGGCTCGTGGCCAAGCAGAGGCAACCGCTGTGCCAGTCCCGGCCGAAGCCTGGCGCCCGTCGAAACCCCTGACTTACAGACACTAATGAGGCCATCACGACCCGAGGGCCGCCCGTCGGCGTCAATCGGCGATATGGTGCGTACCTTTTTTACACGTTCGCAGGCAAAAGTTACCGTCGACGCTGCGTGCTGCCGTCGGTGGCGCGATCGGGTCCGGGCTACGTGGCCGGGGTCCGAGGCCGGGAGCCTTATCTTGACAGCTCACCGTCCCTACGGTGCGGGGTATTACCCGTCGGCGTACGCCTATCCGACGCGGGAGGTCCAGTACCCGCACGGGCGCTACGAGCTGTACGGCGACGGCTAGCGAACGCCCTATCAGTGGGTGTGGATCCCGAACCCGCCGCCTCCGTCCGCGGCTCCGCCGCCTCCGCCGGACCGCTAGCGGCGGGGTTTGCGCCTCCGCGCGAGCATCGTCTGCATCAGCCGCTTGGCCTTGGCGAGCTCGGCGCGGCGGGCGGGTGTGAGCTGACGGCCGGCGCGGTTGATGAAGAACGTCAGCATGCGCAGCCCCGAGGAGACCCCTCGAGGGCTCACGCGCTTGGAGGCGAGCGTTCTCGCGATCGTGCGGGCATCCCGGGTGAACAGCCCCTTGGGCGGGTACGTCGAGACCGTGGTGACCGTGTGGCTCCAGTAGCGAGTCTTCCTCCGAGCTGATTTCCGGCGGTGTCGCCGTGTCGTCATCGCGGGTCGCCTCCTCGCCCTCTTTCTGCAAGCCGGGCGGCGTGGGGCAGCTCGACGAGGCGATCAGGCGGCGAGCGACGGAGGCCCCACCCCGGTCGTCAGGTCTTGATGAGCTTGGCCCACTGGTCCAGGAGCGGCAGCACCGTGTCGCGCCCCTCCGGCGGCAGCCGCAGGATGGCCCGCGTGATCCCGGCCGTCGCGTAGGATTCGAGCGTCGCTTCGTCGGGCTTGGCGCCGAACACCGACACCGAGATGGTCTTCATGTCCCGTCCGGCTCTTGCCGCGCGGGCCCTGAGGTCCTGGAGCCCCGGCAGAATGGCCTCGTGCGCGCGCCCGCGCGGAAACCATCCGTCGCAGCAGTCGACCACGCGCTGGAGCGTGTGGGCGCTTTCGCCGCCCAGCAGGATCGGGGGATGGGGCTTCTGCTGGGGCTTGGGCCACGCCCAGATCTTGTCGAAGTTCACGAACCGGCCGTGAAACTCGGCCTCGTCCTTGGTCCAGATCTCCTTCATCGCGAGGATCTGCTCGCACAGCCGCTTGAAGCGCGTGGGGAAGTCCGTGCCATGGTGCTCCATCTCCTCGCGATTCCACCCACCGCCCACGCCGAAAAGAAAGCGGCCGTTGGACAGGACGTCCAGGCTCGCGACCTCCTTGGCCGTGGTGATGGTGTCGCGCTCGATGAGCAGGCAGATGCCGGTGCCGATCTTGAGCCGCCGGGTAGCCGCGGCCGCCGCCATCAGCGAGACGAAGGGGTCGAAGGTATGGGAGTACTCCGTCGGGATCGGGCCGCCGCTGGGGAACGGGGTCCGCCGGCTGACCGGGATGTGGGTGTGCTCCGGGACGAAGAGCGACTCGAAGCCGCGCTCCTCGGCGGCCCGCGCCAGCTCGTCGGGGCGGATCGCGTAGTCCGTGGCGAAGATGCAGACGCCGATATCCATGGTGACCTCCTGATGGATTCCGGGGAGCGCTCCGTTCGTCGAGCGGAGTCTAGCACAGGCACGTTTGGCGGTCCGGACTGCGCTATAGTACGGGGCCGTGGAAGCGATGAGGCCTTGGGATCACCCCGGCTCGCCGTCCGAGCGCCCCGGCGTGGACTACGTGGAGCGGGCCAAGAAGCTCGCGCCTCAGATCGAGTCCTGGGCGGACCAGGGGGAGCAGGAGCGCCGGCTGCCCGAGCCCATGGTGGCCGCCCTGTTCGACGCGGGGCTCTTCCGCTTGCTCCTGCCGCGCACGCTCAACGGCGCCGAAGTCGATCCGGTGACCTTCGTGCATGTCGTCGAGGAGATCGCCAAGGCCGATGGCAGCGCCGCCTGGTGCCTGGGCCAGGCCGCCGGATGCTCGATGGTCTCGGCGTACCTGAAGCCGGACGTCGCTGCGGAGATCTTCGCGGACCCCCGGGCGCTGCTGGCCTGGGGGCCAGGGCCCGATGCGCGGGCCGTCGCCGTGGAGGGCGGCTATCGGGTGACGGGCACGTGGAGTTTCGCCAGCGGCTGCCGCCACGCTACCTGGCTGGGCGGCTACTGTTCGGTCTACGAGCCGGACGGCCGGCCCCGTCGACGCCCGGACGGCGCCCCCGTCGGGCGCACGATGTTGTTCCCCGTCGAGAGCGCCCGCCTCATCGACATCTGGAGCGTCGGCGGCCTGCGAGCGACGGGCAGCGACGCCTTCGCCGTCTCCGATCTCTTCGTCCCGAGCGAGCGCTCCGCCGCCCGCGATGACCCAGCCGAGCGGCTCCACCCGGGCCCACTCTACTGCTTCCCGATCGGATGCCTCTACGCCTCCGGCTTCGCCGCGGTCGCCCTCGGAATCGCCCGCAGCATGCTGGACGCCCTGGTCGACCTCGCCAAGGACAAGACTCCGCGCGGGTCGAAGCGCGTGCTGCGCGACAACGCGGTGATCCAATCCCAGGTCGCCCAGGCGGAGGCGCAGCTCCGCTCCGCGCGGCTGTTCCTCGTCTCCTCGCTCGAGGAGATCTGGCGCGCGGTCGAGCCGACCGGCCTGCTCACCCTCGAGCAGCGAGTGCTGATCCGGCTGGCGTCGACCTACGCGATCCATCAGGCGAAGGAGGTCGCCGACGTCGCCCATCACGTGGCTGGCGCGACGGCGATCTTCACGGCGAGCCCATTCGATCGCCGGTTCCGGGACATCCACGCGGTGACCCAGCAGGTGCAGGGCCGTCAGGCCCACTTCGAGACGGTCGGACAGTTCCTGCTCGGCCTCGAGCCCGACACCACCTGGCTCTAAGCTGAGAGCCGCGAGGCGAAGTCGCTCCTCAACGCGTCGAGCCTCGACACCCCTCGCCACTCCACGCGATCGCGCTCGAACGCGAGAAATAATTTCATCCTGCGTGTAATTCCTACACGGGGAACGCGGGCTGAGAGGGTCTGCCGACGGCGCGATCGCGGCTCCTCGTCGTGGGATTCATGGCGACCTGTTCGGCGCGCGATCGCGCGTCTTCTGCACTCTCTCCTTGGTGGCAACGCGGGATCTGCCCCAATGAATTCCAGGGGTCGACGCGGGAGCCAGCCCTGACGGCGGCATCACAGGCGGTGCGCTTCCTTCGCGATTCTTGAGCCTCCTGTCCGTCGTGAGCCTCCCACAGCGGCGAGAAGAACGGGCTCGAGGCCGATGGCACGCGGATTGAATGCATCGCCGACGACCTCCAGCCGAGCCGCTGGAGGCTTTGTGCGTCCTGGGACCGACGCCACTGGGCTTGGCTCGCGGTCCCGGGCATCGAACACGAGGGGCTGGGGAGGGCGGATGTCTCAGGGACCACCATCAGGCGGAGCGAGCTCCGAGGCTGAGGGTGATCGCGCGACGGATGTGCTCCTGACGGAGCTTCGAATGTCTCGAAGCGACCTTGCCCATCTGGTCGAGGTGGTGAGCCGGGAGCGGCGACAGTACGTCGCCGTGTCGGCGCAGGCGGTGCAGGCCTGGGAGGCCCGGGAGCCACAGGCGTGGGCGACGGTCCGGGCCTGGCTGACGAACCGTGGCGTCCGCGTCGTGACGATTTAGGGAACGACCGCGAGGCGCCGACTACTTCGCCGGGACGGGCTGGCTCGGCCGGGCCGGGTGCCGGCGTGCCCGCCACTGGCTCATGCGCTCCCGCAGCCCTTCGAAGTAGAGGTAGATGACCGGGGTGATGTAGAGCGTCAGCAGCTGCGAGAGCACCAGCCCGCCCACCACCGACAGCCCCAGCGAGCGGCGCGAGTCCGCGCCGGCACCGATGCCGATGGCGATGGGGAGGGTCCCCATCAGCGCCGCCATGGTGGTCATCATGATCGGGCGGAACCGCAGCCGGCAGCCCTCGTAGATCGCCTCCGCGGCGGGCTTGCCCGCGCGCTGCGCGTCCAGAGCGAAGTCGATCATCATGATGGCGTTCTTCTTCACGATGCCCACCAGCATCATGACGCCCACGAAGCCGTAGAGGTTCAGCTCCTGGTGGAAGAGCAGCAGGGTCAGCAGCGCGCCCACCCCCGCCGACGGCAGTCCCGAGAGGATCGTCAGCGGGTGAATGAAGCTCTCGTACAGGATCCCCAGGATCAGGTAGATCACCAGGACCGCGGCCAGGAGCAGCAGGCCGAGGCCCTGCAGCGACCGCTGGAAGGCCTGCACCGTGCCCTGAAAGCTCGTGCTCAGCGTGGCGGGCAGACGCAGCTCGCGCTCCATCTTCCGGACCTCGTCCACCGCGTCGCCCAACGAGACTCCTGGGCGCAGGTTGAACGAGATGGTGACCGCCGGCAGCTGCCCGAGGTGGTTGACCGTCAGCGGGCCGACCGTGCGCGTGAGCTTCGCCACCGAGCCCAGCGGCACCAGCTTGCCGCTCGACGCGCGGATGTAGAGCATGGAGAGCGCCGCCGGATCACGCTGGTACTCGGGGAGGAGCTCCATCATGACCCAGTACTGGTTGGTCGGCGTATAGATCGTCGAGACCTGCGGCGCCCCGTAGGCGTTGTTCAACGCGCTCTCGATCTGGTCGGCGGTCACGCCCATCGCCGACGCCTTGTCCCGGTCGATCTCCACGAGGACCTGCGGGCTTGTGATCTGCAGGTCGGAGTTGACGTCCAGGAAGCCCGGGAGGCTGCGGATCTTCTCGTAGAGGACGGGCGCCCAGCGGTAGAGCACCTGCGTATCGGCGTCCTGCAGGGTGTACTGGAACAACCCCTTAGTCAGCTGGCCACCGATGCGGATGGTCGGCAGGATCTGCGGGTAGACATTGATGCCGGGGACGCCGTTGAGCTTGCCCCGCAGGTCCTGAACGATCTCCTCCGCGGACGGGCGCTCGGAGCGCGGCCGGAGCCGCATGAAGATCCGCCCGACGTTGGGTACGACGTTGATGCCGCTGGCGCCGATCCCTGAGAAGAACGACTCCACGTACGGCTGCTGGCGGACGATCGCCGCGACCGCCTGCTGGTTGCGGGCCATGGCATCGAAGGAGACATCCTGGGAGGCCTCGGTGAAGGCGAAGACCTGGCCCGTATCCTCATTGGGGATGAAGCCCTTGGGGATGATCATGAAGAGCCCGGCGGTGAGCAAGAGGGTGAGGACGAAGGCGATCATGGTGTAGCGCGGATGACGCAGCACCACTTTCAGCGTGCGGTCGTAGACGCGCAGCATGCCGTCGAAGACGCGCTCGGAGGTCGCGTAGAGCCGGCCGTGCGAGTGCTGGGGCGGCTTCAGGAAGCGGCTGCAGGCCATCGGGGTGAGGGTCAGCGAGACGAGGCCGGACACGAGGACAGCGGCGCCGATGACGACGGCGAACTCGTGAAGCAGCCGCCCCACCACACCGCCCATGAAGAGCACGGGGAGGAACACGGCGGCCAGTGAGAGGGTCATGGAGACGATGGTGAAGCCGATCTCGTTGGCGCCCTTGATGGCCGCTTCCATGCGGGGCATGCCCGCTTCCATGTGCCGGACGATGTTCTCGAGGACGACGATGGCGTCGTCCACGACGAAGCCCACCGCCAGCGTCAGCGCCATCAGAGAGAGGTTATCGATGGTGTAGCCCAGCACGTACATCACCATGAAGGTGCCGATGATGGACATGGGCAGCGCCAGGCTCGGGATGATGGTCGCCGACACGTTGCGGAGAAAGAGGAAGATCACCAGGATCACGAGGGCCATGGCGAGGAACAGCGTGAACTGCACGTCGTGGACCGAGGCGCGGACCGACTGCGACCGGTCGTAGAGGGTGTTCAGACTCACCGAGGCGGGCAGCTGCGCCCGGAAGGCTGGGAGGATCTTCTTGATCGAGTCGACGACCTCGATGGTGTTGGTCCCCGGCTGGCGCTGGATCGCCAGGACGACGGCCCGCTCGTCGTTGTACCAGCTCGCCACCTTGTCCGTCTGCACGCTATCGATCACGCGGCCCAGCTGCTCGAGCCGGACGGGGGAGCCGTTCCGATAGGCGACGATGAGCGGGCGGTACGCCGCGGCGGTCATGAGCTGTCCCGTGGCCTGCACGCTGAAGGCCTGATACGGCCCCCAGAGCGTTCCCGTCGGCAGGTTCACGTTGGCCTGGGCGAGCGCCTTCTGCACCTCGTCGATGCCGATGCCCAGGGTGGCCATGGCGCTCGGATCGAGCTGGGCGCGCACCGCGTACTTCTGCGGCCCGAAGATCTGCACCTGCGCGACGCCGCTGATCGTGGAGATGCGCTGGGCCAGCATCGTGTCGGCGTACTCGTGCACGGTGTACAGCGGCAGCGTCTTGGAGCTGAGCGCCATGTAGAGGACCGGCTGGTCGGCCGGATTGACCTTCCGATAGGACGGCGGGGTCGGCATGCCGGGCGGCAGCAGGGGCGCGGCGGCGGTGATCGCGGCCTGCACGTCCTGGCCCGCGGCGTCGATGTTCCGGTCGAGCGTGAACTGGATCGTGATCTGGGTCTGGCCCACGGCGGAGGTCGACGTCATGGAGTCGATCCCGGCGATCGTCGAGAACTGCCGCTCGAGGGGCGTGGCGACCGCGGAGGCCATCGTGTCGGGATTGGCGCCGGGCAGGCTGGCGGTGACCTGGATGGTGGGGAAATCCACGTTCGGCAGATCGCTCACCGGCAGGCGCTGGTAGGCCATGACGCCGAAGACCAGGATGCCCGCCATGACCAGGCAGGTCATGACGGGACGCCGGATGAAGAGGGCGGGACTCATCCGCCGGCGCCCTGACGCGGGGCGGCCGTGGGCGCGGTCTTGACGTCCACGCGTGCGCCGGGCACCAGGCGTAGCTGCCCTTCCGTCACGACCTGCTCACCCGCCGCGACGCCTTTGGCGATGACGATGTTCCTGCCGTCCGTGATCCCGAGGACGACCGGGCGGACTTCCACCGTGCTGTCCGGCTTCACGACGAAGACGTACGAGCCCTGCTGGCTGCTCTGGATGGCCTGGGACGGCACCAGCACCGCGCGCGCCTGGGTCGTGAGGGTCAGCGTCACGTTGACGAACTGGCCCGGCCAGAGCGCGTTCTCGGCATTCTGGAAGGTCGCCTTCAGCTGGATGGTGCCGGTGGTCTGGTCCACCGTGTTGTTCACGAAGGTGAGGTCACCGCGGACCGTCGTCGGCGCCGGTCCGGGCGGCGTGGCCTCGACCTTGAGCTCGCCCGTGGCGCGGTAGCGCTTGATGCGCTCGAGCTCCTGCTCGGGAACGGAGAAGACGACGTAGATCGGGTGGACCTGGGTGATCACCACCAGCGGATTGCCGACGTCGTTGGCCTTGACGACGTTCCCCCGGTTGATGAGGACGTTACCGGTGCGGCCCTCGACGGGCGAGCGGATCACCGTGTAGCTCAGCAGGAGCTTCGCGTTCTCCACCATCGCGTCGTCCGCCCGGACCTGCGCCCGTGCATTGGCGATCGCGGCCCGGTCGGCCTCGATCGTGGCGGCCATCGTCCGCTCGGTCGTGACCAGTCGATCGTACTGCTCCCGGGCGACGTACCCCCGCTCCACCAGCTTGCGGTAGCGCTCCTCCTCGACCCGAGCGTTCTCGAGCTGGGCCATGTCGCGCACCAGGTTGGCCTCCGCCTGGGTGACCTGGGCCTGGTGCTGGGCGCGCGTGGCCTGCGCCTGCTCGAGGGCGGCCTGGAACGGGCGCTGATCGATCGTGAAGAGCAGGTCGCCCTTGCGGACCTCCTGGCCCTCCTTGAAGTGGATCTGAAAGATCTCGCCCCCGACCAGGGAGAGCACGGACACGGTCGTGTAGGCCTGTACGTTGCCGATGGCGCGCACCTGCACCGGGACGTCCTGCTCCATGGCCGTAGCCGCGGTCACCGGCAGACCCGGCTTCTGCCCGGCGGCCTTGGCGTCTCCCGGCCCGTCGCCGCGACAGCCGGCGAGCCCCCCGACGAGAAGCGCGAGGGCGAGGACGCCGGCGAAGCGCCGACCGCCGATACGGACGATCGGTCGGGCTGTCACGAGCGGCCTCCGTGTGGTGCGCCTTTCCGCCTTTGCCGGCGCCAGCGCTTCGGTCGGAGGGCCTCGGCGAACTGGCGCAGGAACTCGACACGCTGTCGGCGGAAGGCCGGCTCCATGGGCCGCAGCCCGGTGACCAGCCGGGTGAGCTGGGGAAAGGCCAGCGGGAGCATGGTGAGTCCCATCATGGCGAGAAGCAGATGACGGGGGTCGACATCGGACCGGAGGTGACCGCGCGCCTGACGGTCGCGCAGCAGCTCGACCGCCTGCTGGAGCCTGTGGCGTCGCTCCGTCTCCCGACTCACGGCTCCCGAGCCCATCTCGAGCGCCTCCCATTCCAGCAGCCGGATCCATTCGGGCTCGCTGTAGACCAGCCCGAACCAGTACGGGAGCGTCTCAGCCGGATCATCCGGTGTGGCGGTGATCCAGGCCGCGCGCTCCCCGAGCTTACGGCCCAGAACCGCGCGAAAGAGGCCATCCTTGCTCCCGAAGTAGTGATAGAGCATCCGCTTGTTGACGCGGGCCCGTCGCGCAATGCGATCCACACGCGTCCCGGCGTAGCCGTGGGCCGCGAACTCGGCAAGCGAGGCAGCGAGGATGCGCGCTCGCGTCCGCTCGGGGTGGCGGACGAGGTGCCGAACTTGAGTGGGTAGAGCGGCAACGGCTGCCATGCGGTTAGTAACCGTTTAGATACTAACCGCTTTGCTCCTGCGGTGCAACACGGAGCGGGCGCCCCGCAGGAGCACCACGGAAGGGTGGGCAGGCTACGCGGCCCGGCGCAGCGTGTCCGGCTTGGCCCCGTGCTCGCGGTCGGGCCTGGAGGAGGGCTGGATCACCAGCTCGTAGCCGCGCGGCACGCGGGCCAGCACGGCTGGCCAGACCTCGGCCAGGAGCGGCTCCCAGCCCGCCGGCACGGACACCTCCACCCGGCCGACGCGGCCGAGCGAGCCCGCGGTGACCCAGACCGAGATCATGGACTGCCCGTGGAGAGTATGGTCGACGGCGGACTGGATGTCGGCGCGCACGGCCAGCGCGCGCTCTTCGCGACGGTCCTTCCACAGACCCCAGCCCAGCGGGGCGAGCACCACCAGCGCGAGCACGATCAACGCGATCCAGTCGCCCATGACCCTGTCCTCCCGCACGTTAAGACAGCGCCGGGAGCTCCGGGGATTCCGGTGCCGCTCTGGAATCCCTCGCGATGTCGGCAGCATCGCAAGGGTGTTATGGCCAAGCGCATTCTGGTCCCCGTCGGGCCCAGCGAATCAGCCGACGCGGGCATTCCGCTCGTGGCCGAGCTGGCGCGCAGCACTGGCGCCACGGTCAGGCTGCTCACGGTCTACCCAGTGCCGCGTCTCGAGGCAGGCCGTGGCGGCGTTCCCTATGCGGATCGCGAGATCGAGCGGCTGCAGCGCGCGGGACTCCGGCGACTGGCGCCGCTCGCCGCCCGGCTCGACGGCGTGCCGGTGGAGATGATCGTCCGCTTCGGCAAGCCGGTCGAGGAGATCCTCATCGAATGCGAAGCCTTCGGCGCGGATCTGATCGCGCTCGGCTCGGTCGAGGAGGACTGGCGTCCCAGGTTCCTCGGTCTCGGGGTGGCCGATCGCGTGTTCCGCCGCGCCGCTGTGCCCGTCCTCCTGCTGCGCGCCCCATCCCTCGCCGTCGCCGCCTGACGGCTCGCGACCGGTTGCCGTCGCGCCGCGCTCCGCTGTACACTCCTCGCGGGCCCAGACTTCACGAGGAGACCCCACGATGCGCATCGGAGCGTTGCTCGCCCTGCTCCTCATCGCCGCCTCGACGGCCGAAGCCCAGCTGGTGCAGATCACCATCGCCCAGCCGGCGGAAGCCACCACCATGGACCCCGGACGCAGCACCCAGGTCCTCACGGTCAACTACTTCTACAACCTCTACGACAGCCTGACCCGCTGGGACACGGCGCTGCACCTCCAGCCGGGCCTGGCGACCGCGTGGCGGGCCCTCAACGAGACGACCTGGGAGTTCACGCTCCGGCCCGGGGTGAAGTTCCACGACGGCTCCACGCTCTCGGCCGAGGACGTCAAGGCCACGCTCGAGCGCAACCTGCAGCCGGGCAAGACCGTGGTCACGGCTGGGTTCACGACGATCGAGGTGGTGCAGGTCGTGAGCCCGACGGTCGTCCGCATCGTGACCAAGAAGCCCGATCCGCTCCTGCCGGTGCGCATGGCGCAGATGGGCTCTCAGATCCTGCCGGCCCGGCTCACCACCGACGATGGCGTCAAGGAGCTGGCGCGCCGTCCGGTCGGCACCGGGGCCTACCGCTTCGTCGAGTGGATCAAAGACGAGCGGCTCGTGATGGAGGCCAACCGGGACTGGTGGGGCTGGGACGGCCGTCCTCCGGCCATCGACCGCGTGATCTGGAAGGCGATTCCCGACGACTTCCCGCGGCTAGTGGCGCTCGACAAGGGTGAGGCGGACATCGTGACCAACGTGCCGCCCGACCGGATCAAGGCCATCGCCGAGGGCCGCGCGACACGTATCGTGAGCACGCCATCCACGCGGACGGTGACCTTCTGGATCAACACGACCCAGCCGCCGCTGTCGGATGCGCGCGTGCGCCAGGCCATGCACTACGCCATGGATGTGCCCGCGATCGTGCGGAGCCTCTATGCGGGATTGGGCAGGCCGTTCAGCGGTGGGCTCGCCGACACCGACTTCGGCTACAATCCCGCGCTCAAGCCGTATCCCCACGATCCGGCGCGGGCCCGTCGCCTGCTGGGCGAGGCCGGCTACCCCCGCGGCATCGACGTCACGCTCTTCGCGGGCAGCGGCACCATGGTCAACGACAAGCACCTGCTCGAGGTGATCGGGGACATGTGGTCGAGGGTGGGCATCCGCGCCCGCATCGAGATGATGGAGATGGCCGCCCGCCAGCGCATGAACAACGACCGGACCGTGCCGCCGTCGGGACTGCTGCTGATCAACCCGCAGTCTACCCTGCTGGACGCGGACGGCAGCCTCTGGCGTCTCTTCCATCCCAGCGGCTTCGGCGGCAAGTACTGGGTGGGCAGCCAGCCGGGCCAGCGCTTCCACGAGCTGATGGAGACGGCGCGCTATTCACTCGATCCCGGGAAGCGCAAGCAGCTCTACGCGGAGGCGACGCGGATCATCCACGAGGAGAAGCCGTGGCTCGAGCTGTTCCAGGAAGTGGTGGTCTACGGGACGAGCCAGCGGGTCGTCTTCAAGCCGCGGGCCGACTACCGGCTGATCGTCGCGGAGATGACCGCCACCCGGTAGATCGCGGAACCGGGGCTCCGGCCCGGAGCGGGCGGAGCGGGCGCGTCCTACTGGTCGCGGCCCATCGTGTAGAACTCGCGGTTCGGCCGCATGGCCGCCAGATTCGCCATGCGGTTGGACAGGTTGAAGAAGGCCGCGACCGCGCCGATGTCCCAGATGTCCGACTCGCTGAACCCGTGCCGCCGGAGCGGCTCGAAATCAGCCTCCTCGATGCCGGCCGAGTCGAGCGTGACCTTCACCGCGAAATCCAGCATGGCCCGCTGGCGCGGCGTGAGGTCCGCGTGGCGGTAGTTTGCGGTGATCTGGTCGGCGATCAGGGGGTGCTTCGACAGGACACGGAGCGCCGCTCCGTGAGCGACCGTTCAGTAGGCGCAGGAATTGGCGGCGCTGACAGCGACCACGATCATCTCGCGCTCGGCACGCGACAGCCCCGACTCCCCCCGCATGAGGACCTCATAGTAGTGGAAGAAGGCGCGGAAATGATCGGGCTTCCACGCGTACGCGAGAAAGACATTGGGGGTGAAGCCGGATTTCTTGGCGATCGCCTCGATGGCCTGCTTGAGGTCGGCGGGCAGGTCGGCGGGGTCGGCCACGGGGAAGCGGCTGATCGGCTCGGTCATGGCTCGGGCATCCTTTCGTATCGCCCGTACTCGCGGGCGGCCTCCATGAACCACCGCACGCAGTCGGGATTGGCGCGGGGGGGCAGTTCGCACGAGGTGGAGAGCACGTAGCGAGAGCGACGTCCGACCGTGCCGAGGCAGCGCCGGACCTCGGCCTCGATCTCGGCCTTGGTGGCGCGCTCGAAGATGGTCACGTCCACGTTGCCGATGGCCACGACCCCGCGCTGGTTGCCCAGCGTGACGAGTCGATCCAGCTGGTCCACCTGGAGCGCCGGGTCAGCCTGCTGGTCCAGGTCGATGGTGATGGCCACGAAGCCGGCGTCCATGAGGTCCTCGTGGATCTGGTGCGTCGTGCCGCAGATGTGCACCGTGGTGCCGACCTTCTTCGCCTTGAAGTAGTTGACCAGCTCCGTGTGGTACGGCTTGATGAACTCGCGGTATGTGTCGGGCCCGACCAGCGAGCAGGAGGCGGTCGGGTCCGAGTAGCTGAGGCCGATGCGGGTCTCGAGGACGGCGTCGCCGACGCGCTTGGCGTACTCCGTGGCGAAGCGCATCAGGTCGTGGACGAACGCGGGATCGTCGATCGTGTCGAGGCACATCAGCTCCGGGTTCCGCATCAGCATGGCGATGGTCCAGGGACCGACGTTGACGGAGCCGAGGGCGCTCGGGAGCCCGGCCGCGGAGAGGGCGGCGCACTGCTCGAGGAACGCCGGCAGCCGACCGTCGCGCTTGGGGTCGGGGATCTCGAGGGTCGCCAGCTTGCTTTTGTCCTCCTGCAGGATGTGCCGGTCGATGGACGGCACCACGTAGTCGGAGTACTTGACGCGGCAGCCGGTGGCTTCGGCCTCCTTGGCCAGGTCGTTGAAGGCGATCATGATGTCGGGCTGGTACCGGTCGTAGTAGTTGAGCATCGCCTTCGCGGCCTTGGTGGGATTGGTGCAGTACTCTTCGATCGACAGGCCGTCGAGGCAGCCGGCGAACACGCCGGCGATCGGGTAGGCGGGCACGCGATCGGCGAAGCTGCCCTTGTAGGCGGCGACGACGCGCTCGCGCGGCGTGTAGTGGGTCTTCTGCTCCTGCGGCATGTCGCGTCCTTCCCTGTGGGCGAGTGGCCGGTCTTGCAGAGACGCTGCGACACAGCATTATGGCCCGACGCCGCGCTGGCCGGGAAGGTGCAAATGCACTAGTGCCGGGCCAACTCACGTCGCCAGGCGCGAAGAGGCGGCGGGAGGAAGACGCTTCTGGGCCGGGCCGCTCAGCGAGCGACCCGGCCCGTGACGTTACCGGACGGGCGTTGCGGCTGCCTCCTCGACGCCCAGCTCGGCCAGCTTGGTCGCCGTGGGCCGCCCGGTCTCGGGGTCCCAGCCGGCCATCTCGTAGTAGGTCCGGCGCGCCGCGAGGAACTCCGCGGGGTCGATCCGCTGCCCCTGGAGCGCGCCGTTGCCGATTCCCTCGTGCAGCCGCTGGGGCAGGAGATCGTCGGCGGGCGTGAAGCCCTCACGGCAGTTGAACAGCCGCGCGAGCGTGTTGTTCCGCTCACCCACCTTCATGAGCTCGTACAGGCTCATGTTCCAGCCCGTGACCGCGTTGATGTAGGCGACCATCGGCTCGAGCTCGAGCCCGTTGAGCGGAGTGCCGACGAAGTCGCACATGCCGACCGAGTTGTAGGCGCTCCAGACCTTCTGGGTTTCGAAGAAGGCCCGGACCTTCTTGGCGTCGAGCACCAGCGGGTCGAGGGGCTCGATAAGGCCCAGCGCCCCCAGCGGGTGCCCCTGCGGGTGGAAGCCCGCGTAGAGCGGGTCGTGAGGCGCCTCCATGTGATCGGCGCCCGTGGGCGACAGCGCGTAGGCCAGGGAGAGGCCCTTCTTGCCCCGCGGGTCGTGCATGGGCAGCTCCTGCCCCTTGACGTGCAGCGCGAAGCGCTCGGCGCCCTTGCCGAGCTTGGCGGCGGCGCGCTTGACACCCTCGCCCAGCAGCTCGCCGATGCCCTCGCGCGTGCCGATGCGATGGACCATCTGCACGACCGCCTCGGCGTTGCCCCATGTGAGGTCGATGCCACCGGTCATCTCCTTGGTGATGATGCCGTGCTCGTAGCACTCCATGGCGAAGGCGATGACGGCACCGGTCGAGATCGAGTCCAGCACGTACTGGGCGTAGAGCTGGTTGATCAGCGCAAGGGCGTTCAGGTCGCTGACGCCGCAGAGCGAGCCCGATGCCGCCAGCGTCTCGTACTCGGGCCCGCCGTACTTCGGGGTCACGCCCAGCTCCTTGACCTCCACCTCGCGCTTGCACGCCACGGCGCAGGCGTAGCACGTGCCGCGGTTGACGAGGATGGTGTCGCGCATCGTCTGGCCGCTGATCGCGCGGGCGCCCTCGAAGGAGCCGTCCCGGAAGTTGCGCGTCGGCAGGATCCCGCTAGCGTCGAGCGCCAGCACGGCGCTGGAGGAGCCGAGCTGGTGGAAGCGGTCCTTGGCCCGGTCGTAGTGCTCGCGGAACCAGACCAGCTGGCCCTTGGCCCGCTCCTTGTCCATGGCCACGGGCGGCTTCGTGCCGCGCACGACGACGGCCTTGAGGCGCTTCGCGCCCATCACGGCGCCGAGCCCGCCCCGTCCGTGGAAATGCTTGAGCTGGTTCACGATGGCCGCGAACCGCACGCCGCGCTCCCCGGCGACGCCCGTCTGCAGCACGCGGACGCGCTTGTCGCCTAGCTCCTGCTCGATCCCGTCCTGCACCTCACCGGAGAGCTGGCCCCAGTAGGCGGTGGCGTCGCGGAACTCGACCTTGTCGTCCTTGATCCAGAGGTAGACGGGGGTCTTCGACGCCCCGCGGATGACGAGCCCGTCCCAGCCGGCCGCCCGCAACTCCGGGCCCCACCAGCCGCCCGCTTCCGACTCGCCGTAGCCGCCGGTGAGCGGGGACTTCGCGGCCGCCGTGTACCGGTTGGTGCCCGACAGCGACAACCCGTTGATGATGCTGGTCGTGAAGACCAGCACGTTGTCCGGACCCAGAGGATCCACGCCGGCCGGCATGTCGCGCAGCAGGATCCACGCGGCCAGCGCCCCGCCGCCCAGATACTTCCGCGTCACCGTCTCGGGGACTTCCTCCGTGCGGGTCTGACGCGTGGTCAGGTCGACGTGCAGGAGCTTCGCCGTGATGCCGGATGCCATCGTGATGATCTCCTTTCGCTACGTCCGTGGCGTGCGAGGCGTCCGCCGCGCGACCCCGGTCCGCACCGCCGCCTCGGCGACGGCGCCGGAAACCGCGGGCACGACCCGGGAGTCGAACATCGACGGCGTGATGTACTCCTCGCTCAACTCGCTGTCCGATACGATGCTGGCCAGGGCGTGGGCCGCCGCCAGCTTCATGTCGTCGTTGACCCGGCGCGCGCGGACGTCGAGCAGGCCGCGGAAGAACCCCGGGAAGCAGCAAGAGTTGTTGATCTGGTTCGGGTAGTCCGAGCGGCCGGTGGCCATGACCCGCACGTAAGGCCCCGCCTCCTCGGGCATGATCTCCGGCGTCGGGTTGGCCATGGCGAACACGATCGGGTCGCGGTTCATGGCCTGGATGTCCTTCAGCGACACGACGCCGGGGCCACTCAGGCCGACAAAGACATCGGCGCCCTTGAGCGCGTCGCCGGCCGAGCCCCGCAGCCGCTCGGGGTTGGTGTGCTCCGCGAACCACTGCTTCATGGAGTTCATGTTGTCGGTCCGGCCCGCGTAGATGGCGCCGGCCCGGTCGCACCCGATGATGTGGCGGGCCACTTCCAGCATCAGCAGCTTGGCGGTCGCGATGCCCGAGGCACCAGCCCCCGTGAACACGATCTTCGCGTCGCCCAGCTTCTTGCCCACGACCTTGAGCGCGTTGAGCAGCGCGGCGAGGACCACCACGGCCGTGCCGTGCTGGTCGTCGTGGAAGACGGGAATGTCGAGGTCCTTCTGGAGACGCTCCTCGATCTCGAAGCAGCGAGGCGCGGAGATGTCCTCGAGGTTGATGCCGCCGAACACCGGGGCGATGGCTTTGACCGTGGCGACGATCTCGTCGACGTTCTTCGTGTTGAGGCAGATCGGGAACGCGTCCACCCCCGCGAAGTCCTTGAAGATGAGGGCCTTGCCTTCCATGACCGGCTGGGCACCGTTGGGCCCGATGTCGCCCAGGCCCAGCACGGCGGTGCCGTCCGAGACGACGGCGACCGTGTTCTGCTTGATGGTCAGCGTGTAGGCCTTTTCGGGATCGTGGTGGATGGCCATGCAGACGCGCGCCACGCCGGGCGTGTAGGCCATGCTGAGATCGTCGCGAGTCTTGACCGGCACCCGGCCCCGAACCTCGATCTTGCCGCCCAGGTGCATGAGGAAGGTGCGATCCGAGACGTTGACGACCGTGACACCCTCCAGCGTCCGCAGGTGGGCAGTGATCCGCTCACCGTGCTTCTCATCGCTCGACTTGAAGGTGATGTCACGAATGACGACGTCGCGGCCGGCCTCGACGATGTCGATGGCGCCGATGTCCCCGCCCTCGTCCCCGATCGCGGAGGTGACTTTTCCCAGCATTCCGGGCTTGTTGGCGATGCGGACCCTGACGGTGAGGCTGTAGCTGGCGACTGGGGCATTGGTCATTGGGGACCTCCTGTGCTCGGGCTGAATGGCCGGGCGCGCGTTAGGGCTTGAGGATAGAGAGTTGGCACCGCAAACGCAAGAGCCGGATGCCTTACTTCCCTAGGCCCCCTTTTCCCCCGTCCGCCGTCCCGGTTGCGCGGCGCATCACGAGGGGACGGCGCCCCTCAGGCCGACCGCCGCCGGCGCGAGCCCTTTCCCTGCTTCACGTGCTTGAAGAACTCGATCTGCCGGAGCCGGCGCTCGGCCTCGGCGCGCGTGTCGTAGGACCCGAAGCTGCGCCCGGTCTTCTCCGAGAGAACCACGTACTTCCCGCCGCGCTTTCTGATCATGTCGTCACACCCGTCGGGCAGCGGAGGCCGGTGCCGCCGATGCCGCAATAGCCCCAGGGGTTCTTGGCCAGGTACTGCTGGTGGTAATCCTCGGCGTAGTGGAACTCCGGCGCCTCCCTGATCTCGGTGGTAATGGCGCCGAAGCCGCCATCGCTCAGCACGCGCTGGAAGGCGCGCCGCGAAGCCTCGGCGGCCTGGCGCTGGGCGTCGCCGTAGCAATAGATGGCCGAGCGGTATTGGGTGCCGGTGTCGTTGCCCTGGCGCATGCCCTGGGTCGGGTCGTGGCTTTCCCAGAACACGCGCAGCAGGTCCTCGTAGGCGACCTTGTCCGGATCGAAGACGACCCGGACGCCCTCGGCGTGGCCCGTGAGGCCGCTGCACACTTCCTCGTAGGTGGGATTGGGCGTGAGTCCGCCCGCATATCCCACCGCGGTCGAGTAGACGCCGGGCAGCTCCCAGAATTTCCGCTCCGCTCCCCAGAAACAGCCCATCCCGAACAAGGCCAGCGCCGTTCCCTCAGGGAAGGGTGGCTCGAGGCGGGCGCCGCTCACGAAATGAGCGGCCGGGACCCGAACGCGCTCGGCCCGTCCGGGGAGCGCGTCGGCCGGCGAGGGGAGCGCGGCCTTCTTCGAGCGGAGCCACATGGGGGGCACCTCCACCGGCGAGTATACCAGGCCCATCGAGCCGCGTGGGCTAAGTGCCCTGGCTCAGCCCCGCGACGACGGTCGCATTGGGGAGGCGGGTGAAGACGGCCGGGGCGATCTTGATCTTCGCCGAGCGGCTGCCGCCGCCCAGGATGACCCACTCGAGCCCCATGAGCGTGTCATCGACGTAGATCGGCAGCCCGTCGGGCAGCGCGAACACCGTCACGCCGCCGATCATCATCCCGGTCAAGGCCCGCGTGTCCTCGGCGTCAGCGAACGACAGGCGGGAGACGCCCATCAAGCGTCGCACGGTGTGGTTCACATCCAGGCGCCGGTCGGCCCGGACCACGCAGGCCGCGAACTGCCGCGGCTCCTTCTTGGAGGCCACGATGATCGTGTTGGCGCTCTGCTGGAGCGTGAAGCCGTAGCGCTCGCAGAAGGCGGCCGTGTCTGCATACTGGGGATCGATCCGAACCAGCTCGTAGGGCACGCCGAGCGCGTCGAGGGCGCGCGCGACGGTCTGCTCGATGGCGTCGGTGGTGATGGCCGGATTCCTCCCGGTGCCAGTATAGCCGGTGGCGTCCGGCGCTTGACAAGCCGGGCGCAGGCACCGAGACTACGGTCCGCCCGCCGGGACGCGAGCGAGGAGGGACGCCATGCTGGCCGACTTCAAGGAATTCCTGACGAAGACGAACGCGCTGGCCCTGGCCGTAGCCGTGATCATCGGCGGCGCGGTCGGCAAGGTCGTCTCCTCGATCGTCGCCGACCTGCTGATGCCCGTGATCGGGCTCGTGCTGGGCGGCGGTGACTGGCGCGCCTGGCAGATCGCGCTCCGGACCGCCCCGGACGGCAAGATCCTCTCAGCCGTCAACGTCGGCACCTTCCTGGGCGCGCTGGTGGATTTCGTCCTCATCGCCTTCTGCGTGTTCCTGATCACCCGAGCCCTGCTGCCCCGCGCGCCCGCCCCGCCGCCGATGAAGACCTGCGGCGCGTGCGGTGAGAGCGTCCTCGCCCGGGCGACTCGCTGCCGTTACTGCGCGACCGCCGTCTAGCCCGATCCGATCCGACGGAGGTTTGGGGGACCCCATGGCGCGTACCCACCAGCTCGAGGCGGATCAGGTGCACTACGAGTGGAACAATGCGCTGGCGCCGCGTCTGGAGATCGATCCGGGCGATACGGTGGTCTTTGCCACGCGGGATGCGGCCGACCGCTACTACTCGCGCGACTCGACTCATGCCGATGTCCTGGCCCGTGGGCCGTTCCGCGGCCATCCGCTGACGGGCCCCGTCTACGTCCGAGGCGCCGAGCCCGGAGATGTCCTGGTGGTGGAGATTCTCGACGTCAAGCCCGACGCCGACTTCGGCTGGACAGCGATCCGCCCCGGGCGCGGGCTCTTACCCGAGGCCGAGTTCCCGAAACCGTTTCTCCAGATCTGGGATCTGTCCGATGGGAAGTCCGCGCGAATGGGACGGGAGATCACCGTGCCCATCGAGGCCTTTCCGGGAGTGATGGGCACCGCGCTCGACGAGCCGGGCGGCCACAGCACGATGCCGCCGCGGAAGAACGGCGGCAACATGGACATCAAGCAACTCACGGCGGGCACGACGCTCTATCTGCCGGTCTGGGTGGACGGGGCGCTCTTCAGCGTGGGCGACGGTCACGCGGCCCAGGGCGACGGCGAGGTGTGCGTCACCGCCGTCGAGATGAACGCGCGGGTGAGCTTGCGATTCGGGCTCCAGCCGGGCGGCCGGCTGGCTGAGCCCCAGCTTCGAACCAGCGGCGCGCTTGACGCCGGGACCAACCGCGGGCCCCATTTCGCCACCACGGCTCACGGCCCGGATCTCTTCGCGGCCGCGCAGCAGGCGACGCGCTACATGATCGAGCATCTGGCCGCCGAGCGCGGGCTCTCGCGCGAGGAGGCCTATATCCTCTGCAGCGTCGCGGCGGACCTCAAGATCAGCGAGATCGTGGACACGCCCAACTGGATCGTCTCCGCTTTCCTGCCGGAGAGCATCTTCGTCTGAGGCCGCTTCCTTGCTCTTCCAGCGCCAGTTCGTTCAGAGCTTCATGCGCGCCGGAATCCGCTGAGGACCGGCAGCATGTCCCGCACGCGGTCCCGCCATCGCTCCCGGTACACGCGCTTGATCTCCTGCCAGGCCCGGCCCATCCACACCAGCAGGACGAGCAGGAGCAGGTTGGCGATGACAAAGCGGGGCCAGTGGTTGAGGCGGATCCCGAGCCACTCGTTGATCAGGGTCAGCACGATCAGGTGGTGGGTGAAGTAGAGGAACAGCGCCGTCTGGCCGAGGATGACCAGCCAGCGGACGGGGAGGCGGAGGATCTCGACGAGCCAGTAGAACAGGGCCATCTGGCAGAAGACCATCCCCATGACCCAGGCCAGCGTGGCGCCTCGCGGGGTCCAGTGGTTGTTGAGCGAGAAGTCGCGCGTGAACATCCATTGCTTCGAGGTCTGGGCCCACCAGTCCCAGCCAAAGAACCAGAGGAGGCACAGCACGCCCGCCGCCGCCATCACCCACATGTACCGCGCACGCGCCGGCTTGTCGGGCTGCTGCACCCACCAGCCGCCCAGCACGAGGCCCACCAGGACCAGGCACAGCCAGGGCCAGGGCGGAAACTCGAAGAAGAAGATCTTCGAGAACGCCGGGTGTATCTGGACCCACTGGGTGAGCTGCGGGAACGTCCACCAGAAGACGAGATAGCCGAGGGCCGCGAGGGCGAGCAGCCCCCACTGGGCGGCACGCGAGCGCAGCAGCAGCGCGCCCGGCGTCGCGATGAGGATGCTGAAGCCGATCGTCTGCAGCACGCCGTTGTTCCAGACGGTTTTCCAGAGCGGCGGATCGGGGAAGACCAGGAGGTTGAGCAGCAGCCCCGCCACGATGAGCCGGACCCCGCGCGTGAGGCCCTTCGAGAGCGCGGCGACGGCTGATTCGCTCTTCGAGGTGGACAGCGGCACGCAGAAGCCGACGAGGAAGAGGAACATCGGCGCCGCCAGGGTCAGCGTGACGTAGATGAGGTAGTAGCGCGGCCACCGCATGGAGCCGTCCTGCCACCACCGTGGGGTGTGGTTCAGCACCATCAGGATCAGGGCCAGCCCGCGAAGAGCGTCGAGAAAGAGCAGCCGTTCCCGCTTGGGCCGGGGCTCCGCACTCGAATCCACCTGGGCTCTCCTTGTCGGTGAGCGGAACGGTGCATCCGCCGGCGTCAGTCTAGCGTGCCGGCCCTCACTCTGCCACCGCAGCGGTTGAGCCCTGGACGCCCGCGGTCACTGCGGGGCGAGAAGCGGCACCCGGGTGGGGCGCCGCTGCCCCGCGAGGGCGAGCCTCAGGCTCCTGCGCCCTTTGTTTTCGGGGCGTTGAGAAGGTACCAGTCCCTGGCACGCTTCCTGCTCCGTTCGTTATCACGTGACCGGAGACCGAGCGTGATCTCAGAGCTCAATAAGGGCATCCTTGTCCCGGAATCCATCGGTCAAGAGCTCCGCCTGCAAGCCGCCGCGCTGGAGTCAGCCGCCAACGCCATCGTGATCGTGGATCTCTCGGGCGCCGTCGTCTGGGCGAACCCGGCCTTCTCCCGGCTCACGGGGTTCGCCCTCGAGGAGGTGCTGGGAGAAGATCTGCGCCTGCTCAAGTCCGGCCAGCAGCCGCCCGAGTTCTACAAGGAGCTGTGGGAGACGATCCTCTCGGGCCAGGTCTGGCAGGGGCAGCTCATCAACCGCCGGAGGGACGGCCGCTTCTACAACGAAGAGATGACCATCACGCCCGTGCGCGACGAGCAGGGCATCGTCACCCATTTCGTCGCGGTGAAGCAGGACGTCACCGAGCGGCGTCGTGCCGAAGAGAACCTTCAAGACTTGTATCGGCTGTTCCGATCCCTGATGCAGAACGCCCTCGACATCGTCACGATCGTGGACGGAGACGGGATGATCCGCTACGGGAGCCCGTCCATCGAGCGGGTCCTGGGCTATACGCCGAGCGAGTTGGTGGGCCGGAGCGCGTTCGATTTCATGCCCGAGGAAGATGCCCGGAAGGTCGCCGAGCTCATCGCGCGGTCCGACGAGAAGCCCGGCTACGCGGCCTCGCTCGAGTTCCGCTTCCGTCACAAGGACGGTTCCTGGCACGTGCTCGAAGGTGTCGCCAAGGACATGCGCAAGGACTCGATCGTGGCCGGCATCGTCGTCAACTCGCGCGACGTCACCCAGCGCAAGCAGGTCGAGGATGAGCTCCAGCAGCAGCGCGAGGCCCGCTACCAGAGCGAGAAGCTGGCCGACATGGGAACCCTGCTGGCCGGCGTGGCACACGAGCTGAACAACCCGCTGGCCGTTGTCATGGGCTACTCCGCCATGCTCCAGGAGGCGCTCGCGGACGGCCCCCAGGCGCGCCGGGCGGGAAAGATCGTCAAGGCCGCCGACCGCTGCGTGCGGATCGTGCGCAACTTCCTCGCCCTGGCCCGCCACCATCGGCCCGAGCGCAAGGAAGTCCGACTCAACCAGGTCGTCGAGGAGGCCGTGGAGCTGCTCGCCTATCCGCTCCGCGTGGACGATGTGAACGTGACGCTCCGGCTGGCTCCCGAGCTGCCGGTGCTCTGGGCCGATCCGCACCAGCTGCATCAGGTCGTCGTCAACCTCATCACCAACGCCCATCAGGCCATGCGCGCGGCCGCGCCGCCCCGTCGGCTCGTCCTCACGACGACCGTCGATGCGGACGGCGGGACAGTCGCGCTCGAGGTCGCGGACACTGGGCCGGGGATCCCGACCGAGATCCGGGCGCGGATCTTCGAGCCGTTCTTCACCACCAAGCCCGAGGGGCAGGGGACAGGGCTCGGGCTCCCGCTCTGCCAGGGCATCGTCGAGAGCCACGGCGGGACCATCCGGGTCGAGAGCGAGCCGGGGCACGGCGCTGCCTTCACCATCGAGATTCCGATCGTGGCGCCTCCCGCCGCCGAGGCGGCGGCACCCGATTCGGACGCGATCGTGGTCAAGCGGGGCGCGAAGATCCTGGTCGTGGACGACGAGCCCGAGGTGGGCAGGCTCCTGGCCGATGTCCTCGCCGTGGACGGCTACGAGGTGGACTCGGCAAGCGACGGCGCCGCGGCGCTGGAAAAGCTCGAGGAGTGCGACTACGATCTCATCCTGAGCGATCTGCGGATGCCGCGGCTCGACGGCCGGGGCCTCTACCGCGAGGTGGAGCAGCGCTGCCCCGCGCTGCTCTCGCGCTTCGTCTTTCTCACCGGGGACACGCTGAGCCAGGAGACGCGCACGTTCCTCGAGCAGGTCATGGCGCCCGCCCTGAACAAGCCGTTCGACTTCAGTCAGGTCCGTGCCGTCGTGGCACGCGCGCTCCAGGGGCGCTGACGCCGCGGCCCGCGGCTCAGCGCTGATACTTGGTCGGAGTCCGGCGGGGCAGGAAGAAGACGGGGCGCGACATCCGGCCCACCGGCACCTCGATCAGCACCGGCCGGTCCATCTGGACGGCCTCCGAAACGAGACGGCCCACCTCAGTGGGTTCTTTTGCGCGCAGGCCACGCACCCCGAAGGCCTCGGCCAGCTTCATGAAGTCGGGGTTGGAGAGCTCGGCGCCGTAGGCGCCGCCCCACGATTCGTCCAGGTCCCGCGCGACGTTGCCGTAGGCGTTGTCGTTGAAGACCACGCTGACCACGTTGATCTTGTACCGGACGGCGGTGGCCAGCTCCTGGGCGTTGTACATGAAGCCGCCGTCTCCCGAGACGGCGACGACCGGCCGATCCGGCTGGGCGACCTTGGCTCCCAGCGCCACCGGGAAGGCGTAGCCGAGGTTGCCGGAGTAGGACGAGCTCAGATAGGTCCGCGGCGCGTACACGGGCCAGAACGGGCGCGAGTAGTAGCCGATCTGGTTCATCCCGGCGACCAGGATGGCGTCCTCCGGCGTCCCGGCGCGCAGGCTCTTGAGGATCGAGGCCTGAGGCTCCTGGGTGGCGAGGGCGGCCACCTGACCCCGCAGCGCCTGGAACTCCGCCTTGCGCGAGGGCTTCGGCGGCCCGGCGGCGCGCAGTCGCTCCAGCAGCGCTTCGAGCGTTGCCCGCCCATCGCCGACCAGTCCCACCGCCACCGGATGATTGCGGCCGATCTCTTCCGGGTCCACGTCGAGCTGGATGATGCGCTGGTCGCGCTGGAAGGAGACGAGCGCCAGTCGTGAGCCCACGGCGAGCACCACGTCGGCCGCGTGCACGTGGGCGCGCAGCGGTGATTCGCGCCAGAAGGCCGCGCCCAGGGCGAGATCGCTGTGGTCGCTCACGGCGCCCTTGCCCTCCGCGGAGGTGACGACGCCCGCCTGGAGGTGCTCGGCGACCGCGGCCAGGGCATCGTGGCAGCCCGAGAGGTGGACGCCGCCGCCGGCGTAGATGACGGGCGCCGCGGCGGCGAGCAGCAGCTCGGCGGCGCGGTCGAGGTCGGCGGCCGGCGCGGGGGACCGGGTGACGGTCGGGGGCTCGATGAGCTCGACCTCGCCTTCGTCCTCCATGGTCTCCGGCGGCATCTCGATCTCGACGGGGCGGGGCCGGCCGGTCCGGAGCTGCGTGACGGCCTCGCTCACGGCCGCGGGGATCTCGCCGATCTCGAGGACGCGCCGGCGCCACTTGGTCACGGGAGCGATGGCGTCGAGCTGGTCGTTGACCTCGTGGAGGAGCCCGATGTTCTTGCCGATGCTGGCCCGCGGGATCTGGCCCGCAATCATCAGGACCGGGGAGGAGGCGGCGTAGGCCGTGCTCAGCCCGGACATGGCGTTGAGGAGCCCGGGGCCCGGGACCACGAGCGCGGTGCCGAAGTCTCCGCCGGCGCGCGCATAGCCGTCGGCCATGAAGCTCGTGGCCTGCTCGTGGCGTGTCGCGATGAAGCGGATCCGCGGCTCGTCGCGCAGCGCCGCCATCACGCCGTAGAGCTGGACGCCGGGCAACCCGAAGATCACCCGCACGCCGGCGGCGAACAGGGAGCGGACGAGCGCCTCCCCGCCGGTCATCACCGCCATCGTGTAAGCTCCCCTCGCAGGGCCTCGTGCGTGCCAGGCATCACGACGGGGCAGTATACCAGACGGGCGCTCGCTTGACGCCCCGCCGCCTCGCTGCAACAATCCGGGCGACGCCGAGGCGACGCGAACGACCCATTCGAGCCGCGGAGGGGAGCCATGCCCATCACACGGATGCTGGAGCTCGACGAGCTGGAGCCGGCCCTGCGCGAGGCGGCGGAGAAGTGGGGCGCCCAGGGCGGCAACGTGAACATGCACCGGGTATTCGGCCAGATGCCCGACTTCTTCAAGAAGTTCGTCGAGTTCTACGGGCCGCTGGTCAACCACGGGCGCGTCCCCGTGCGCGTCAAGGAGCTGGCGCGCATCCGTGTGGCCAACCTCAACGAGTGCCACTACTGACAGAAGACCCGCTACGCCTTGGCAAGGCGGGTGACGAGGGAAGCCGAGCTCGAGCGGGTGGACGACTTCGAGGCCGCTGAGTTCAGCCCGGCGGAGAAGGCCGTGCTGCGCTTCACCGAGGCTTTCTACCGCGACCACAAGACGGTTCCCGATTCGGTGTGGAGCGACTTGCGCCGGCACTACAGCGAGCCCGAGATCATCGAGCTCGCCTGGACGATCGCGGCCTACATCATGCTGGGCAAGCTGATCTACGCCTTCCGCATTCCGTACGGTGACGAGGGCAGCGGGCCCCGAGGCGGAGCCATCCCGGAGGAACGCCCATGACCAACGATCTCCTGGAAACGGTCAAGGACGGCGTGGCCGTCCTCACTCTCAACCGGCCCGAGCGGCTGAACGCCATGTCGCGGGCGATGCTCGACGCGCTGCTCGAGGCGCTGCCCCGCCTCGCGGAGGATCCGGCCGTCGGCGCGGTGGTGCTCACCGGCGCCGGGCGCGGCTTCTGCGCAGGGGGCGACGTCAAGGCCATGGCCGAAGGGCAGGAGCTGGGCGGCGACACGCTCGAGGACAAGGCCCAGGCCCTGCGCGGCCGCATGGAGGTCTCGCGCTGGCTGCACGAGCTGCCCAAGCCCACGATCGCCATGGTGCGAGGCGCCGCCGCCGGCGCCGGGCTCTCCCTGGCGATGGCCTGCGACATGCGCATCGCCGGCGACAGCGCGCGCTTCGGCACGGCCTTCGCCCGCGTCGGGTACTCGGGCGACTTCGGCGGCAGCTTCTTCCTCACCCAACTGGTGGGGACGGCCAAGGCGCGGGAGCTCTACTTCACCGCCGATCTGCTGGACGCCCAGCAAGCCCTGGCCCTCGGCCTCGTCAACCGCGTCGTATCCGACGCGCGGCTCGAGGAGGAGACGATGGAGCTGGCCGGGCGCCTGGCGCGCGGCCCGCGCATCGCCTATCGCTACATGAAGCGCAATCTGAACGCCGCCGAGAGCGGCACGCTCAAGGAGCTGCTGGATCTGGAGGCCCTGCATCACACCCGCTGCGGGATGACCGAGGACCACCGGGAGGCCGCGCGGGCCTTCGTGGAGAAGCGGGAGCCGGTCTTCCGCGGCCGCTAACCCGGCAGCCTGGTCACTCGTTAACGGCGGGCCAGTTCCCAAGCTGGCTAACGCCGGGGTGAGCGGCGCGCGAAGCGCGTCCGTTCGACTGCGAAGTTATCTGTCCCGTCTGCGCTTCCACGTGCGAGGATCACGAGCGCCGTGGAAAATCGCATACACGAGGATCTCAGAGGTCTCGACCTCGTAGAAGATCGCGTATGGGAATCGACGAACGAGTGCTCTCCGCATATTGGGGTCGACCAAGGCATACGCCTCGGGATGCCGCTGGATCGACGCGAGCGATGCGTTGACGGTGGCAAGGAAGTCGGCAGCCAACCGAGGTGCCTGCCGATGGTACCAGAGGTGGGCCTCGTCAAGATCGAGCTCTGCCTCCGGGGTGAGGCGAAGTCGCTTCACTTCCGGCGTTGGAGCCTAGCACGTACCTCTGCCCAGGGCTTCGCGGCGGATGGATTCCGAGCGTGGGCACGCCGCCGCCGCGCGAGTTCCTTGCGCTGCCCATCGGTCACAGGAACGGCTTCGGGCGTCTCGACGAGGCTGTCCCAGATCTCCTCGAGTAGCTGCAGCCGATCAGAGACGCTGAGCGATTGGATCTCTTTGCGTACGATGCTCATGGGCAAATTCTCCGCTTCTTGTTCAGTGACCGCAAGTCCCGGTCAGTGTGGATAACGTGCAGGCTCAGCGGCCGCGGGCGAGCAACGCGAGCCCGCGGCCCGCTGAAGCCTGATGTTCGACGCCCCCTTGTCCGGCCACCCGATCATTCGATCACCTGGTCGGCGCGGAGGAGCACCGAGGGCGGGATCGTCAAGCCAAGCGCCTTGGCTGTCTTGAGGTTGATGACCATCTCGAACTTGGTGGGCTGTTCCACTGGAAGATCACTGGGCTTCGCTCCCTTGAGGATGCTGTCGATGTAGACTCCCGCGCGATGGTACTGTTCGGCTTGATTCGGCCCGTAGCACATCAGGATCCCTTCTCGGACATGCTGGGGGAGAAACGCTATCGTCGGGAGCCGGTTCTTGATCGCCCAATTGGCGATCCTCTGAACGTTAGGGACCGGAAATACGAGCAAAGCGTCCTGACGTTGCCTCAGGGCAGCCGCGAAGGCGGCGTCGAGATTCGCTGCCGTTCGCACGTCAAACCGCTGTAGTGTGACGCCCAAGATCTTGGCTGCGGCGTCCATGTGCCTATCGGCTAACGTCTGGCCTGGATTCGTTGGATCCATCAACAACGCCACCCGAGAAACCGATGGAGCAGCCTCCTTCAGGGTCTCGAGGGCCTTGGGGGCTAGGTCGGCGGTCAGGACAGACAAGCCCGTGACGTTCCCTCCGGGTCGGGCCAGGCTGGTCACGAGCCCACTCTCGACGGGATCGCCGGCGTAGACCATGACAATCGGAATCGTCTTCGTCGCCTGCTTGGCCGCCCGGGCGGATGGCGTACCCAAAGCGAGGATTACGTCAACCTTTAGTCTAACGAGTTCGGCCGCGAGGGCAGGCAGGCGGTTAGTCGCCTCTGGTGCAGATCGGCATTCAATGATGATGTTCTGGCTCTCGACGTAACCGCGTTCGTGCAGCCCTCGACGGAATGGATCCATAATGTCGGCACGAATCGGACACCCTGTGTATAAGGACAGAAACCCTATCCGGTACACCTTCCCCGCCTGCGCGTGGGCAGCGCCAGGTAGGGCAAAGGCGAACAGGAGCCACACCAGTATGAGGGCGGGGGCTCTTTTCGAAATCACTGATTTTGGGACCCGACACCAACGGTGGCCGCGAGTCAGTCGCATCGTCGTCCGCGGGTGCGGCGAACTAGAATTCGGCTGCAGGATAGGCCGGTCAGCGTTCACGGTAAACCCTGCGAGAACCTGCAGCCTATCCCGATCGAGTTTTGGTAGCGGGCTTCGCGCAGAAATCCCCGGCCGCGACGCACTTCTAGTCGGGCCCCGAAGCTCTTATCCGCCAAGATAGGCTGCAGACCCGCGCCGCGTATCTTGGCAGATTTTCCCGAAAACGCAGCGAGGTATATCAAGCCAAGTGACTAGCGGCGCGCGGCGGCGCGGCCGACCTGCCAGCCGAGATACAGGACGGCCGCCGCGGCGCCGGCCAGCACCGCGGTCGCGGCCAGGGTGGACAATTCCGACATCCACTTGATCGTCCCGCTCGACAGCCCGGCGAAGGCCAGCCCGAGCACCGGGAGGACGGGGGCGCCGCAGCCGGTCACCGTGCAGGGCCCGGTGGACAGCCCAAGCGTGGTCACGAACGCCCCCACGACGCCGCCCTGCTTGGAGCGCCGCAGTCCCCAGCCGTGAGCCGCCACGGTATCGCGGCGGTAGACCCAGAGCGCGAAGTAGGCTCCGAAGAGCAGAGCCATCACGATGAACCGGAAGAGATCGGTCACCGTCACCGCGAAGCCCCACTCGGGCTCGATGGAGCCGGCCGAGACGAACCAGAAGAGGGCCAGCTGCGGCAGGAACTCGATCTTGCGCGAGAGCGGCACCTTGGCCGAGGCGACGAAGTCGGGCAAGTTCTTGAGCCAGGGGTTCAGGGTGAAGGACGTCATCGGCTTTCGGGCGACCGAGAGGACCAGGGGAGGCAGGAAGACGTCCAGAAGAAAGATGGCGAGGGCGACGGCGGCGAAGATCTTCCAGCGGCTCTTCACCGCGAGCCCGATCCCTCTCAGAGCCTGGGCGGCGCCGGTCATGGCCTGTGCAGCGATTATAGGGTTAGAGTCAGCCGGGCGCACGGCAAGAGCGTCTGTGACGCACCGCGTTCAAGCGACTGCGCCGCCCTGCCTTTTCCAACATTCGCGGAACTTTCCTCGGGGGATGGCGGTTTCCGGAACGACTGTCGTGAGTCCAGCCGGCGATGCGCGCTGTCCTGCCTCAGCATTCCCCTTGACAGGGCAGGGCCCTTGGCGTGATAAACGGGGCGCCTGACCGTGCCGGCTCTTCAACGTTTCCTCACCTAGGAGGGACACCATGGCCGCAGAGGTTTCTCGTCGTGACTTCCTGAGCCAGCTGGGGGTGACCGTGGGCGCCGCCGCGGCCACCGCGTCGACCGCGCTGCCGCTGGTTGGCAAGGCCGAAGCCCAGCCAAAGGGCAGCATTCCGGATACACCCTACAAGATCGGCCACATGACCTTCTTCACGGGCCCTGCTGCCGTCCTCGGTGAGCCCTCGTACAAAGGGCATATCCTGGCGGCCGAAGAAATCAATGCCCAGGGCGGCCTACTGGGCAAGCGCAAGATCGAGACTCTCAAGGCTGACGAGGCGGCCGGCACCGACGCGAACGTGAAGGAAATGCGCCGGATGAAGCTCTCGGAGAAGATCGACCTCTTCACGGGGGTCATCTCGAGCGGCAATACGCCTGCCCTTGGGCCGGTGGCCGAAGAGCTCAAGCTGCTCACGATCTTCGTGGACGGCTGCACGGACTTCCTCTTCGACAAGGCCGTGCCGAACCCCCACTACATCTTCCGCATCACCAATATGCAGTCGGCCGACGGCGTGACGGCGGCAGTCGCGACCGCCATGACCTGGCCGAAAACCCGGCGGATCGCCCACATCCACCCCGACTACTCCTACGGGCGCAACGCCTTCGACCACTTCAACATCGTGATGAAGAAGATGGTCCCCGGTGCGCAGGTGGTGTCGGAAGGCTGGCCCAAGCTCGGCACCACGGACTTCACCTCCCACATCACCAAGGCCATTGCCGCCAAGCCGGACCTGCTCGTCTCCTCCGTATGGGGCGGTGACTACGTGGCCATGTACAAGCAGGCGCTGCGCTACGACCTGTTCAAAAAGATGAAGTTCACGAGCATGATCGCGTTCGGTGTGGCGCCCCACGCCATCGGCAAGGACCATCCGGAGGGCGTCATCGCGGGCGTACACTCCAACTACTACTTCAACTATCCGCCCGGTGACCGCTGGCCGCTGAACGCGGCGTTCGTGAAGAAGTACCACGAGCGGTGGAAGGAGTATCCGAACTTCCAGTCCGAGGGCGCGTACACGACCATGATGCTTCTCAAGCAGGCCGTCGAGAAGGCCAACAAGCTCACGGGCGGCTGGCCCGACGACGAGGCCATCATCAGCCAGCTCGAGGGCGCGTCCATCTCCGGCCCCGCCGGCTACCTGCACATCCGGCCCGACAACCACCAGGGCTACAAGGACGCGGTGACGGGGTTCAGCAAGAATGTTCCCGAGTTTCCGTTCCCGATCCTCGACCCGGATCGCATCATCACGATCCCGATCCGGAACATCACCGCGCCCCCGGGCTGGCAGAAGAAGGAGCCGACGGCGACGTACGCGTGGATCGAAGAAACCTGGCCGACGGTCAAGGCTTAGGGTCATCGAAGGGGGCCTCGACGGCCCCCTCCGAGCCTCCCCCAGAGCTTGATTGCGCCGG
>DASSSH010000027.1:0-7810 GCA_035708525.1 Candidatus Methylomirabilota bacterium
CAGGCTTCGGGCAGCGACAATCCACGAAGGAGGCTCACCGATGAGACTCAGAGTATTGGGAGCAGTCCTGCTGACGCTGGTCGTCGCCGCGCCGCCCGCGCTGGCCCAGTCACCGACTCCGGGCGTCACCGACACGGAGGTAACCATCGCGATCACGACTCCGCTGTCGGGTCCCGCGGCGGCCTGGAGCAACACCGCGCGCGCCATGGAGGCCTACACCAAGTACCTCAACGACCAGGGCGGGGTCCACGGGCGGAAGATCAAGGTGATCATGAAGGACGACGGCTATAATCCCGGGCGTGCCGTCGCCAACCTCAAGGAGATGAAGGATTCCGCCTTCATGAACGTCGGGCTCCTGGGCTCGGCGGTGCTGAACGCCGCCAAAGACGACGTAGCCGAGTACAAGTTCCTCACGCTCAACCCGTACGGCAACCCCGCCATCTGGGCCAAACAGCCGAAGGAGAAGCTCCGCTACGTCTTTGTGAACTACCCGGACTACGTCGACGAGGGGGATTTCCTGGTCACCACGGCGGTCAACAAGCTGGGGACCAAGAAGGTCGCCGTCTTCCACCAGAACGACGAGTATGGCAAGGGCGGGCTCGAGGGTGTGAACCGCGGAATCAAGAACACGGGCGGCAAGGGCTCCCTCGCCGCGGCGGTGTCCTACGAGCTCTCGGACCGCGAGCTGGGTACCCACGCGCTTAAGCTCAAGGAGTCCGGGGCCGACACGGTGGTGCTCTACTCGACCATCACCCACGGCGCCAACGTCGTCAAAGAGATGGCGAAGGTCGGCTACCGACCCAGGCTGGTTTCCTCGTTCCCGCTCGGTGACTACCTCATCATGTACAAGCTGCTGGGCGAGCTGTGGGAGGGGGCCCACTTCGCGGGACTGAACGCCACGGCCAACGAGCCGGCCGGCAAGAAGATGCTCGACATTCTGATCAAGTACGATCCCTCCCTCGTGGGCAAGGAGAACACCGCCCTGGCGGGCGCCGTCGCCATCGTGCTCGCCACCGAGGGCCTCAAGCGGGCCGGGCGGAACCTCAGCCGCGAGAGCTTCGTCGAGGGCATGGAAAACATCAAGAACTTCGACAGCCAGGGGTTGACGGCGCCCGTCACCTTCGGACCCAATCAGCGCCACGGTCTCAACGCCGTCCGCCTGCTGCGAGCCAACAAGGCCGCCGACAACTCCTACGTCGAGGTGGCGCCCTGGCAGGTCTTCAAGCCCCACTTCTAGGCGCGGGCTTCCGGCGCCCGCGCGGCACGGCTGGGGAGAGCCGGGGACCGGCTCTCCCCAGGCGCGCACTCAGGAGACCGCCCATGAGGCTTCGGCCCGCGGCCGCCTCGACCCCCTGCCCCCCCTGCTGACGGATGGGAGGGCTGCTCGAGGTCAAGGACCTCTCGCTCAACTTCGGCGGGATCCGGGCTCTCCACGAAGTGGCGGTCGCCATCGCGGAGGGTGAGACCCTCGCCGTGATCGGCCCGAACGGCTCCGGCAAAACGTCACTCTTCAACTGCATCACGGGTATCTACCGCCCGACGGTCGGCGCGATCACGTTCCGGGGTGCGAGCCTTCTGGGACGCTCGCCTGACGAGATCACGCGGCTCGGGATCGCGCGGACCTTCCAGAACCTGCGGCTGTTCCACAACATGACCGTGCTCGACAACCTCATGGTCGGGCGGCACCTGCACTTCGGGAAGAACTTCCTCGCCGCACTGCTCCGCCTGCGGGGCGAGGAGATCGCCCACCGGCGGCGCTGCGAGGAGATCGTCGAGTTTCTCAACCTGGAGGCCGTTCGCAAGTCGCGCGTGGCCGACTGCGCCTACGGCGTCCAGAAGCGCGTGGAGCTCGGCCGCGCGCTGGCCACGGAGCCCACCCTGCTGCTGCTCGACGAGCCGGTCTCGGGGCTCACCCAGGAGGAAAAGGCGGAGTTCGCCTACTGGATCCACGAGATCCGGGGGCGCTTTCGCATCACGGTGCTGCTGGTGGAGCATGACCTGCGCGTGGCCTCGCGGCTCGCCGGCCGGATGGTCGCCTTCGACCACGGTGTCAAGATCGCCGAGGGGACGCCAGCCGAGGTCCAGAAGCACCCGGATGTCGTCCGCGCCTACCTCGGCGAATGATTCCACGTACACGCGAGGCAGTTCGGATGAGCGCTTGCGCGAAGGAGCCCAACCGCCCAACTGGATGGTTTGACAGTCAAGCGAGATGAAAGATGAGCGCTTGCGCGAAGGAGCCCAACCGCCAGACCGAGAAGATTCACATTCAAGCGAGGCAGTTCGGATGAGCGCTTGCGCGAAGGAGCCCAACCGCCAGACCGAGAAGATTCACATTCAAGCGAGCTAAAATGACGGCGCTCTTGAAGGTCTCGAGCATCGAGACGCTGTACTTCGATCGGATCTACGCGCTGTTCGGCGTCTCGCTCGAGGTCCACGAGGGCGAGATCTACACCGTTCTCGGTCCCAACGGGGCGGGAAAGACGACCCTGCTCAGGACCATCGCCGGGCTGCTCAAGGATCAGCCGAAGAAAGGGGAGATCCTCTTCCGCGGCCGCCGCATCGACGGCTGGCAGCCGGAGGCCGTCGCCCGGCTCGGCATCGTCTATGTGCCGGAGGACCGGGGACTCTTCAAGGAGCTGACCGTGGCCGAAAACCTCGAGCTCGGGCTCTGGGGCCGGCGCGATGAGGGCATCAGGAAGGACCTGGACTTCGTCTACGGGATGTTCCCCATCCTCAAGGAGCGGGAGCGCCAGCAGGCCGAGACGCTCTCGGGTGGCGAGCAGCAGATGCTGGCCCTCGGGCGGGCCATGCTGCGGCGGCCACGCCTGCTGATGCTCGACGAGCCGTCGCTCGGGCTGGCCCCGCGTGTGGCCAAGAGCGTGTACGAGGCCCTCGGGACCATCAGCCGCACCGGCACCACGATCCTGCTGGTGGAGCAGAATGCGCGGCTGGCGCTCGGCGCGGCTCAGCGCGGGGCAATTCTCGAGGCCGGGCGCGTGGTGCTCGAGGGGACGGCCCGGGACCTGACGGATAACGAGGACGTGCGAGAGGTCTATCTGGGAGTGGGTGGCGAGGAGGCGCCGGCCAAGGGCTGGCGGCTGTACCGCAAGAGGAGGAGATGGTGATGACCGAGAGCGCCGTCCGGACTCTGCCCCAACTGTTCGCCCAGCAGGTGAGCCGGCAGGGCGACCGGCTCGCGATCCGTTTCAAGGAGTACGGCATCTGGCACCGCGTCTCTTGGCGCGAGTACGGCGCGCGCGTGAACACGGTGGCGGCCGCGCTGCTCGCCTTCGGCCTCCGGCACCAGGAGAACGTCTGCGTGCTGGGGGAGAACCGGCCCGAGTGGCTGTACTGCCATCTGGGCATCCAGACCGTCGGCGGGGCCACCGTCGGCATCTACCCGACCTCGGCGCCCGAGCAGATCAAGTACCTCCTCAACCACTCGGAGGCCCGGCTGCTCTTCCTGGAGAACGAGGAGCAGCTCGACAAGGTGTTGACCGTGCTGCCCGACACGCCGGTCGAGCGCATCGTAGTCTGGGACGCCAAGGGCCTCTGGGGTTTCGAGGACGCCCGGGTGATCTTCTTCGACGACTTCCTCAAGCAGGGGCTGATCTTCGCCGAGCGCCATCCAGGGGCCGTGGCCGAGCGGCTCGCGCGCGGCGAGGCCGACGACACGGCCATGATCATCTACACGTCGGGCACCACGGGACCGCCCAAGGGGGCCATGCTCGCCCACCGATCGATCCTGTGGGGCATCGAAGCCGGGCAGAGCGTCAATCCGGTGAGCGAGCGGGACGAGGTGGTCTCCTATCTCCCGTTCGCCCACATCTACGAGAACCTGATCTCGGTGTTCGGGGCGATCCGGGCCGGCTATGTGGTCAACTTCGTCGAGAGCCTGGACACGCTCTTTCAGAACCTGCGCGAGGTCTCCCCGACCTACTTTGGCAGCGTGCCCCGCATCTGGGAGAAGCTGGCCTCCACCGTCGAGCTGCGCATGGACGACTCCACCTGGCTCAAGCGCGCGCTGTACCGGGCGGCCGTGGGCATCGGGCGTCGCTACGCGCGCCTCAAGCACGCCCCCGGCGGGGCGCCGCTCGGCATGACGATCGCCTATCGCCTCGCCTACTGGTCGGTGCTGCTGCCACTCAAGCGTCGCCTGGGCTTCGACCGCATCCGGATCGCGGTGTGCGGCGCGGCGCCGGCCTCTCCGGAGCTGTTCGAGTACTACCACGCCCTCGGGATCCCGCTGATCGAGGGCTACGGGATGACGGAGTCGACCGGCGTGATCTCGATCAATCGCGCCGAGGCACCGCGCATCGGCACCGTGGGCCCGCCGCTGCCCGGCATCGAGGTCCGCCTGGCCGAGGACGGCGAGATCCTCACGCGGGGTTCCCACGTCTTCAAGGGCTACTTCAAGGATCCCGAGCTCACGGCCGAGACCGTGGACGCGGAGGGCTGGCTCCACACGGGCGACGTCGGGGCGTGGCAGGACGGCTATCTCAAGATCGTGGACCGCAAGAAGGACATCATCATCACCGGGGGCGGCAAGAACATCACCCCCGCCTACATCGAGAACAAGCTCAAGTTCAGCCCGTACATTCAGGATGCCGTCGTGATCGGGGACCGGCGCCGGTACGTGACGGCGCTCATCCTGATCGACGAAGACAACGTCACCAAGTTCGCCCAGGACCACCGCCTGCCGTTCACGACCTTCCAGGATCTGACCCAGAACGCCGAGGTCGTCCGGCTGATCGAAGGTGAAGTGGAGAAGGTCAACACGACGCTGTCCCAGGTCGAGAAGGTCAAGAAGATCGCGCTGCTGCCGCGGCGCTTCTACGAGGAGGAGGGCGACGTGACCCCGACCAAGAAGGTGAAGCGGCGCGCGGTCGAAACGCGCTACGCGGATCTGATCAAGAGCCTGTACAAGGACTGAGCAGGCGCGAATGGATCTGGTCGAATCCTACGCGGAGGACCTGCGCTTCGCGCGGAAGCCGGTCGCCCGGGCGCTCCTGGTTCTCCTCCTCGCGGCGCTGGCCGCCCTGCCGTGGCTCGTCCCCGAGTGGCTGGTGTTTCTCGTGACCCTGGTCGCCCTCTACTCGATCGGGGTCATGGGCCAGAACATCCTCATCGGCTACACGGGCCAGATCTCGTTCGGCCAGGCGGGCTTTCTCGCCATCGGCGCGTTCGCCTTCGGCCACATGCGCATCTGGGGCATGCCGTTCCTCGCGGCGCTGGCCGGCGCTGGCGTGCTCGCCGCGCTGGCAGGTGTCGTGGTGGGCTTCCCGTCGCTGAGGCTCAAGGGGCCGTACCTCGCCATCGCGACCCTGGGCTTCGGCGTCGCCGTCTACCAGGTCTTCGTCAACTGGGAGGTGCTCTCGGGCGGGCGCTCGGGGCTGGCGATCGCCAAGCTCAAGCCCCTGTTCGGGCTCTCGACCAATCGCTACGAATACTACGTCTACGTCCTCCTGCTCGCCGGGTTCACGCTGGCCACGTACAACCTCATGTCCTCCTACGTGGGCCGGGCCTTCATCGCCATCCGCGACTCGGACATTGCCGCCGAGGTGAACGGCGTCAATCTGACCCGCTACAAGCTGCTGGCCTTCGCCATTTCGTCCTTCTACACCGGCGTGCACGGCGCGCTGTACGCCCAGGTGCTGGGGCACATCGAGCCCCAGATCTTCAACATCGCCGAGTCCCTGACCCTCTTCGTGGCCGTGATCATCGGCGGAGTGGCGTCCATCGAGGGCTCCATCCTGGGCGCGGCCTTCGTGCTGGTGGTCCCCAAGGTGCTCGCCGGCTTCCGCGAGATGGTGCCGGTCGTCTACGGCGTGGCCATCCTGCTGCTGCTGATCTTTCAGCCCCTGGGACTGTTCGGGCTGTGGCTCAAGACGCGGCTCTACTTCCAGCTCTGGCCGTTCCGCTGATGGAAAAGTTCCTCCAGTACTCGCTCACCGGGCTGTCGGCGGGGAGCCTCTACGCCCTCGTGGCGCTCGGCATCGTGCTGATCTACCGGTCCACACGGGTTCTGAATTTCGCCCATGGCGACATCGCGACGCTGGCGACCTTCGTCTCCTTCTCACTGCTGTCGAACCGCTACTCGTTCCCCGTGGCCCTGGGGGCGAGCCTGCTGGCGGGCGCCATGGTCGGGGTGGTCTTCTACCTCACCGTGCTGGTGCGCGCCCAGCGCGAAGGCGCCAACCTCCTCGGCCTGGTCATCCTGACTCTCGGCCTGGCGTTGATCCTGCAGGGCGTGGTGGTCTACGTCTGGGGTGCCGAGCCCGTGTCGCTGCCGTTCCCGATCTCGGACACGACGACCTACAAACTGGGCGGGGTGGTCGTGAGCCAGCTTTCGCTCGCCACGATGGCGGCTGGACTCGTGGGCAGCGCGCTCCTCTACCTGCTCGTCCAGCGCACTCGCCTCGGCCTGGCGATGCGGGCCACCTCGGAGAATGTGATGGCCGCCCAGACGCTCGGCATTCCGACCCGCCTCGTGCTGGGCGTCTCCTGGGGCGCGGCCTCGGCCCTGGGCGTGGTCGCGGGCATCTTCCTGGCGCCGGCGCTGCTGCTCGACCCGTCGTTCATGCTCGACCCGTTCCTCAAGGGATTCGCCGCGGCCGTGCTCGGCGGTCTCAACAGCCTGCCGGGAGCGGTGGTCGGGGCGCTGATCCTCGGCGTCGCCGAGAGCCTCACCGGGGCGTATCTGACCATCCAGTTCAAGAACACCCTGGCCTTCATCGTCATCATCGTCGTGCTGCTGATCCGGCCCGAGGGCCTTCTCGGCAAGGAGTTCAAGGAGCGGGTCTAGCGTCCCGGAGGCCCGGGCGCCGCCGCCTCGAGCGCTGCTTTCACCGGCGCGCCCGGGCAGGGCGTTTGCGTTCCCGCGGCGGTTCGGCTACCATGGCTGAACGGCGGTTCATTTCGATCAGGGGAGCGCCATGGAACGTCCGATCGCCTACGACAAGCTCGCTCGAGAAGAGCGGATGATCCGGATGCGGGCGCGTGATGTCGCCCAGCTGAAGATCGACCAGGGCTTGGCGCCGTTCCCCGACCTCATGAGCCGTGAGTCCATCAAGGAGCGGGTGCACGGCATCATGGTGGGCGAGCTGCAGGCGATGGAGGGCGCGGGCCGCACCGTGTGCGACTTCCCCGATGCGCCGTGGGAGTTCACCATGGACATGGCGCGCCAGGTCTGGGACGAATCGCGCCACGTGGATATCTACATCCGGCTCCTCGACCATCTGGACGGCTACATCGGCGAGTTCCCCGAGACGACGATCCTCTGGCGCTGCGCCTGCGCCGAGGACGCCGCCGCCCGGGTGGCGGGGGTCAACCGGGGCCTCGAGGGCTTGGCCTGCGATGTCTTCAACCAGCTCGTCCACATCGCGCGCAAGATCGGCGACCCCATCCTCGAGCGCGCGGTGGACTTCGTGCTGGCCGACGAGATCACCCACGTGCGCATGGGCTCCAAGTGGCTGACCCGGCTCACCGAGGGCGATCCTGAGCGCCGGAGGAAGGCCATCGAGTTCCAGGAGTCGATCGACGAGCGCTTCAACCTCGGCGGGATCCGGCGCGACGGCGATCATGAGCTGGTCCCGATCTCCATCGCCAAGGAAGCCCGCGAGCTGGGCGGCTTCACCGAGGAAGAGATCGAGCGCCTCATCAAGACTACACAGCGCTCCGCAGTGTATTGATTCCGTGACGCATCCGCTGGCTGGACACTTCGTCGTCGAGGAATCCGCGCGCCTCGTCCGGCATTACCGCTACGCCGCCGAGCGCATGATGCGCGTCCTCGGCGGGTGGATCGCGCTCA
>DASSSH010000028.1:0-26473 GCA_035708525.1 Candidatus Methylomirabilota bacterium
CTGGTTGACGGTGCCCTCGTAGCGATGGATCTCGGCGAGCATGAGCTCGAAGGCGCGGCTCATCAGGCCGTGGACTTCCTCGGGATCGAGGGCTTCGGCCAGGGAGGTGAAGCCCGACACATCGGCGAAGAGCACGGTGACCTGCTTGCGCTCCCCCTCGAGCGCCGAGCGCTCCTTGAGGATCCGCTCGGCCAGATGGGCGGGGGTGTAGCCGCGGGGCGAGGTGAACCGCGCGGGGGGCTCCAGGCTGGCGGCGCCGGGCAGGGCGGCGCCGCATTCGGCGCAGAATTTCTGCTCGGGCGCGACCGCAGCGCCGCAGGCCGGGCAGGCCCACTCCAGGCGAGCGCCACACTCGTGACAGAACTTGGCCCTCGGGCGGGCGGTGACGCCACAGGCCGAACAGGTCATGACCAGAATTGTGCCACAGTCAGCACTTGCGGGCCGGCCCGGCACCAAGGTAGGCTTGAGTCGCCTCAACGGGGAGCCGACCAAATCGACCACGGTCAACATGGCATGGCCATGTTGAGGATGGAGACGGTCATGAGCGGACTCGGCGGCAAGGTCGCGATCATCGGCACCGGGACGATCAAGTTCGGCGAGAACTTCCACCAGAGCCTCACCGATATGATCTTCGAGGCGGTGTCGCTGGCCCTGGCCGACGCCAAGGTGGAGCGCACCCAGCTTCAGGCCGCCTGGCTCGGCTGCTACGAGCCCTTCCTCTACGGCTTCGAGGGCAACTCGGGCACCTTCGTCTCCGACCCGCTCAACCTCTTCCCGATTCCGGTCACGCGCGTTGCCGCCTACTGCGCCACCGGCATCGAGGCCGTGCGGAACGCGGCGCTCGCCGTCGCCTCGGGCGAGTACGATCTCGTGCTGGCCGTGGGTGCCGAGAAGATGCGCGAGGTGCCCTCCCGGGGCTCTCTCGTCGCGCAGGCGGTGAACCGGGGTCATCCGGTGCTGGCCAAGGGGCGCACGGCCCCCGGCATGTTCGCCTTGCTGGCCTCTCGGTATTTCAAGGAGTACGGGGCCGACGAGGAGGCGCTGGGAGCGGTTGCGCTCAAGAATCACTATCACGGCTCGCTGAATCCGAAGGCGCATTTCCAGAAGGAGATCACCTCCGAGATGCACGCGAAGGCGCCCAAGGTGGCCGAGCCGCTCGGGCTCTTCGACTGCTGCCCGACCACCGACGGCGCGGCGGCGGCCATTCTGACCCGGGCCGAGCTGGCGTCGAAGTTCACCGATTCGTACACGATCATCCGCGGCATCGCCTACGCGGTGACGGCGGGCTACTGGAACACCCAGTTCGACCCCTCGTGGAACTTCACCTCGTTCCGCGCGACGCGCGAGGCCGCCAAGGCGGCGTACGCGATGGCGGGAGTGACCAACCCGGCCAAGCAGATCAAGGTGGCGGAGTGCCACGACTGCTTCACGATCACCGAGATCGTCAACTACGAGGACCTGGGTTTCTTCGAGCCCGGCGCCGGCTGGCGCGCGGCGAAGGCGGGGGAGACTCGGCTCGGCGGGGCGCTGCCGGTGAATACCTCCGGAGGGCTCAAATCGTGTGGCCATCCCATCGGCTCGTCGGGTGTCCGGATGATCAACAACATCCACGACCAGCTGGTGGGCCGTGCCGGCAAGATGCAGGTCAAGGGGGCCGATATGGGGCTCGCCCACAACCTGGGCGGCCCGGGCGCGGTGTCGGCGGTGGCGGTGCTGTCTCAGCCCTGACTCGCGCCCGAGTCGATCCCGAGATGGGGCCGGGAATCCCGAGGCGGGTTCCCGGCCCTTCTTTACCCGCGAATCGAGGAGGCTCATATGCCCGAGCTCACGCGCCGCTATATCGTGATGGCGATGGCGACAGAGGGACCCTTCGACATGCACGATCCCGACGCGCCCTTCGTGCTCAAGCCCTGGAAGGACCCGGCGGCGCTGCGGGCGCTCGAAGCCTACCGCGAGCATTGCTACCCCGAGCTGGCGCAGGAGATCGGGGCCTGGATCAAGGTGATCCGCTCCGGCCGGGCGCATCTCGGCGGCGTCGGCTCGCGGAACCAGCTGCATCTGGCGGTGGCCCGAAAGACCGCGCCGAAGGCGCGTGTGGCCGCTCGAGGAAAGAAGAAGGCGGCGAGAGCCAAGCTGCCGAGAAGGAAGGGAAAGCGGCGGCCGTGAGCGATCCGCTCGAAACGCTCGCCGAGCTCGTGTCGGCGGCCCGCCGGCTCGTGGCCTTCACCGGAGCGGGAGTGAGCACGGAGTCCGGGATTCCCGATTTCAGGAGCCCGGGTGGGATCTGGGACCGCTTCGATCCCAATGAGTTCACCTACCAGAACTTCATGGCCAGCGAGGCCGGGCGGCGGCGCTACTGGGACCTGGGGAAGCAGACCTTCCCGGTGATCCGGCGCGCCGAGCCCAATCCCGCCCACCACGCCCTCGTCACGCTCTGGCGCACGGGCCGCCTCGACTGCGTCATCACGCAGAACGTCGACAACCTCCACCAGCGCGCCGGCCTGCCGCCTGAGCGCGTGGTCGAGCTGCATGGCAACGCCACCCAGGCCCGCTGTCTGGACTGCGAGCGGCCGTACGATCGCGCGGTCATCCAGGAATGGCTCGAAGGCGGCGTCGAGGTCCCGCTGTGCGACCCGCCCTGCGGCGGCGTCATCAAGCCCCGGACCATCATGTTCGGCGAGGCCATGCCCCGCCGCGAGCTGGACGAGGCCGAGCGGCGGGCACGGGCGGCCGACCTGTTCCTGGTGGTGGGCTCCTCGCTCGTGGTCTACCCGGCCGCCTCCATGCCGCTGCACGCCAAGCAAGCGGGAGCGCGGCTGGCCATCGTCAATCTCAGCGAGACGCCCCACGATCATCACGCCGATCTGGTGATCCGGGGGAGCGCCGCGGCCGTGCTCTCCGCCGTGGTCGAGCGGATCCAGTCGCGGCCCGCCGCGACCTGAGACTCGGGGATTCCCCGTGCCCATCTCGATCCCTGCGGCTGTCGAGCAACTGCTCAAGGGCCGCGTGAGCCCTCAGCTGATGACGCCGCTCAGCGAGACGGCTCCCGATCTCACGCTCGAGCAGGGATACGCCGTCCAGCGGGCGCTGGCGCAGGCTCTGGCGGGCCGTGGAGAGCGGGTGATCGGATGGAAGGTGGGCTTCACGAGCCCGTCGCTCCAGCAGCAATACGGCGTCAGCGAGCCGGTGTTCGGCTTCATGCTGGCGTCCGGCGTGTTCTCCAGCGGCGACGCCGTGCCCTATTCCCGTTTCGTCGGGCTGGCGGTCGAGGTGGAAACCGCCTTTCGCCTCACGGCCCCGCTCACCGGGCCGGGTGTCACCGCCGCCTCGGCGCGCGCCGCGGTCGGGGAGACGATGCCGTCCTTCGAGCTCATCGATGTTCGACTCTCGGGCAAGCCGCGCGGAGCCGACGTCGTCGCCGACGGCGTCTATACCAACGCTATCGTGCTGGGCCGCGCGGTGTCGCCGGCCGGCGTGGACTTCGCTCAGGAGCGCGTTGTCTTCGAGCACAACGGCGAGGTCGTGGCGACCAACACGACCGGCGAGGTCATGGGGAACCCGCTCAACTCACTCGCCTGGCTGGCCAATGCGCTGGGCAGGGCGGGGCGGAGTCTTCACGCCGGTGACGTGGTGCTGACGGGGTCGATCTCGAAGATCCTCAGGCCCAAGGCTGGCGAGTCGATTCGGGCCTCGTTCGCCCGATTGGGCGACGTCACCTGCCGCTTCGTGTAGTTCGATCGCCCCGACCCTCTCCCCCAGAGGGGAGCGGGAATTCGACATCCAGAGAGATCGCCGTGAGGCTACGGGATAGAGTCGTCGTCATCACGGGCGGCGGCCGGGGCATCGGCCGCGCCATCGCCCTGGCCTTCGCCCGCGAGGGCGGGCGGCTCGTGCTGGCTTCCGACGTCGAGGCGGAGGTGCAGCGGGTGGCCGAGGAGGTCCGCTCCGCAGGCGCCAAGGCAGCCGCGCTGCGGGCAGACGTGACGCAGGGGGAAGACACGGAGGCCATGGCCCGGCTCGCCCTCGATCAGTTCGGTGCCGTGGATGTGTTGGTCACCGCGGCGGGGATCGATTCGAGTGGTCTCCTCGCCGAGCAGGATCCCGCCGCCTGGACACGGGTCATCGATGTCAATCTGAACGGCACCTACCGCGCGATCCGCGCTGTTCTACCCGCCATGATGGCGCGGCGGGAAGGACGGATCATCACGATCTCCTCGGTCTTCGGCAAGATGGGCGGCTATTCCTTCATCACTGCGTATGCGGCCTCGAAGCACGGGGTCATCGGGCTCACGCGCTCGCTCGCGGCGGAGCTCGGCTCCCAGGGCTACCCCGGCATCACCGTCAACGCGATCTGCCCAGGCTATGTCCGGGCAGGCATGGGCCTGGCGCCCCAGAAGGTGAAGAGCCGCGGTGGCGTCGTGACCGAGATGCCGGGGGACGAGATCTTCGAGCGCTATCTCAAGCGGCGCGTGCCCCAGCGGCGGATGATGGAGGCCGAGGAAATCGCCCACGTCGCCGTCTTTCTCGCCCTGCCCGAGACCCGTGGGATGACCGGGCAGGCGCTCAATGTGGACGGCGGCTTCTTCATGAGCTAGCGCCGGGCGAACTGACTTCGCCATACGTCGTTCTCGGTCGTCGCCGATCCTCAACGTACAACCACGTACGCCTCCGGTCGGCTCCTCCCTCGGGCCTCGTCTGGCTCGCCATTTCGCCCGGCGCCAGGAGTCAGCTAGCGATTCAGACCCGAGGCACGGGGCCTCGGCGCGCGCCGGCGATAGCTCGCCTGTACGCCGACGCTCGCTCGGGCGCGGTTCGCGCGACCCCCCATCCCCCAGAGGGGGCTCGGGCTCCAGCAGTCGCTCCGCGATCGCGCGCTCGCCCCGCCCGGAGCGGAGCAACGCGACACGGCTCGCCATACGGCGCTCGCTCGGCCCCGCGCCTCGGGTCTGCGTGCTCGTGAACACGCTGACCTCGCCGGCTTTACTCCGCTCGAGATTTCCGATATTCTCGCTGCGTCGAACGGTTCCACGCCACGCAACGCCGCGCCCGAGGAGACCGCCATGGATTCCGTCCTGTACGAGCAGAAAGAGCGGATCGTCACGATCACCATCAATCGCCCCGACGCGATGAACGCCATCGATCCGGAGACGCATCAGGCCTTGATCGAGGCCTGGACCCGGTTCCGCGACGACGACGAGGCCTGGGTCGCGATCCTCACCGGGGCGGGCGAGAAATCGTTCTCGGCCGGGGCCGACCTCAAGAAGCTGATCCCGGCCGCCTTTGGGCGCAAGGGGGGCGGGCGCGGGCACAACGACTATGGCCTGGGCGGGATCACACGCGGGCTCGAGATCTGGAAGCCGGTCATCGCCGCCATCAACGGCCATTGTCTGGCGGGCGGGCTGGAGCAGGCGCTGGCGTGCGATCTGCGCATTGCGGCGCCGCACGCGACGTTCGGCCTGCCGGAGGTGCGCTGGGCCATCATGCCGGGCGCGGGCGGAACCCAGCGGTTACCCCGTACGGTGTCCCTCGCCAAGGCCATGGAGATGATCCTGATGGCCCAGATACTCACGGCGGAGCAGGCGCTCCAGGCCGGGCTCATCAACGCCGTCGTCCCGTTGCCCGAGCTGATGCCGACGGCGCGCAAGTGGGCACAGACGATCTGCGAGCGCGGGCCACTGGCCGTGCGCGCGGCCAAGGAGGCGGTGCTCCGGGGGCTCACGCTGCCCCTCGCCGATGGCCTCCGGCTCGAGGCGTTTCTCTCTGGCACGCTGCGGGGCACCGAGGACGCGGTCGAAGGACCCAAAGCCTTCGCGGAGAAGCGCAAACCCGATTTCAAAGCGCGGTAGCGTGGAGCTGGCCGAGCTTCGCGCGCGTCTCGACGCGGCGTTGGGCCGTCATCCCCGGCGGGCGCTGGACCGGAGCGATCTCGTCTCCGCCGCGGTGCTCGTGCCGATCACCGACCCCGGCGAACCGCACCTGCTCTTCACCAAAAAGACCGCCTCGGTGCCACACCACAAGGGCCAGTTCTCCTTCCCCGGCGGCATCGTCGAGGAGCGCGACGCCTCGCGCGTGGAGACGGCGCTCCGGGAGGCGTGGGAGGAGATCCGGCTGCCGGCCGAGGCCGTGGAGGTGCTGGGGCTGCTCGATGACACCGAGACCCGGGCGACGCCATTCATCATCACGCCGGTTGTCGGCATCGTGACGGACCGGGTGGAGTTCGCGCCGGACGGGCGGGAGATCGAGCGCGTGCTCGAAGTCCCGCTGCGCGTCCTGCGCGATCCGACGATCTTTCACACTGAGCTGTGGGAGCGCGACGGCGAGGCCCATCCGGTGCACTTCTACCAGGTGTCGGGCGAGGACGTGATCTGGGGCGCCACCGCGCGCATCCTCAAGCAGTTCCTGGAGCTTCTCGAGGAGCGAGCCCCGTGAGCTACGAAACGCTCCTGGTGGACGTCCGGGACGGGATCGGGCGGGTCACGCTCAACCGGCCGGAGGTCCGCAACGCGCTCAGCGCGACCCTGATTCGCGAGCTCGGCGCCGCGCTGGCCGCCCTCGAGAGCGATCCAGCCGCACGGGTGATCGTGCTGAGCGGGGCCGGCGAGCGAGCCTTCTGCGCCGGCGCGGATCTCAAGGGCGTGGGGGACCGGGGCACCACCCTCGAAGCGCGCGAGTCGTTCAGCGGACTCGCGCGGATCCTCGAGGCGATTCCGAAGATGCGGACACCCGTAATCGCCCAGGTGCACGGCTTCGCCCTGGCCGGCGGCTGCGGGCTCGCCGTGGGCTGCGATCTCGTGGTGGCCGCCGAGGACGCGGTCTTCGGCCTGCCCGAGATCAAGATCGGCATGCTCCCGCTGATCGTGATGGCGCCGATCCTCCGCGCCGCCGGGAGGCTGCGCGCCATGCGGATGATCCTCACCGGCGAGCAGATTCCGGCGCGCGAGGCCTACGAGATGGGGCTGGTGAGCCGGCTCGTGCCGCGCGCCGAGCTGGCCTCGAGCGTGACGGCGCTGGCGGAGACGCTGGCGGGACTGTCGCCGACCGCGCTGGCCATCGCCAAGGAGGCCGCCGCGACCTCCAGCGCGATGGAATACGGCGCGGCGCTCCGCTATCTCCGCGAGCTGACGACACTCGTCTCGCTCTCGGACGACGTGAAGGAGGGCATCGCGGCGTTTTTCGAGAAGCGGCCGCCGCGCTGGACGGGGCGCTGACATCGTTTGGCCGGCATCCGGCGAGGCCCATGCTAACCTGTTCAGGACGGAGTTCACATCTCCAGGGAGATCAGACCGAGATCAGCGATGCGACGCGTCCTCGCCGTGACGATACTGGGAGTGCTGGGGGGTGGCGCCCTGGGGCCGGCCGGTCCGGCGGGGGCCCAGCCCGCGGAGCTTCCCGCCAAGGTCGTGACGCTCAGCGGGCGGGCCGAGACGTACAAGAAGGGCGCGCCCGCGTGGGAGCCGGCCAAGCTGAGAGCCGAGCTCGGTCCGGGTGACGGTGTAAGGACACTCGCCGGCAGCCGGCTCGTGCTGATGACCACGAGCGGGCAGGCGCTGCGCCTGTCCCAGCTCAGCCAGGTCTTCTTCAAGGAAGGGGAGCCGGCGCCGGGCGTGCCGACGCGTGCCCGGTTCGACGGCGGCTGGCTCTGGGTTGCGGTGACACCGGCCGCGGCCGGCTCGGCACGGCTCGAGGTGGATACCGGTCCCGTCGTCGTCACGGTGCGCGGGGGCGGCATCGGCATCCGCACGAACCGTGACGGCTCCGTGCTGGTGCGCGTCTACCACGGCACCGCCGTCTGCGCCGGACCGGACGTGCAGCGCCCGTGGGAGCGCACCCTCAGCGACGAACAGGAGCTGACCGTTTCCGCGGCGGGGCCCGTGGGCGAGCCCCGCCGGCTCACCCGCGACAAGGCGGACGCCGCCTGGGTGCGGTGGAACGAGCAGCAGGACGCTGCCGGTCCCTACGGCGGCAAGCCTGCGACGAAGTGATCGTGCTGCGGCCGGCGAGCAGCGTATGAGTCTCGACGCCCTCGTGGTCGGCACGACCCTGCCCGAGTACCGCGTCAGCGCCGCGGCCCCGCAGGATCCGGTCGAGAACAAGATCCACGAGGACCGACTCGCGCGCGAGTTCGGCTTCCGCGGCGGATTGGTCCCGGGCGTGATCGTCTACGCCTGGATGACCCATCCCGTCATCGCGGCGCTCGGTCCCGCCTGGCTGGACCACGGCATGTTCTCGATCCGCTTCGCGAAGCCGGTCTACTACGATGAGCCGGTGACGATCCACGCCAGCGTGGCGGCCAACCGGAAGGATGAGGTCACGATCCAGGCGCGGGCGCTGGACAAGGACGGTGAAGTCTGCGCCACGGCGACCATGGGCCTCCCACGCGGACCGCTGCTGCCGCTGCCCGACCTCGCCGCCTATCCGGCCGCGCCCCTGCCCAAGCGGCGACCCCCGGTGAGCCGACGGCTGCTGGCGGGCCGCGCCGTCCTGGGCACGCCCTCGGTCGTCGTGGATCGCCCCACCGCGCTGGCCTTTCTCGAGCGGGTTGGCGAGATGCTCCCACTCTATCGTGCCGCCGGGGCGCCCGTGCACCCCGCCTTCTACCTGGACCAGGCCAACCGGGCCCTCGACCGGAACGTGCGCGTCAGCCCGTGGATTCACGTGGAGAGCCAGGGGCAGCACCTGGGCGTCGTGCGGGTCGGAGAGCGGCTCGAGACACGCGCTCGCGTCAAGAACCTCTTCGAGGGGAAGGGGCACGAGTTCGTCGAGCTGGACCTGCTGCTCCTCGCCGAGGGATCCCGACCGGTGGCCTCGGTCCGACACACGGCCATCTACCGGCTGCGAAGCTCGGCGTAGGGAGAGGGGAGCGTGGCGGCGCGAATCCTGGTCGTCGACGACGAAGCCGAGATCCGCAGCATCCTGGAGGAAGTCCTGAGGGCCGCTGGCTACGAGGTGGTCACGGCCGAGGACGGGGCCTCCGCTCTCGAGCAGGTGCGCACGCACCAGCCGTCGGTGATCCTGCTGGACTTGAACATGCCGCGCATGGGCGGGATGGCGGCGCTGCCCGAGATCAGGCGGCTGGCGCCCGAGCCGCCGGTCATCATCTGCACCGCCCACACCGACATCCACACGGCCGTGCAGGCAATGAAGCTCGGGGCCTACGACTACGTCACCAAGCCTTTCGAGATGGACATGCTGATGCTGACGGTCAAGCGCGCGCTGGACCGCGAGACGCTGCGTGCCCGCGTCGCCGAGCTAAAGAGCCAGGGCGAGGGCGCTTCGCTCGCCGAGCGAATGGGGTCGAGCGCGCAGATCCGCGCCGTCATCCAGCAGGCGACGCAGGTGGCGCACTCGAACTTCACCGTCCTCGTCCAGGGTGAGACGGGGACCGGCAAGGAGCTCATCGCCCGCGCGATCCACGCCCAGAGCGAGCGGAGCGAGAAGCCGTTCGTCGCGGTGGACTGCGGCGCGATCCCGGACACGCTCGTCGAGTCCGAGCTCTTCGGCTACGAAAAGGGGGCGTTCACCGGAGCCACGCGCCGCAAGGAGGGGCAGCTCCAGCTCGCCCACGGCGGGACGCTGTTCCTCGACGAGATCGGTAACGTGCCGCTCGCAACCCAGGCCAAGCTGCTGCGCGCGCTCGAGGAGCGACAGGTGACCCCGCTGGGCGGGACACGTCCGGCGACCGTGGACGCACGGATCATCGCCGCGTCCAACCTGAATTTTGAGGACGAGATCAAAGCCGGCCGGTTCCGGGCCGACCTCTTCTACCGGCTCAACGAGTTCACCATCGTCCTGCCGCCGCTCCGGAGCCGACGCGAGGACATCCGGCATCTGGCCCAACGCTTCCTGGCCGAGGCCAGCATGGAGCTGCGCCGTCCGGTGCGGAGCATCTCGGACGACGCGATGGAGCTGCTGCTGCGCCACGAATGGCCGGGCAATGTGCGCGAGCTGAAGAACGTGATCCGGAAGGCGGCCCTGCTGGCCGATGACGTGGTCACGCCCGAATTCCTGCCCGCGCTCGGCGCCGGCCCGGTGTCCGGCCGGCCGGCCGCCGTGGCGCCCGCCACGGGCGACGATCTGTCGCTCCGCGAGGTGGCCGAGCTGGCCGCGGCCGATGCCGAACGGCACACGATTCGGCGCGCTCTGGATGCGGCCAAAGGAAACAAGAGCCAGGCGGCGCGGCTGCTCCGGACGGATTACACGACCCTGCATGCCAAGATGAAGCGCTACGGCATCTCGGCCCGCGACTTCCAGGGATCCTGACGGCGTTCATCGTGGGGATCGGGCTATGGCCGCGGCGCCATAACCCTTGCGATTCGGCTGGAGGGTAGGTCCGAACTCGGGTCACCGCTCGCGCGCGCCCTCATCGCCTCGATTCGCTCGAACTGATTGAAAATCCAGACTCGAACGGCGACCCGCCGCGGCGCGCCTCCCATGGTCTGAGCCCGTGGCACTCCGCTTGCCTCTCCTGTTTAGCGGAATGGGGCACAGGAAGAACCGGGACAAGGAGGCAGCCATGAAGGCCATCGGATTCGGGCTCGCGCTACTGGGGCTGGCGCTCACCGGCTGCGCCTCGGGATTCTCCGCTGAGGGCGATCTTCGAGTGATTGCTAGGCCGAACGGGATCTTCGTGGTGACCAAGTCCGCGGAGCTGGCGCGCTCCGTCTGCATCGCCTCGGCGCCAGCCACGGGCTATCACGTGGCAAGCCTCGATGGGCGTCTCTTCGCCGACAACCGCGGCGTCGCGGTCACCGACGGCGGGAGCGGTGGCGCGGGAGTGCCCGGCTGCCGCGCGGTGGTGCGGAACATCATCGTCTGCGCCGAGGGGGACGACCGCTGCCTCCGCCATGAAGAGCGGCATGCCCACGAGGGCGCTTTCCACCAATAGCTCGATGACTTCCGAGCCAGGCGCCCTCCTCACATCGGCGGGCTTCCGCCCGGCGCCGGCCGCTTCTCCTCTCACCCCCCCGATGGAGAACGAGCCGGCAGGCTGGCGCTCACTCAAGGAAATCGTGAACTCGGCCATCGCCAGCGCCGAGGCCGAAGCCATCCGCCGGGCACTGGCGCTGGCCCACGGGAACAAGAGCCACGCCGCCCGGCTGCTCCGGACCAACTACACGACGCTGCACACGAAGATGAAGCGCTTCGGGATTTCGGCTCGAGAGTTCCGCTCCGCCTGATCACGGTCGCCCCCGCTGCACCATCCGCTTCAGCCCCCCTATGGCGATTGCGCCATACCCTTGGATCGAGCCCATACCTCCTCATCGTTCGTGGTTGACGTGTGAGTGGGGCAGCGCTCGAGAGATGCCAGCTAAGTGTCTGAAAACAGGCCGGGTGTCGGCGACGCATTGAGCGGCGGAGACCCGGCCGGCAGTGGCACCGGGCTTGCCTTGACAGGAGGGCAGAGGGCCGGGGGCTCCTCAAACTGGAAAGCCAAGGAGCTTGAGATGAGCGAGGACAAAGCCAGGCGGTTCCCGCGACGGCCCATGATCCTGGCCGCCCTGACCCTGCTGCTCGCCGGGTGCGCGGCGGGCTTCTCCGCCCCCGACGATCTGCGCATCGTGGCCAGGCCCGAGGGGCTCTACCTGATGACGCGCTCCACGGCCATGGCCCGCTCGGTCTGCATCGCGTCGGGCTTCGACGCCGCCCGCGCCGAGGGGCGCCTCTTCGCCGACGGTCGCGCCTTCTCCGTCAACAGCGGCTTCACATCGGCTACCCAGGGCTGCCAGATGGACGTCCGGACGTTCACCGTGTGTCAGGAGGGCGATGCGGCGTGCCTGCGGGGCGAGCGGGAGTAACCGGTAGTCGGGAGGCCGACTGACATGAACGGATCTTCTGCGCTGCCGCCCTGGCTCCTCCTCATGATGATGGGGGGCTTGGGGGCCGGCGCGCTCCTGAACACGTGGATCTGGCTGCGCAGCTGCCGCAAGCCTCGTCATCTCTGGACGGCGGGCTGGTGCCTCGTGTCCGGGTTCTATTTGGTCAGCCACTACATCCAGCTGACCTCGATCGCTCCCGACGGGATCAGGCTCGGCTCACGGCTGACCTGGATCAGCGCTCTCACGCTGGCCCCGATCATGGTCGGCCTCACGCATTCCATCGTCAACCGGCGATGCAGTTGGCGTCTGATCATCGGTCTCGGCGGAACGAGCGCCGTCCTGGCGTTCATGGCCCTGTTTATGGAGCTGATCGTAGCCAACGGGATCTATCTCCGCGTCGACCGTCTCGGCGGGCACTACTGGGCGTCGGTACCCGGGCCCTGGGTGGCCCTTCCCATCCCGTACCTCTTCGGGATCTCGATCTATTGCGTTCTCTTGGTGTGGCGGGCTCGGCAGATCGAGCCGACCGAGCGCCGGATCATCCTCACGAGCTTCGGACTGTACATCCTGTTGGCGCTCAACGACGCCCTGCATGCGGCGCGGGTGATCCAGAGCGTGCGCGTCTTCGACTACGCCTTCGTGCCGGTGGCACTGGTCCTCACGTATATGGAGGTGCGCCGCTACACACGGCTGTCCGAGTCGCTGGAGACGGAAGTCGGCGCACGCACCGCAGCGCTGCACAAGCGGGAAGATCAGCTCAGCGCGCTGGTGCGGGCGGGGCAGACCGTCATGGGGGGACTCGACCTCAAGAATATCCTCGAGCGAATCGTCCACGAGGCCTCGGAGATCGCAGGAACGCCGCACGTGAAGGTGTTGCTGGTGGACAGGGACGCGAAGGTCCTTCGTCTCGCCGCGCACGCCGGCGGGCACGTGCCGGCTGGATTCGAGGTGCCGCTCGGGCAGAGCTATTCGGGAACCATCGCGGCCACCGGCCAGCCGCTCTATGTTGGCGATACCCAGAACGACCCGCGGAACTCTCTCGCGCGGCGCGACCGGGAGGCCGGCATTCGCACCTTCCTCGGGCTGCCGATCACCCACAAGGGCGAAGTGCTCGGTGTGCTGACGTTCAACACCGAGGAGCCTCACGAGTACAGCGACGACGATCTCAGCTACCTGGCGTCCTTCGCCGACCAGGCCGCCATCGCGATCGAAAACGCGAGGCTCTACTCGTCGTTGGAGGATCGGGTTAGACGTCTGGACACGCTCACCAGCCTCAATCGGATGATCTCGGAGTCACTGGAGGTCGATCGGATCCTCGGGCGTATCGCCGAAGCGGCCGCGACGTTCATGCAAGCCGAGCTCGTTATTGTGTGGACCGCTGAACCGTCAGGGGAATTCCTCGATGCTCGGGCCAGCTCGAACGCCAGCATGCTGGCGGAGTATCCGGATCCTCGGATGCGCGTCGGCGAAGGCATCGTCGGCAACGCGGCGCGGGCGCGCAGACCGATATTCGTGCACGACCTCGATGCCGATCAGCGTGTCCACAACCTGCAGTGGTTCCACGCCAAGGGGTTCCACTGCGGCGGTGCGATCCCGATCCTCCGGGGGAGCGACCTCCTCGGCGTCCTGTCAGTCGTCTTCCGTGAGCCGATGAGCGAGAGCCTCGAGGGCGATCCGCTCGTGGAGGCATTCATCGACCAGGCCGCCATCGCCATCGATCACGGGCGTCTCTACGAAGATCTCGAGGATCGGATCAGTGAGCTCCACGCCATGACCCGGCTCAACCGGCTGATCTCGAGCTCACTCGACACCGATCGCGTGCTGCGCGAGATCGCCAAGGCGGCCGCTGAGCTGCGGGGGACAACGGTCGCCTCCTTCTGGCTGGCCAATGAGCCATCGAAGACCCTCCAGGTCGTCGGCTTTTCCGACCCGGCTATGGATGCCGACTTCCCATGTCGGACCATAAGCTTCGATGAAGGAGTCCTCGGCTGGGTCGCCCGCCATGGACGGTTCTTGAACGTGCCGGATGCCATCAGGGATGGTCGCCTCGTCGCGCCCGCCTGGTGGCGGCGGCACGGCCTGACCAGCTTTCTCGGAGTGCCGGTCATCCTCGATGGGACGCTGCTCGCCGTGCTGGGGCTCAACGGTCGGGAGCCCTTCCGACTCGATCCGGAAGCCGAGCGCCTGCTCGAGAGCTTCGTCAGCCAAGCCGCCCTCGCCATCAGGAACGCCGCGCTGTTCGCGGCCGAGGGCGCCGCGCGGCAGGCCGCCGAGCGGGCCCTGGCGGAGGTCAAGCGGCTGCAGGGGATGCTGCCGATTTGCTCGTACTGCAAGAGGATTCGCAACGACGAGAACTCCTGGGAGCAACTGGAGAGTTACATCAGCGAGCACTCCCATGCGACATTCAGCCACGGGATCTGCCCGGAGTGCCGCGGCCGAGTCGCCCACGAGTTCGAGCTCTGGAAAGGGCGGCGATGAGATCCGCGGCCGCGGCGCAACGAAGCGCGAAACGGGTGAGGCCCGAGACCGGCGCCGTCGATCGAGCGCCCCAGGCGTTTCCACTCAAGCGCGACGGCGCCTTCGCCCAGGCCCTGCTCGACTCGTTGGTGTCTGCTCTGGCCCTCGTGGACGAAGCGGGCGTTATCGTCGCGGTCAACGAGGCGTGGCGGCGGTTCGGGCGTGAGCACGGCGCCGACCCGGCCACGATCGCGGGTGTGGGCTTGAACTACCTGGAGATCTGCCGCCGGGCCGCCAGATTCAGCACCGAGACGTCCGACGACACGGCCGCGGGAATCGAGCAGGTGCTGGCCGGGAAGCAGGAGGAGTTCACCGTCGAGTACCCATGCAACGGCCCCGGTCAGGAGCGATGGTTTCTCCTGTCTGTCCGACGGCTGACGGCTCCTGGTTGCGCCGCCATGCTGTCCCACGTCGACATCACGGAGCGCCGCCGGGCCGAGGACGTCGCGCAGGCGCTCGTCCTTGCAGGGCGGGAGCTCGCCGGGCGCCGGGATTTCGTAAAGGCTGCGGAGCAGGTGGTGGCCAGACTGCTGTCACTGTTCCGTATTCGCCAGGCCAACCTCTATCGGCTCGATTCGGAGACCGCGACTCTCATCTGCGTCGCGTCGGCCGGGGCGAATCGCGAGCAGTGGCTCGGCCGAGTGATTCGCCGCACCGAAGGCGTCGTGGGGCGAGCCATCGCCCGGAAGCAGGTAGTGTGGACCTCCGACATCTTCGTCGAGCCGGGCGTCATGCTCCCCGCGTGGTTTGCGGAACGGGCCGCGAAGGAGACATTGAGAGCGTCGGCTGGCATCCCGCTCATGGTTGGAGGCGAGGTGATCGGCGCGCTCGCGCTGGCAGACGTCGGGGGGCGGATGTTCAGCGCAAGCGAAATCGAGCTTATGACCGGTTTTGCCGACCAAGCGGCCCTCGCACTCCAGAACGCCCGGTCGTTTGAGGAGACGAGTCAGCAGCTGCGGGAGACCGAGACGTTGCTGGCGGTGAGCCGCGCCATCGGCACTACACTCGACCCGACGGAGACGCTGCGGCTCGTCGCGCGCGAGACGGCGCGGATCATCGGCGCCGACATGGGAGGCGCGTACCTCGCGGATTCGGAGATGCGGTGCCTCCGTCCCCTGGCCGGCTACCGCGTCCCCAAGCATCTGCTCGAGACGTTCCAGCGCTTCCCCGTCCCCCTGAAGGGCCATCCGTTGCTGGAGGAATCCTGGGCCAGTCACAGGCCGGCGTTCTCGAGCCGCGCCACGGATGACCCGCGCCTGGACAGGGAGACGATGGCTCATTTTCCGATGCGGTCCATCCTGTTCGTGCCCATGATCGTCAAGGGAGAGCCAGTCGGTGGCCTCATCTTGAGTTGGTGGAACGATGAGCACCACTTCTCAGCCTCCGAGCTGCGCTTGATCGAGGGTATCGGCCGACAGGCCGGGCTCGCCATTGAGCACTCGCGGCTTTACCGCGAGGCCAGCCAGCAGGCGAGCCACATGCGGAGCCTCGCGGAGCTCGGAAGTCTCCTGGCGGAGACGCTCGATCTGGATCAGGTTGCCCAGCGGACTGCGGACAGCATCCGCCGGGCCGTCGGTGCCCGCATCGCGGTCCTCTACCACTTGGAGCCCGACTCTGAAAACCTCGTCTCGCTCGTCGCCTCAGGCGACACTGATCGCGTGCTCGGGCATCCAGTAGTCTTCGCATCCGGCACCGGCGCCGTCGCTCTGGCGGTCAGGTCCCAGGCGCCGTTCAGCAGCCCTAACGTGCTCGAGGACGAGCGGGTCTCGTACACTCCGGAGATGCGAACGCGGGTCATCCAGGCGCCGTTCCGGTCGGTCCTCGCCGTCCCACTGCGCATTCACGAGCGGGTCATCGGCGCCCTGGCGGTTTGCGACCGTGCTGGCCGGACCTTTAGCGAGGAAGAGACGCGCCTCACACAGAGCTTTGCCGATCGGGCCGCCGTCGCTATGGAGAGCGCCCGGCTCTACCGGGAGATCCGTGACGCGCGAGACTTCCTCCAGTCAATCGCGGAGAACTCCGCCGACGCCATCGTCACGACTGACGAGGAGGGGCGGGTGACCTACTTTAGCCCGGGCGCCGAAGAGATCTTCGGGTACACGGCGGACACGGTCAAGGGTCGCCCCGTCGCGGAGTTTTATGACGGTGGCCGTGAGCAGGCGCGGGACGTGATGAGCCGCCTCCGACGCGACGGGCGGATCCGGAATCACGAGCTGGTCTTCCACCGGGGCGACGGTCGATCCGTGGCCGTGAGCGCATCACTGTCGCTCTTGCGCGATGCGACCGGCACCATCGTCGGCACCGTCGGCATCCTGAAGGACGTTACCGAGCGCCGCGAGCTCGAGCAGCAGCTCCGCCAGTCTCAAAAGATGGACGCTATCGGGCAGCTTGCCGGAGGGATCGCCCACGACTTCAACAACCTCCTGACGGTAATCACCGGCCGGGCCCAGATGATGCTCGCGCGGCTTCGGCCCGACGAGCCGCTGCACCGCGAGGTAAAGCTGGTGCGGAGCACGGCCGAGCGCGCAGCGACACTCACCAGACAGCTGCTCGCTTTCAGCCGGAAGCAGGTCCTGAAGCCGCAGGTGCTGGATCTCAACACGATCGTCGAGGGCATGGAACCGATGCTGCGCCGGCTCCTCGGCGAGGACATCGAGCTGGCGGCAGTGCCGGATCGGGCGCTCGGACGTACCAAGGCCGACCCGGGCCAGATCGAGCAGGTCATCGTCAATCTCGCCGTCAATGCCCGCGATGCGATGCCGTCGGGCGGGAAGCTTACCATCGAAACCGCGACCGTGGAGCTGGATGGGGCCTACGCCGCGAGGCATGTGTCAGTCCCGCCCGGCCGGTACGTGATGCTGGCTGTGAGCGACACGGGGATTGGGATGGACGAGGCAACACGCGCCCGAGTCTTCGAGCCTTTCTTCACGACCAAGGAGCCCGGCAAGGGCACCGGTTTGGGCCTGGCGACCGTCTACGGGATCGTTCAGCAGAGCGGCGGCAGCGTGCACCTCTACAGCGAGCCGGGCCATGGCACCACCTTCAAGATCTATCTTCCGCTGGTCGAGGAAGACCTCACTGAGGTGGAAGCGCCGTCCCAGACCGAGATCGCCGGCGGCAATGAGACCATTCTGCTCGTCGAGGACGAGGCGGAGGTCCGCTCTCTCAGCCGCGACATCCTCAACACCCTCGGATACAGAGTGCTCGAAGCGTCGGATCCCGAAGAGGCGATGCTCATCGCTGAGCGCCATCCCGGACCTATCGAATTGGTGCTCACCGACGTCGTCATGCCGAAGATGAGCGGACGCGCGCTGGTCGAGCGTCTGGCCCCGGCACGCCCCGAGACGCGGGCGCTGTACACGTCAGGCTATACCGACGAAGCGATCGTGCACCACGGCGTCTTGGCGTCTGGCACACTGTTCATCGAGAAGCCGTTCACCCCCGATGGCCTCGCGCGGAAGGTTCGGGAAGCCCTGAGCCGCGCGCCGACAATTCGCTGACACCTGTGGAGGGCCGAGAATGGAAACGATTCTGGTGGTCGACGACGAGCCCGAGATCCGCGCTCTGGTGCGGGACATCCTCGAGCCCAAGGGGTACGACGTGCTGGAGGCTCGAGACGGCGAAGATGCGCTGACCGTGGCCTCGCACCATCCGGGCCCGATCGATCTCGTGCTCTCCGACGTGGTGATGCCCGGGCTCAACGGGCCCGACATGGCGGCGCGGCTCAAGCCCATCCGGGTGGCCGCCAAATTCGTCTTCATGTCGGGATACACGACGGAGATCGTCGGGCAGTACGGGATGCTGCGCTCGGGCGCGCCGTTCATCGCCAAGCCATTTGCCGCGGAGGTCCTCGCCCGGAAGCTGCGCGAGGTGCTGGACTACCGCTCGCCGTTCGCGCGGCCAGCGCCGCCCGCTTCCGGGCCGCGGCCCGCTTTCGCCGGCGCCTAGGCTACGGCCACCAGAGATACATGAAGCGGGGCCCGGGGCCCACAAGCGTCGTGGCCAGCTGTGCGAGAGCGGAGTCCGAGCCCGGAGTGACGGGCGTCGTCGAGTAGAAGTTGGCGCGGTATTCCCTGGGCCGGTGATACATCACCAGACGGGCGTCCTTGAGTTCGGCGGCCTTCTTCGCCGCCGCCACGGCGTCATCCAGGTAGCCGATCCGATCCACGAGGCCCAGCGCCTTGGCCTGCTCGGCCGTATAGATGCGCCCGTCGGCGAGGCCCCGCACCCGCTCCTCCGGAATTCTCCGCGCCTGCACGATCAGCTTCACGAAGCGGCCGTACATCTCGTCGATCACGCCCTGGAAGATGGCCTGCTCGTCCTGTGTCAGCGCGCGGAAGGGCGAGCCCGCATCCTTCTTGGCGCCGGACTTGATGGCCAGCGGCGTCACGCCGATCTTCTCCATCAGACCCTGCGCGTTGACGGTCAGCATGACGACGCCGATGCTGCCCGTCACCGTGGTCGGGTGAGCGAAGATCGAGTCGGCGGCCAGCGCCACGTAGTACCCGCCGGAGGCGCCCACGTCCATGATCGCCGCGATCACCGGAATCTTTCGCCTCGCCTTGAAGTCGTGGATCTCGCGGTAGAGGATGTCGGAGGCGGTGATCGTCCCGCCGGGGCTGTTGATGCGCACGATCAGCGCTTTGACGCGGTCGTCCTCCGCCGCCTTCTGCAGCTCCTCGCGAACGCGCGCGAGCAGGGGGACGCGCGGCGGCGGCGTGGTGAGCGAGACGCTCACGGTCTCCTCGGTGAGCACCCCTGAGAGATCGAGCAGGAGGACCTTGGCGGTCCCCGAGCCCTCGACCGTCTCCTCGACGAGGGGCCGGATCCTTGGCTGCAGGTCGACGGAGATCAGCGTGCAGCCCGAGAGCAGGAGCGTCGCGGCCAGGATCGCAGCACGGCAGTAGCGCATGCCGGCAGTATAACAACCCTCTCGAGGTTCGACTATAATCACGGCCATGAGCCGGCCTCTCGAAGGCATCCGGATCATCGACCTCTCCCGCATCGTCGCGGGCCCGCTGGCCACCCAGATCTTCGGCGACTATGGCGCCGAGGTGATCAAGATCGAGCAACCGGGAGTGGGCGACGACAGTCGGGGCTGGGTCCCGCCCAAGGCGCCCGACGGCTCGGCGGCCTACTTCTTTTCCATCAACCGGAACAAGAAGTCGGTGACCGTGAACCTCAAGCACCCGCGCGGCAAGGCCCTCGTCAAGGAGCTCGTGAAGCAGGCCGACGTCGTCATCGAGAACTTCAAGCCCGGCACCATGGAAGATCTGGGGCTCGACTACGAGGTCCTGCGCCGGGTCAACCCGCGGCTCATCTACTGCCAGATCTCGGGCTTCGGCAACTCCGGGCCGGCGCGCGAGCGCGCGGGCTACGACTCGATCCTCCAAGGCATCACCGGGCTCATGTCCATCACGGGCGAGCGCGAGGGCCCGCCGGTCAAGGCCGGCGTGGCGCTGATCGACGAGATCACCGCGCTCTATGCCCACGGCGCCATTCTGGCCGCGCTGCTGCATCGGGAGCGGACCGGCGAGGGGCAGAAGGTCGAGTGCTCGCTCCTGGAGTCGGGCGTCGCCGCCATGATGAACGCGGCGACGGCCTACCTGGTGGCCGGCGCCGTCCAGGGGCGGTGGGGCAGCGCCCACGAGTCCCTCGTTCCGTACCAGGCCTTCAAGGCCCGCGACGGATATCTGATCATCGGGGCGGGCAACGAGCGGCTGTGGAAGGCCTTCTGCGAGGTCATCGGCGCCCCGGACTGGGCCGACGACCCGCGCTTCGACACCAACTTCAAGCGGGTGGAGCGCCGGCAGGAGCTGGTGCGGCTGATCGAGGAGCGCCTCGCGGGGCGCAGCCGCGACGAATGGATCGCGGCCTTCGCGGCCGCCGGACTGCCCACGGGCCCCATCAACACGGTGGACCAGGTCTTCCGCGACCCGCAGGTGCTCCACCGCGGAATGGTGCAGGAGGTGGAGCACCCGACGGCCGGGCGGGTGAGACTGGTGGGGATCCCCGTGAAGTTCTCGGTCACGCCGGGCGAGATCCGGCAGCCGCCGCCGCTGCTGGGGCAGCACACCGACGCGGTGCTGGGTGACCTGCTCGGCCTGAGCGCGCAGGAACTCGAGACCCTCCGCGAGCAAGGAGTCATCTGATGAAATACATCGTGCGCCCGGAGAACGTGCCCCCCTACTCCCCCGCGATGCACTCGGGAACGGTGAACCGACGGCTGGTCGGCCGGGACGTGAACGGCTCCATTCACGTGGAAGTGGTGCTCGGCGTCCTCGAGCCCGGCGGGGTCGCCGAACGCCACAGTCATGACGCCGAGGAGCAGGCCGTGTACATCCTCGAGGGCCGCGCCCTGGTCGAGGTGGGCGACACGGGGAAGGAGGAAGTCGGACCGGGGACGGCCTGTTTCTTTCCCATCGGCATGCCGCACCGCTTCGAGGCCCTCACGGCGGTGAAGGCGCTCGTGATCTATGGGCCGCCGCTCGAGCGGTCGGTGTCCGATCAGCCGTTCAGACCAGCCTAGGCGCGCTCCGTGGCCGATCTCACGCTCGACGACGTCAAGGCCGCGGCCGCGCGGCTCAAGGGCCGGATCCACCGCACGCCCGTGCTCACGAGCCGGTCCCTGGACGAGGCGACCGGCTACTCCGTGTTCCTCAAGTGCGAGAACCTCCAGCGGGCCGGCGCCTTCAAGATCCGCGGCGCGCTCAACAAGCTGCTCACGCTCTCGCCCGAGGAGCTCCGCCGCGGCGTCGTGGCCTTTTCCTCCGGCAATCACGCTCAGGGCGTTGCTCTAGCGGCCCGGCTCACGGGTACCACGGCGCTGATCCTCATGCCGATCGACGCCCCGGCCCTCAAGCTCGCGGCCACGCGCGGCTACGGCGCCGAGGTGGTGTCCTACGACCGCCAGACCGAGGATCGTGAGGCGCGGGCGCGCCTGCTGGTGGAACAGACCGGGCGCGTCCTCGTGCCTCCCTACGACGATCCGGCCATCATGGCCGGACAGGGCACGGCGGCCCTGGAGCTGCTCGAGGATGCGGGGGAGCTCGATGCCCTGCTGACCCCGATCGGCGGCGGCGGGCTCATGGCGGGCTGCAGCACGGTGGCCCGAGCGATGTCTCCGGCCATGAAGATCTTCGGTGTCGAGGCCGACACGGCCAACGACACCTTCCTGTCGCTCCGCAAGGGCGAGCGCGTGAGCATCCCACCGCCCCCGACCATCGCCGACGGGATCCGCAATCTCTCGCCGGGGGTGCTCACCTTTCCGATCCTCAAGCGCAACCTGACCGACGTGCTGCTCGTCTCCGACCGCGAGATCGCCGATGCGGTGCGCTTCCTGCTCCTGCGCGGCAAGATCCTGGTGGAGCCGACGGGGGCCGTTCCCGCCGCGGCGCTGCTCGCGGGCAGGCTGCCGCTGGCCAAGGGCGCGCGCGTGGGCGTGGTGCTGTCAGGCGGAAACGTCGACCCCGAGCTGCTCGCCGGGCTGCTGACCCGGAACTAGCCGCTCATCCCGATGAGGCAAGTTCCCTCTCCCCTAGGGGGAGAGGGTCAGGGTGAGGGGGCTCAGCGCGAGTGGTACTCGGGGACCACCTGTTCCGCGACGCTGGCGAGCTGCTCGAGCATCCGCTCGGGCGGGCAGAGCGGTCGGAGAATGAACTTCGAGCCCCCACCCTTGACATACTCCTCGATCTTCGCGACCAGCACCTCCACGGGGCCGAAGGCGGTGCATCGGGCGAGGGTGGCCTCGTCAACCCGGCCGCGTGGGATGAAGGGCTGGGCCAGCGCGCGCGCGGCCTCCGGGGTCGGCGCCACGGCGAAGTTGATGAGGGTGCCGAAGTGGTCGGCGGGCACCATGCGACCCTCGGCGCGCCCCAGCTCCTGAACCTTCTCGACGCCAGGTCGGAACTCGTCCGGGGTGATGAAGGATGGGATCCAGCCGTCACCCAGTCGCGCGGCGCGCTTGACGGCAGCCTCGCTCTTGCCGCCGATCCAGATGGGCGGGGGCGTTTGCCACGGCTTGGGAAAGATCGTCACGTGGTCGAGCCGGTAGAACTCGCCCTGAAAGCTCACCTCGTCCTGGCTCCAGAGCATCCGCATCACGCGGATCGCCTCGTCGGTGCGCCGGCCGCGCTCCTTGAACGGCACCCCCGAGGCCTCGAACTCGCGCGGCAGCTCGACGCCGACGCCGACAGCCGGGAAGAGGCGGCCGCGGGAGAGCCAGTCGATGGTCGCCAGCTCCTTGGCGGCGACGACCGGCGTGCGATAGGGCAGCACGATGACGCTGGGTCCGAACTTCAGTCGCTCCGTCCGCGCCGCGACGGCGGCGAGCGTCGTCATGACCTCCGGGACGGGCGCGGGGGACGAGAGCCGGTCCGAGAGCCAGATGGAGTCGATGCCGCTCCGCTCGAGGAACTCGCAGAGCGTCCAGAGGAACGCGCCGCCTTCGCGTCCCGACGGCCAGGGCCCCGGCATGATCCCGATCCGGTACTTGATGGCCTCGATCGCTGGCGGCATGTGCCGGCATCGTACGCGTTGGGCCTCAGACGGTCAAGGGAGCGGTCGGCGGGCCTCGAAGCGCTTGACAGCCGACGGACAAGGCTCCAAGGTGCTGGAAGTTGTCGGGACGTGTCCCGTCCCGTCGGGTTACCCTACACAGCCGGGAGACCGATGTGAGCGCTCAGGACCGACGCCGCTTTCCGCGCGCACGCGTGACGTGGCCGGCCATCGTGGAATCTATCGACGGCCGGGTCGTCTCCGGTGAGGTCACCGACGTCAGTCTGTCGGGCGTCAAGCTGCGGACCGAGTCGGAGGCGGCCGTGGGCAGCAATATCACGCTCCGCGTGAGCCTGCCGGCCGACGCCGGACGGATCGAGGTCGTCGCGCGTGTGGTCCGCCGTGATCGTGAGGGCTTGGCGCTGGCCTTCCTCAAGCTCTCCGACGCGGCCGCCGAGCGCGTCGCCACCTTCGTCTCCCCCGGGGACATCCGGCGTCGCTCGCCCCGGGTCCCGGTGACCCTGTCGATCCGGATCGAAGGCGGCTCGGCGGGTACCGCTCAAGGGGTGACGGTCGATCTCAGCGCCTCGGGCACCCGGGTGGTCACCGACAAGACCCTCGTGCCGGGCGATATGGTCGTCCTCGATCTGCCGGGCTCGGGCGAGCTGTGGCCGCTCCGCCTGCCGGCCGTGGTATGGGAGGCGTATGTCGGCGGCGCCGTCCTCGTCTTCGCCAACCTGGCTCAGCCGGAGTTTCTCCGGCTGCGCGAGTACGTCGAGCGCTGCAGGGAGCAGGGCCCCCAGCCAACTTCCGTTTGACAGTCCGCCGGGCCCCGAATAGAATGAACGGCGGTTCATCGCCCGCCATGCGCGACCCCGACAAGCCCCAGCAGATCATCGAAGCCGCCGTCCGGGTCTTCGCCCGGAAGGGGTACTTCAGCTCACGCGTCTCCGACATCGCGAGGGAAGCGGGCATCGCGGCCGGAACGATCTATCTCTACTTCAAGACCAAGGAAGACATCCTCACCACCCTGTTCCGCGAGAAGATGGCGGAGTTCGTGGCCAAGCTCTGGCGAGCCATGGCGGATCAGCCGGACCCGGTCTCCAAGGTGCGCCGGCTCGTGTACCTGCACTTCGAGCTGCTCGAGCGCAACCCCGAGCTGGCCGAGGTCGTTCAGATCGAGCTGCGCCAGGGCCAGAAGTTCTTCCGCGGCGCCTCGAGCCAGGAGATCGCGTCCTACTTCGCCCTGATCGCGTCGGTGCTGGAGGAAGGCGTGGCCGCCGGCCAGTTCCGCGCCGACCTGCCCGTCAAAGTCGCCACCAAGATGCTCTTCGGCGCCATGGACCAGATGGCGACGTCCTGGGTGCTCGGCAAGCGTGAATATCGCCTCGCGGACACCGCCGACGCCGTCGCGGACCTGTTCCTGCAGGGCGTCGCCGCCAACAAGTAAGAGGAGGCCTGCCCCATGCCGTACGAGACCCTGTCGCTGGCTCGCGAGGAGACCTTCGCGGTCATCACCCTCAACCGGCCTCCGGCCAACGCCATCAGCGCCGAGCTCATGCGGGAGCTGAACGCGGCCTTGTCGGACGTCGAGAGCGATCCCAACGTCCGGTCGGTCATCATCACCGGGGCGGGGGAGAAGATCTTCTGCGCCGGCGCCGACCTGGGCTCGGCCTTCTCGGGGCCGGACATCGCCACCTTCATCCGGTTCGGCAACTCCGTCGTCCGCCGCATCGAGCGCTTCCCCAAGCCCGTCATCGCCGCGATCAACGGCCACGCGCTCGGCGGCGGCTGCGAGATCGCCATGGGCTGCCACATCCGCATCCTCAAGGAAGGCGCGCGGATGGGCCAGACCGAATCGAATCTAGGCATCATCCCGGGCTACGGCGGGACCCAGCGCTTTCCACGGCTCATCGGCCGCGGCCGCGCGCTGGAGTACCTGCTGCTTGGCACCCAGATCCCATCCGAGGAGTGCCACCGCATCGGCCTGGCGAACCGGCTGTCGAAGGAAGGCGAGACGCTCAACGATGCGAAGGCGCTCGCGCGGGAGCTCGGCAAGCGGGCGCCGCTGGCCTCGCGGCTGATCATCGAGGCGGTGGACGACGGCATCCAGGCTCCCATCGACCAGGCTATCGAGATCGAGGTGCGCGCCTTCGAGAAGGTGATCCGCACCGAGGATGCCAGCGAGGGCATCCAGGCCTTCCTTCAGAAGCGGCCGGCCCAGTTCAAGGGGAAATAGCGATGGATCTGGGCATCAAGGGCAAGGTCGCGCTGGTCACCGGCGGGGCGCGCAGCCTCGGCAAGCAGGACTGCCTCACGCTGGCGGCCGAGGGGTGCAAGGTCATCGTGCTGGACATGAACGCCGAGGGCGCCAGTGAGACCGCCCGGGAGATCAGCGAGGGCGGAGGGACCGCGCGGGGCTACGCCGCGGACATCACCGACCGGCCGGCGCTGGCCGACGCGATCCGAAAGGCGGAGAGTGAGGTCGGCCCGGTGGACATCTGCGTGAACAACGCGGGCTGGATCTACACGCTCGGCCAGCTCAAGGACATGAAGGACGAGGACTGGGATCTCAACCTCAAGATCAACCTCACCGGGACCTACAACGTCACGAAGGCCGTGTTTCCCGGGATGCGCGAGCGCAAGTGGGGGCGGGTGATCTGCATGGCTTCCATCGCCGGGCTGCTCGGCGGATTCGGCCAGACCGCGTACTCCACGGGCAAGATGGGCGTGATCGGCTTCGCCAAGTCGGTCGCCCTCGAGGGGGCGCGGTACAATATCACATCGAACGTCATCGCCCCCGGCATCATCGGACCCAACGCCAACATGTCGCCGATGTACGAGCGGATGGTCAAGCGGGTGGCCATGGAGAAAGAGGGCCAGCCGGAAGACATCGCCAACGCCATCGCCTTCCTGTGCTCCGAGCGCGCGCGCTACATCACCGGCGCCGTGCTCACCGTCACGGGCGGAATGGACCTGTTCACCTTTTAGCGCGAGCGACGCCACGCAAGGGAGGAGCCGAAATGCCCACAGTGAAAGAGACCTTCGACCAGATGCCGAGCAAGTTCCGCGCCGACAAGGCCGCGGGTGTCAACGCCACCATCCAGTACGAGATCACCGGAGATCAGGGCGGCACGTGGCATGCCGTCATCAAGGACGGGACGTGCGCGGTCAACTCCGGCCCCGGGGCCAATCCCAACCTGACCCTGACCATGTCCTCCCAGGACTGGCTCGACATGATCGCCGGCAAGCTGTCCGGGCAGATGGCGTTCATGTCGGGCAAGCTCAAGCTGAAGGGCGACATGGGCCTCGCCATGAAGGTGGGCGGGCTCTTCCAGGTCTGACCGAGCGCTCCCGCCCACCCTCACCCTGACCCTCTCCCTCCCCAGGAGGGAGAGGGGTTCGCCCCGGCGGGCCAGCGCAGCCGCAGCGCGTGGCCGAGGCTCGGTACGTCGTGGGTCCAGCGCGGCAGGACCAGCGTCATCGCGATGCACTCGAGGTTGCTCGCGACGCCCTCCACGAGCATCAGCCGCGCGGCCACGGCGGCATCCTAGCGCGTTTCCCGCGGGGTGCCGTGCTATTCTAGGCGGCGGATGGCCATCCCGAAAGACTACTTCGCGTGGGCCGCGCGCGAGTTCGATCCC